>NZ_JACHDY010000002.1:300000-600000 GCF_014201315.1 Edaphobacter lichenicola
GGAGCCAGCTTCACCAACAATGTCACTTACCATCCAAAGGGCGACTGGAGCTGTCCCGCCACCTCGCTGCATGAGACCGGAGGCAGCTGCAACAACCCGCACCTGAAAGATGAAACCTGGCATCCGTATGGGTACGGGGATGTTTTACCTGTCAAAGCAGTGGACAAAAGTTCGTCGCGGCTTGCACCTGAACCTCACGCAACCTTGCATCCTTCCACCGTGATAGAGTCCCTCGGAGCAGCAGCGCTGGTGACGGGCGCATGGCAGGTATGGCGACACCTGCGTGACCGAAGTGACCGAGCAGCAAAGTCCTAACTAGGCCTGGGGCCCCCGATCAGATTCAAGAACAGAGACCCTGCGGTTCTGGGATTGTCCATGTCAAACGGATAGAGCGCTACCGCGCGCAAGGAACTCCTCAGGGCTGCCCACGGCCGGTTATGCCGCTTCAAGGTCTCCGCTCGCTGCTTGTAAGCTCGTGCCAACGAGATCTGGCGCTCGCGCAATCCACAACCTTCCGCGCCATAGTGCTTGCGAATGAACGCTAGCTGCCCCCTAAGCATTCGCTCAGGATCGCTGGACATGGAGCCCGAAGACACCCGGTAGTAGGCAATGATCTCGGGGATGAACGCAACTTCATATCGAAAAGCGATCCGAAGGCAAAGATCGCGGTCCTCTGTCGTTCGCAGCGTCGTGTCAAAGAGCCCGACCTCGTCGATCGATCGTCTTCGGAACGTAAGGGTGGGACAGGGAAGCTCAACCTTGCGCATGTAAATCTGCGGAGCGATGCGACCTTCAGCGAATTTTGAATTTCCCCGAAATGTCCCTCCGAGCCGACCCTCTGCGTCGATGATCGTGATAAGGCCATAAGCAAAACCAGCCTCCGGCCGCTCCGCAAGGGCCTTCACCGATTCGGACAGACGGCAAGGCAACCACACATCGTCGGCATCAAGCAAAGCTACGAACTCGCCTGCCGAGGCGCGAATAGCAGTGTTTCTCGCTCCTGGTAGTCCTTGATTTTCCTGTTTGATGTACTTCATCCTGGACCCAAGACGGAGGAGGAAGGGAGCAACCACTTCCTCAGTATTATCGGTACTGCCGTCGTCCACCAGCCAAATCTGCCAATCCTCGAACGTCTGCGACAGGACGCTCTCAATGGCCGCGGGCAGGTACCGAGCACCATTGAACGCGGGAATAATAACGTCGACCTTAGCCATCTTGCGTACTTTTTACACCTTTTGGGTCTTTGGAATCGTCTACGGACGAACACCGCGAACTATGAGAGATACTCCGGTTACAACTAAGTCTTCGTCACGATAGTCAGAGAAGTCTTTCAGTAGCCGCGACTGCTCCCCTTCATGTCAAGGTGTCGTTGGCTGTCGTGTGTCCCCGCGACCAGGTTGTCAACATGCGGCGCGATCTCTCGCTCTCCCGTTAATGTGTCTTTTGACTTATTGAGCAGCAGAATAGCACAGGAGACAATGCTGCTTGTGTGTGATGCGATCCGTAGCAAAGGGAACTAGCGCATCTCCCGCACCACGACGAGCACTTCGCCACCTCCTCCTTCTCACTCCAGATTCCAGGCTAGGCGCAGAATTCTGCGACAGGCTTGTGCGAGCTTGTTTCAATTCGCAAGCGTTGTGGAGTCCGCATGTCTCTCCAGAACGCTCGCGCGCTGTTTGCCGTAAGTCCTGGATTCTTCGTTGGTGTAAGTAACTTCACCAGTAACAAAACCATTCTTTCTTCCCTATCGAACGTGTCCGAAAAAGAGACATCTCCTGAAGCCGCTCTTACTCCTCGTACTACTTCCGTGGTATGTCCCGGATGAAGTTGTAGTCCGATACTTGTCTCGGATTACTTTGGTTTTGTCTCTAACCAAATTAGAACCTCTGATTCGCCTGTCTCATTGTTCCTCTCTCTACAAAGGCGTTTTTGTGCCTATAACCGAGAGAATTTTGCCTTAATCACACGGAAGTTGCACTCCAGCATCCCCTATCGGGTAGCTGTAGTAACCACTTTCTCACTGTAGTTTTCAGTTGATGCGACGGCTTCGAGTAATTTTCCCAAACTCCAAGTCGTTCCAGTGTCGATAAGTCTTGATGTAACTAGAGGTGCGATTTGGCGAAACTTTTTAGGGCTATTGCAGCAACCGCAGGCTTCGCGCTTCTTCACTTTTGTCTCGGCTGTGGCGCCGGACTGGTTCCGGTCAACATCACGCCCAGTATCAGCCAGGTTGTTCCCCAAACCATCGCCGCGGGTTCAAAGAACCAGACCATCAAGGTCTCGGGAACCAATTTCACGAGCGAGAGCGTCATCCTCTGGAATGGCAGCCCACTCTCAACGTCTGTCGTTGACTCGAATACTCTATCGAGCGCACTTGCAAGCAACATCGTCGCAACGCCCTCCACCGTGCAATTGCAGGTGCAGAACACTGTTACAAAAGCTTCTTCAACATCTGTACCGGTGGTAATCACGACGCCCGCGACCGGTGCGTCCGCTTCTACGCTGACGCTGTCCACAACATCTTTACCCCAGCCAGCCCTCGGCGCTCTTTATAGTGTGGCGTTGACCGCAAACGGCGGAACTCCCGCATATATCTGGAGTGTTACAGCTGGGCAGTTGCCTTCTGGACTTAGCCTGTCCTCGACGGGAGTTATCTCCGGCGCACCCACTTCGAGCAGGAATTTTTCATTCACAATCACAGTGACTGACTCCAGTTCCCCAGCGCAAACGGCAGCAGTGCAATTCGGTTTGAATATACCTGCAGCGCCCCCCGTCTCCACGCCTCCCCCTCCGGTCACAACGCCTCCGCCTCCAACCACACCCCCAGTTAGTCCCACGCCTCTGCAAATCACCCCTTCGCTTCCAGCCGGCGTAGTTGGTTCGATGTATTCAGGTTCACTCCAGGCAAGTGGAGGTACCGCGCCCTACGCCTGGTCCTCGAGCACGTTACCCGCTGGACTTAGCCTCGGAAGCAACGGCACTCTCTCCGGAGATCCAACTTCGAGCGGAAGCACTACTGTAACCTTTACAGTTGCAGACTCAAGCAGTCCAGCATTGACCACCTCAGTCGCCGCAACACTTGTGGTCGCTCCGCAGCCTCTAACAATCACCGTCGTCAGCCTGCCTGCCGGCCAGACCAACTCTCCCTATTCAGCGTCGTTGCAGGTAAGTGGAGGGACAGCGCCCTACACCTGGTCCGCCAGTGCACTACCCGTTGGACTCACTCTTACGAACAACGGCATCATCTCCGGAACGCCAACAGCTTCCGGCAACTTTCCAATCGTAGTCACGGTCGCCGACGCCGGTTCACCAACCCTGACCACAAAAGCTGCGTTCACTCTATCGGTCAGCGCGACAATCCAGCCCCTTATCATTACCTCAACTTCCCTTGCGCCAGCCACCTCCAGCAAACCTTATAGCGCCTCGCTCGACGCCTCTGGAGGCACAGCTCCCTACACTTGGTCCGCCGGCGCGCTCCCTGCTGGACTCACTCTCACCAGCAACGGAATCATCTCCGGAACCCCGACAACGACCGGCGCCTTCTCCATCACTGTCACGGTCACCGACGCAGGTTCACCCTCTCTCAGCGCCAAGACTTCGTTCAGTTTGTCAGTCGCCGCCACAATCCAGCCCCTTAACGTCACCTCCGCTACCCTGGCAGGCGCCACCTCCGACCAACCATATAGCGCCTCGCTCAACGCCTCCGGGGGAACAGCTCCCTACGCTTGGTCTGCCAGCGCTCTCCCTGCCGGACTCAGCCTTCAAAGCAACGGCATCCTCTCCGGAACCCCAACCCTGACCGGCAGCTTCCCTGTCACCTTCACGGTCACCGACGCCGGTTCCCCCACCCAAACCGCGAAAGCAACGCTTAGTATCTCTGTCACCGCCGACATCCAACCCCTCACCATTACCTCCACTTCCGTTGCCCCAGCCACCTCCAACAAACCGTACAGCGCCTCGCTCGACGCCTCCGGAGGCACAGCCCCCTACACCTGGTCCGCCAGTGCTCTCCCTGCCGGACTCAGCCTTCGAAGCAACGGCATCCTCTCCGGAACCCCGACCACGACCGGCAGCTTCCCCATCACCTTCACCGTCACCGACGCCGGTTCCCCCGCTCTGACCGCCAAGACTACGCTTAGTATCTCCGTCACCGCGGCCATTCAACCCCTTACGATTACCTCTACCGCCTTTGCGGGCGCGACGGCCAACCAACCCTACAGCGTCTCACTCAACGCTTCCGGAGGAACAGCTCCCTACTCCTGGTCCGCCGCCGGGCTCCCTGCTGGGCTCTCACTCTCCAGCAACGGAATCATTGCAGGAACCCCGACCGCAACCGGCAGCTTCCCCATCACCTTCACCGTCACCGACGCCAGTGCACCCGCCGTGACCGCAAAAGCTACGTTTGGTCTTTCGGTCACTGCGCCAATCCAGCCCCTCACGATTACCTCTACTGCAATCGCGAGTGCAACCTCCAACCAACCCTACACCGCATCCCTCAACGCCTCCGGAGGGACCGCTCCCTACATCTGGTCCGCCGCAGGGCTCCCTGCCGGACTCTCTCTCGCCAGCAACGGAATCATTGCAGGAACCCCGACCGCAACCGGCAGCTTCCCCATCACCTTCACCGTCACCGACGCCGGCTCCCCAACCCTGACCACGAAGGCAACCCTGACCCTCTCCATCGCTACAGCCATCCAGCCCCTTACGATTACCTCTACTGCGTTTGCGGGCGCCACCTCCAACCAACCCTACACCGCATCCCTCAACGCCTCCGGAGGAACAGCTCCCTACACCTGGTCCGCCGCTGGGCTCCCTGCCGGACTTTCTCTCGCCGGCAACGGAATCATCTCCGGAACCCCCACCGCGACCGGCAGCTTCCCCATCACCTTCACCGTCACAGACGCTGGCTCCCCAGCCCTCACCGCAAAGGCCACCCTCACTCTCTCGGTCACGACACCCATCGCACCTCTCTCCATTACCTCCACCGCATTTGCAGGAGCCACCTCCAACCAGCCCTACGCCGCCACTCTCAGCGCCACCGGCGGAACCACTCCCTACACATGGTCCGTCACCGGCCTGCCCGCAGGTCTCACCCTCGGCAGCAACGGCGTCATCGCCGGAACTCCCACCGCCACCGGCAGCTTCCCCATAGCCATCACCGCCACCGACGCCGGATCACCAGCCCTCACCGCAAAGGCCACCCTCACTCTCTCGGTCACGGCACCCATCGCGCCTCTCTCCATCACCTCCACCGCATTTGCAGGAGCAACCTCCAACCAGCCCTACACCGCCACACTCAGCGCCACCGGCGGAACTGCTCCCTACACCTGGTCCGTCACCGGCCTGCCCGCAGGTCTCACCCTCGGCAGCAACGGCGTCATCGCCGGAACCCCCACCGCCACAGGAACCTTCTCCATCACCGTCACCGTCACCGATAGCCAGAGCCCAGCCAAGACCGCCTCCGCCACCATCCCACTCGCGGTCACCGCAGCCATCGCGCCGCTCTCCATCACCTCCACCGCATTTGCAGGAGCCACCTCCACCCAGCCCTATAGCACCACACTCAGCGCTACCGGCGGAACCGCTCCCTACACCTGGTCCGTCACCGGCCTGCCCGCAGGTCTCAGCCTCAGCAGCAACGGCGTCATCGCCGGAACCCCCACCGCCACTGGCAACTTCTCCATCAGCGTCACCGTCACCGATAGCCAGAGCCCAGCCAAGACCGCCTCCGCCACCATCCCACTCTCGGTCACCGCACCCATCGCGCCGCTCTCCATCACCTCAACCGCATTTGCAGGAGCAACCTCCAACCAGCCCTACAGCACCACACTCAGCGCCACCGGCGGAACTGCTCCCTACACCTGGTCCGTCACCGGCCTGCCTGCAGGTCTCACCCTCGGCAGCAACGGCGTCATCGCCGGAACCCCCACCGCCACAGGAACCTTCTCCATCACCGTCACCGTCACCGATAGCCAGAGCCCAGCCAAGACCGCCTCCGCCACCATCCCACTCGCGGTCACCGCAGCCATCGCGCCGCTCTCCATCACCTCCACCGCATTTGCAGGAGCCACCTCCACCCAGCCCTATAGCACCACACTCAGCGCTACCGGCGGAACCGCTCCCTACACCTGGTCCGTCACCGGCCTGCCCGCAGGTCTCAGCCTCGGCAGCAACGGCGTCATCGCCGGAACCCCCACCGCCACTGGCAACTTCTCCATCAGCGTCACCGTCACCGATAGCCAGAGCCCAGCCAAGACCGCCTCCGCCACCATCCCACTCGCGGTCACGGCACCCATCGCGCCGCTCTCCATCACCTCCACAGCATTTGCAGGAGCCACCTCCAACCAGCCCTACAGCACCACACTCAGCGCCACCGGCGGAACTGCTCCCTACACCTGGTCCGTCACCGGCCTGCCTGCAGGTCTCAGCCTCGGCAGCAACGGCGTCATCGCCGGAACCCCCACCGCCACAGGAACCTTCAGCTTAACCACAACGGTTACAGATAGTGAAAGCCCGACAAAGACTGCGTCGGCCACAATCTCACTGCTCGTTGCGGTTCCTCCGCTGACAATCACTTCCTCAACCCTTCCCTCAGGCACCGATGGAACAACCTATTCCGGCACTCTACAGGCAAGCGGAGGAACACCCGCCTACACGTGGTCGATCAGTGGCAGCCTGCCCAGCGGATTGACTCTCGCGGCTACCACCGGCGTGATCTCCGGTACACCCTCGGTAACCGGCACCACCAGCTTCACCGCAACCGTAAGCGACAACGGCAGTCCCGTCCAGAGTAAGTCAGTCACCGTCTCGATCACACTCAGTGCAGCACAGCCACCCCCTGGTCCGGGTACCACGTGGTACATCCGCCCGGATGGTGGCAGCAACACCCAGTGCACGGGCAAGACCAACGCGGCGTACCCCGGATCGGGCACGGGTCAAGCCTGTGCCTTCAATCACCCCTACCAGATGATGAACTCCTCCGGCAGCTGGGCCAAGTTTGCGGGCGGCGACACGATCCAATTTGTGAACACCAGCGGCACGTCCGACACCTACTACATGGGAGAACAGAATAGCGGCGTGGGAACGGACTGGCACGCGCAGCTCAGCGGAATCTGCCCTGCGCCGAATTCAGGTAACAGCGAAGGTTCCAGCTGCATCCTTCCTGCTCCTCCCTCGGGCACGGCCGGCCAGCACACCCGGATTCTGGGCCAGAACGCCGGCAACTGCCACGACTCCGGTCACACTCACCTGGTCAATCCGACCATCCTGAGCGGTATCGATGCCGCCTTCGTGGTCCTCGATACCCGCGGCACCGACTACGTGGACATCTCCTGCATCGAGATCACCCAGCCCGACACCTGCACCATGGTCGCTGGCGCAGGCCAGTGCACTGACTCCAAAAACTACGTGCGCTACGGCGGACTCCTTCTCAACTACCTGACCCAACAGGGTCCCTCCAACCTCACCCTGCAGGATCTCGCAATCGTCGGCACCGCAGGCAGCGGTATCCTCGGAAGCAAGCTCAACAAATCCAGCAGCGATGTCTTCTCCGCCACCGATGTCTATGTGATCGGCAACGGACAAGCTGGATGGAATGGCGACGGCGGAGGATGCAACACCTCCTGCGAGACCGTGGGAACCATGAATATCTCCTATGCGACGATCGACTGGAATGGCTGCGTCGCCGTCAAGCCTTACGACATGACCAAGCCCGATACGCAGAACGCCTTCAACTACTGCTACGGGCAGGAGTCGGGAGGCTACGGCGACGGCTTCGTCCAGATTGCCGCCGGCAACATGACCATGAACGTGGATCACAGCCACTTCCGCTGGAATACGCAGGACGGATTCGACTCACTTCACTTGAGTGACGACGTGAAGACCTCCCCGGCGATCCATATCTCCGACTCCTGGTCGGAGGGCAACGGCGGTCAAACCTTCAAGCTCGGAGCCGGGGCCGCTTCCACCGCCATCAACAACGTCTCCATCAGCAACTGCCGGATTCTGAGCAACGCCTCGGCTTTCCCGCTCAATCCCTCCGGCTGGGCTCTGGACAGCGCCGACACCTGCCGCGCCGCAGGCGATCAATGGGCCTTCCAGTTGAACAACGGCACCGCAATCACGCTCGAGAACAACACCTCGGTCGGCTACGGCAACACCATGTACGACATCGAGTGTGCGGCGCTGGCTCCTAACTGCGCGGCCAACGGCGCGACGTTTATCTTCAGAAATAACATCAGCAAAGGTTATGCCGATCCCGGCAATAGCAACACGCTTGCCTCCGGCATCTACCTTGGCAGCGGAAATGTCTTCGCCAACTCTGGATCCGCGATCGATCACAACCTGTGGAACACGATAGCCACAGGCTGCCCGGATAGTTATCTAAGTCAGCAGGAGAAGATCTACACCTGCGGCGATCCCGATCTGACAGGTGAGTCCAACATCAACGCCATCAATCCCAACATTAGTTCCTCGAGTCCAGCCATCAACTCCGGTATCGCAGTCTCCGGAGTCACCACCGACTTCAACGGAAAGACCAGAGCCAACCCGCCAGCCATCGGCGCCATGGAACCATAAACAAAACAACAACCTGCAAACCCAGCCGGCCGCGTCACTCCACGCGGCCGGTCTTTCTTGCGCCCCTTAACCAGGTCATGGGCGATGTCCGAAAGAAAAGCCGCACGCAACCAGAAAGCGACGCCTTCACCCTAGCAACGAACGATCTTGTCCGACTTGATCCCCTTCGTCGCATTCCGCGAGTCCACCACCAGCTTCGACTTGTTCACAATGTCCTTGTAGTCGTAGTCCGTATGGTCCGTCATGATCAGAACGCAGTCGTACTGTCCCAGGTCATCGAGCGGCGTACAGGTCATATTCAGGTTGTAGTGCCGGCCTCTGCCCACGGTCGGGAAGTAAGGATCGTTGTACTGCACCTCAGCCCCCTGCTCCCGCAGCAATTCGATCACGGTCAGCGACGGCGACTCACGCAGGTCATCAATGTCCTTCTTGTAAGCCATCCCCAGCATCAGGATGCGCGCCCCGTTCACAGCTTTTTTATTCTGGTTCAGCCCCTTCGCGACGTACTGCACCACATGCGCAGGCATCGCCTCATTCACCTCGCCAGCCAGCTCGATGAAGCGCGTGTTGAAGTCGTACTCCTTCGCCTTCCAGCTCAGATAAAACGGATCGATCGGAATGCAATGTCCACCCAGCCCCGGCCCCGGATAGAACGGATGAAACCCGAACGGCTTCGTCGCCGCAGCGTCGATCACCTCCCAGATATCCATCCCCATCTTCAGCGCCAGCACCTTCAACTCGTTGACCAGAGCAATATTCACGCAGCGATAGATGTTCTCGAGCAGCTTCGTCATCTCTGCTGCGCGCGTCGAAGACACCCTCACCGAGCGCGTAAAGATACCCTCGTACATCACCGCCGCCAGCTCTGTGGCAATCTCTTCATGGCCGCCCACGACCTTCGGAATATCACGCCGCGCCACTGTCGTGTTGCCCGGATCTTCACGTTCCGGCGAGAACGCCACATAGAACACACCCTGCTCGGCCACGGCACCCTTACTCTGCACCTTCAGTCCATTGCGGTTCTCCGCCTCGAGGATCGGGATCATCAGATCCTCCGTAGTCCCCGGATACGTCGTGCTCTCGAGCACCACCAGTTGGCCCTCCTGCAGCCACGGAGCGGCAGCCTTCGCCGTATTCTCCACGTAGCTCAGGTCCGGCTCGCGATGTTCGGTCAGCGGCGTCGGCACGCACATAATGATGGCGTCCATATCGGAGAGCCCGGCAAAGTCCGCCGTAGCCTTGAATCCATGCGCCCGCGCGCTCTGAATCTCCTCAGCAGGAATCCGAAAGATATAAGACCGGCCCGCCTCGAGATCTGTAACCTTTTTAGTGTCAATATCAAATCCTGTCACCTTGAAACCCGCCTCCGACAGCAGCAGAGACAGCGGCAACCCGACATACCCGAGCCCGATCACTCCGATCTTCGCGGTACGGTTCTCCAGACGCGTCATGCGCTCCTGCGCAATCTTCGGCAAAACAACTTGGCTTTGTGTCAACATAGTCTCGATTATCGCATCCACCTTCCGCACTTCATCATTTTGAAACTCGATCAAAACATCGGAGTTCCAGTAAATTATTCGCCTTCTCAACCACGCTTCACACTTCGCACGCAAACCGCATGAAACCATGCGGGCTGTATCCCCCAGAAAGCCCTAAGCCGTCCAATTATTTTTACTTCATCCTGCCGGCGATCGATCAGCCCTCTTCGGTCGTCCGGGTCGCACGAAAGTCGCATTGACCTGCATCTTCCCGCTCCTCAAACTTAAATCACGCTGCCCTCTGCCAGCGGCACTAGCTTTCGTCCTGCAAACCCTGATAATAAGGGAGGCATCACGTCACTAAACATCTTTGCAACGCCCCAGCACGGTACGTCTGGGTGGAGGAATGATGGCCCGTTATCTCATCACCGGAATCGCAGGCTTCATCGGCTCATCCCTGGCCCACACTCTCGTCGAGCAGGGACACGACGTACGCGGCATCGACAACCTCTCCACCGGCAACCTCGACAACCTCGCCGACATCCGCCACGCCATCGACTTTCATGAGATGGACCTCCAGGATGCCACCGGCATGAAGTCCGCCTGCGACGGCATCGACTACATCCTCCATCAGGGTGCCCTCGCCTCGGTCCCGCGCTCGGTCAAAGATCCCCTTACCTCGCACGAATCCAACATCAACGGCACGCTGAACCTGCTCATCGCAGCGCGTGACGCCAAGGTTCGCCGCATCGTCTACGCGGCCTCCTCCTCGGCCTACGGCGACCAGCCCACCCAGCCCAAGCAGGAAGACATGCTCCCCCGCCCGCTCTCGCCCTACGCCGTCCAGAAGCTCACCTGCGAGTACTACCTCCAGTCCTTCTACCGAGCCTACGGCCTCGAAGGCGTCTGCCTGCGCTACTTCAACATCTTCGGCCCCCGCCAGGCCGCCGACTCGCCCTACTCCGGCGTCATCGCCCAGTTCACCTTCAAGATGATGGAGGGCACCGCCCCTACCATCTTCGGCGACGGCCTCACCAGCCGCGACTTCAACTACGTCGACAACGCCGTCAGCGCCAACCTCCTCGCCTGCCTCGCGCCCAGCGAAGTAGCCACCGGCCGCGTCTTCAACATCGGCACCGGCAAGAGCCACACCCTCAACGAGGTCTACGCCACCATCGCTGGCCAGCTCGGCTTCACCGCCCAGCCGATCTACGGCCCCCCAAGAGCAGGCGACATCCAGCACTCCCTGGCCGACATCACCCGCGCCAGCACCGAGCTGGGCTATCTACCCAAAGCCCACTTCCACGAAGGCCTCAAGAAGACCGTCGCCTGGTACCTCGAAGAGAAGCAGAAAAAGGAAGTCACAGCTCTCAAAGCCTGACTTGCTCAAGGCCTGACTTGAAAAACGAACGAACACGAAGAGGCCGCCGGCAAACCAGGCGGCCCCTCACCATGACGTTCTCTCCTCTCACCAGGGGCTGCTCCGCAACCTCCGATGAGATCCACTCAAACTACGCGCGCATCCGACGCAACAATGCACCCGCAGAACCAATCAGGCCCGTTCCCAGAAGCAGCAGCGAACTCGGCTCCGGAACCGGTGAGACCTCACCGGAAAAATCGACGCCGTAGTCCGCACCATTAGCCTGGAGAACTTGAAACGTCAACGTATTGACTCCGCTGACAAAATCGTTCGAGTTGAGCGACACCCGCGTAGGATCGCCGATACAGGTTGGTATACCGTTCGAGCAATGCGGATACGAGTCTCCCGTCGGCGTGATCTCCAGGTTCCCATTCAGAAATACCGCAACCGTATCGTCCGCGTAGATATTCAGGTAGCCGCTCGCGCCGCTAGGATTCTTGGTGTCAAGGGTGAACGTGCTGGTGAAGAAGTAGTTGGCATTTGGCGTCGCGACAAACGGACTCGACTGTGGTCCCGTCTGGGCCCAGGAGACCCAGCTCGAATTCGGCAGTGCGGTGTTCCACACCGACCCATCGGAGGCAAGATCCACCGTACCGGAGCCCGGCAGCTGACCAAACCCGAACCCGTCGCTATACGCGAAGCCCGGATAGTTGGAGTTTGCCAAAACCGTATTGTCGTTGCCAAAGTTACCGCCATCCGATCCATAGCTTCCAATTTGAAGAGTGTCGGCAGAGGCGAACGTGGTTGCAACCACGAACACCACTCCCAAGGCAGAGAGTTTCGAAAACAGCTTCATGAAAGGGCCTCCTGAAATTCCGCTTAAAGCGGTTCGATCCTGAACCATGGCTTGCCACGATCTCGTACATGCGCGCCCGTCACTGCCCTCAATTTGGCCAGCCGAATTAGTGGCGGGGTCTGAAAGGCGATCATGTCACTCTTAGAGCAGCTTGCCCCCCAAACAAAAACCATTTTGAATGAGATAGTTAGCAGCCAAATGTGAAAACCAAGTGCAAAAGAATGCACATTCCCGCCGCAAATGTGACAATGTTTGCCACCCGACCGCTAAGGATTGCGCACACGTCAGATATCACCAAACGGTCTTCTTCCCCAAGCCTCTAAACGAAAGAGATTGCCTTGCTCCAGTTCCTCCAGGCGACTGCGCTTCCAACTCGCATCTCAGAAAAAAGAGCCGCGCAAAGTCCTCCCATCAGACACAATTCCTCTCGCAAAGCTTTAAAACCAAAGCGCACTTTCAAGCCAATGAGGTAAAAGAAAAGAATGCGTCTTTCGTCTCCGGCAGCCCGGACCGCCCCACCCTCGGCCAGAATCACCCGGCGCCTCGCGCTCTCCGGATCCCTCCTGCTGTTTTTTTTTGCAGCCCCCGTCCTCGCCTTCAGCGCACCCCTCACCGGCACCCCGCTCAACGACGGCTACTACGCCCTCTACAACCTCGACTTCAACGTCGCCCACGGGCACTTCGGCCAATGGATGAGCGCGCATCCCGACGATTGCCTCGGCTCGGCCTCCGACGCGGCCGCCTACCTCTTCAACGAGTTCAACACCCTCGGCGTCCTCGATATCGAGCTCTTCGCCGACGACAACCGCTTCCAGTCCCGCACCCGCCCCCCCGTCGACCCGGCGATGAAGCAGGGCTTCAACAGCCGCATCGACCAGTCCAACCGCCTCGCCGATGCCGCCCTCCAGCACAACCCCGGCGACTCGAACGCGCTCTACTGCAAGGCCGTCACCTCAGGCATGCAGGCCGATTGGGCCTCCCTCATCGACCGCCACGAGTACGGTGCCTTCAAATACAGCGAGCTCGCCAGCAAGTACGCCAAGCAGGCCCTCGCCGCCAACCCCACCCTCTACGACGCCAACCTCGCCGTAGGCATCGAAAACTACATGCTCAGCCTTAAGGCCGCGCCCATCCGCTGGTTCCTCGGCATGGCCGGAGCAGGCACCAACAAGGCGGAAGGCGTTCGCCTCCTCAAACTTACCGCCGAACGCGGTCACTATCTCGCCCCCTTCGCCCGCCTCATGCTCGCCGTCGGGGAGCTTCGCGATGGCCGCACCCAATCCGGCAAACAGATCCTGATCGGCCTCTCCCAGGAGTTCCCAAAAAACACCCTCTACCAGCGCCAGATCGCCCGCCTTCACTAGCCGCACGTCGAAATTCAACACTGAACCTCTCTCAGCGTGTACCTTTAAACCATCGCTCCAACTCACGCCTCCAGACACCCTCGCAGGCGTGCAACTATCGACCATCACGCACCGTCAACAACAGCACTTCAATTTTCGTCACTAAAAGGGTTCTCATAAGCATGCGCATTGCATCTGTCGGCACGGCCTATCCACCTCACCGCTACTCCCAGGCACAAATCTCAGAAGCACTTACCGCGCGCTGGCAGGACCGCATGGAAGAACCCCGGCTCATCAACCGGCTCTTCGTCAACTGTGGTGTCGACTTCCGCAACCTCGTCTTCCCCCTCGACGTCTATGAGAACCTCTCCGGCTTCGGCCCCACCAACGACGCCTGGATCGTCGCCGCCGTCGAGCTCGGCGAAAAAGCCATCGACACTGCGCTGGCCCGCGTAGGCCTCACCCCCGCCGACATCTCCGCCATCTTCTTCGCCTCGGTCACCGGCATCGCCAGCCCCACCATTGACGCCCGCCTCATCAACCGCATGCCCTTCCCCACCAGCATCAAGCGCACGCCCATCTTCGGCCTCGGCTGCGTCGCTGGCGCCGCAGGCATCTCTCGCGCCTCCGACTACGTCCGCGCCTTCCCCAACCAGTACGCTCTG
This sequence comes from Edaphobacter lichenicola, assembly GCF_014201315.1. Lineage (NCBI taxonomy): Bacteria > Pseudomonadati > Acidobacteriota > Terriglobia > Terriglobales > Acidobacteriaceae > Tunturiibacter > Tunturiibacter empetritectus. The sequence continues at coordinate 314,280 of NZ_JACHDY010000002.1, forward strand.
CTCCTCTCCGTCGAGCTCTGCTCCCTCACCTGGCAGGACAACGACCAGTCCATCGCCAACCTCATCTCCTGCGGCCTCTTCGGCGACGGCGCCGCCGCCGTCATCATCGCAGGCTCTGAGACCGCCCTCGCCAAGCGCACCTGCGCCACCTGCATCTCCGGCCCAAAGATCCTCGATACCCGCTCGACCTTCTATCGACACACCGAACACATCATGGGCTGGGACATCGGCGACATGGGCTTCAAAATCGTCCTCTCCCCCGACGTCCCCAAGGTCGTCAACGAACATCTTCGAGGCAACGTTGAGTCTTTTCTCACCGACAACGGTCTAACCCTCGATGACATTTCGAGCTACATCTTCCACTCCGGCGGCCCCAAAGTTCTTGAAGCCATGGAAACCACCCTCAACCTTCCAGATAACGCCCTCGAGCCTTCGTGGCGCAGCCTCCGCGAGGTCGGCAACCTCTCCGCAGCCTCGGTCCTTGCCGTACTCGAAGACGTACTCGTCAACGCCCCCGGCAAGCCCGGCACCTACAGCATCCTCGCTGCCATGGGTCCAGCCTTCTGTTCCGAGCTCGTTCTCCTGCAGTGGTAGCAGCCGTCTCTGCAGCATAAAACAAAGCCGAAAGCAGTCCCCGATGAACCTCCGCAACGGTCGATCCGCAGCGGAGGTTCTCATCGTTGGCGCAGGCCCAGCCGGCCTCGCTGCCGCCATCGCCTCCGCAACCAACGGCCTCCACGTCGAAGTCATCGACTCCAGGCAGCCGCCCATCGACAAGGCCTGCGGCGAAGGCCTCATGCCCGATGCCCTCCACGCCCTCGCCAACCTCGGCTTCAACCTCAATCGCGATCTGCACAACACCGAGAACTATCTCCTCAGCGGCATCCGCTTCCTCAACGACCACCCCGAGCGCAACCCCACCACCGCCGAAGCCATCTTTCCCGAAAACCCCGGCCGAGGCATCCGCCGCACCGTCCTTCACCAGCTTCTACTCGACCGCGCCCTCTCGCTCGGCGTCCGTTGCCACTGGGACAACTCCGTCCAAAGCATCGAGCCCGCCCCCACCGGCCACCACGTCCACACCAACCGTCAAATCATCCGCACCCGCTACCTCATCGGCGCCGACGGCCATCACTCCCGCATCGCCGCCTGGGCCGGCCTCACCGCCGCCACCGTTCACTCCCGCCGCATCGGCCTCCGGCAGCACTACGCCATCGCCCCCTGGACCAACTTCGTCGAGGTCTATTGGAGCAACCACGGTCAGGCCTACGTCACCCCAACCTCCTCCAACGAGGTCTGCGTCGCCTTCATCTCCAATAAAAAAATCCCCAGCCCCGATCTGGCCCTCACCCACTTCCCCACCCTCCAACGCCACCTCGCAGCAGCCACTCCCAGCAGCGCGCCGCGCGGCTCCATCACCCTCGGCCGCTCCCTCCGCCGAGTCACAGCAAACAACATCGCACTCCTCGGCGACTCCTCAGGCTCCGTCGATGCCGTCACCGGCGAAGGCCTCGCCCTCTGCTTCCGTCAGGCCTCAGCGCTCGCCCGCGCCCTCAACGCCGACGACCTCCCCTCCTACCAGCACGCCCATAGCCGCATTCAACTCGCTCCCAGCCTCATGTCCCGCAGCCTGCTTCAGATGGATCGCTCCCCTCGCCTCCGCGCCCGAGTCCTCAACACCTTCGAACGCTACCCCATCCTCTTCCAGCGTCTCCTCGAGGTCCACATCGACCACCGCGCCTGCATCTTCCCAGGTATTGACGAACTACTGGCAACCGGATTACACCTGCTGACAAGCTAAACTAGACCAGGGCGGCGGCCCCTGTGACCTTTACAGCGGCACTCGCCTCCCTGTAAGTTGAGCCTATCCCCGAGGACGCTGGAGTTCCATGACCGATATCGCTACACGCTGCATTGACATCATCGCAAAATCCAAGAGCATCCCCGCGGACTCCATCTCCCTCGCCAACACCTTCGACGAGCTCAACATCGACTCCCTCGACAAGATCAACATCTCCTTCGAGGTCGAAGAGGCCTTCAACATCGAGATCCCCGACGAAGCCCTCAGCACCCTCCGCACCGTAGGCGACATGGTCGAAGGCGTCGCCAAGCTCACCACCGCCCCCGCCCACATCACCACCCCCTGATCTCCCTGCCAAAACTCAACACCGCAAACAAAGCGTCGTAGTCTCCCCCGCGCGCCCGTGTATCATTCGCTCGTATGTACGTAGGCGACCCTCAACTGACAGCCAGTCAGGTTCTGCGGACCTTTCATCACGACGAGCTCTATCTCTTCCTGGGCGCCGCCATCACTGCCCTCGGACTAGTCTCGATCGCATTCGCCTTTCTCAGTCGCAAGTTCGACGCCATGCTCTTCTGGCTCGCCCTCTTCGCCATCTTCTACGGCCAAAGACTCTGGCTCCGGCTGGGACTGCTCACCCTCATCATCCCGCCCTCGCACTTCTTCAACGACCTCCGCGCCATCGGCAACTACCTCGTGCCCATCCCCGGATTCTTCTACTTCCTGACAGCAGGCTTCCTCGGCCGCTCTGGCCGCAAGATCGTCCTCGCTCTCACCACCGTGTTCCTGGCTCTAGCCGTCGCAACCATGTTCGTCGGCCAGAGGGACGCCTTTCAGATGACGAACAACATCGTAGTCATCGCTAGTCTGTTCGCACTCATCCTCCAATCCATGACGCGCAAGCAGACAGACCGGGACTTCATCATCGCCCGCCGCGGCATCTTCGTCTTCGTCGCCTTCGCGCTCTTCGACAACATCGGCCAAGCCCTCGGATACAGTCCGTTCATCGAGCCGATAGGCTTCACCATCTTCCTCGTAATCCTCGGCTACGTAGCCGCAAAGCGCAGCCTCCATCGCGATCAGCAGTTCAGCGACCTGCAAAAAGAACTCGACATCGCCCGGCGAATCCAGACCTCGATTCTCCCCCCGGCCTATCCCCAGTCCGCCCACTTCCACGTCGCCGCCCGCTACGTCCCCATGACCGCCGTCGCCGGCGACTTCTACGACTTCCTCATCGCCGATCAAACCCAGGCCGGCCTCCTCATCGCCGACGTCTCCGGCCACGGCGTTCCCGCCGCCCTCATCGCCGCCATGGTCAAACTCGCCGCCACGTCCCAGCGCTCCAACGCCGCCGAGCCCGCCCTCCTCCTCGCCGGAATGAACTCCGTCCTCTGCGGCAACACGCAGGAGCAGTTCGTCACCGCCGCCTACGTCTATCTCGACGCCGCATCCTCCACCCTCCGCTACTCTGCCGCCGCGCACCCGCCCATGTTGTTACTGCGTGGAGGAAGCGTGATCGAACTCACCGAAAACGGCCTCATGCTCGCAGCGTTCACCTTCGCAACTTACACAACCGCCGAATACGCACTCCAGTCCAGCGACCGCCTCCTCCTCTACACCGACGGCATCCTCGAAGCCACCAACGCCCAGGGAGAAGAGTTCGGATCAAGCCGCCTCCACACTCTGCTCAAAGAGGCCGCCGGCCTCAGCGCCGAAGCCGCCGCCGCCAGCATCCTCTCCTCGCTGGAAAGTTGGTCGTCCAAGTCCCAAAACGACGACCTCACCCTCCTCATCTGCGACTACTTCTCAGAAAACATCCCAGAAAATATCTCTGAGCCGCGACTCTAGAGAAAAAAGGTCGACGGTTCTCCCGTTGGTCGAAATCAATCTCTCCCCCGACCAAAGGGAGGACCAGCCGAAGGGGTATACAAGTCACGAAGTGACCGCCGCCCGCGCAGGGCGCCCGTCCGGCAGGACCTAATCGCGAGAGCGGAAAAGCACGATCCGATCCATCTCTGGCACTGCGGCAGCCTCAAGCCACGGCTCTTCCGCAACCACAGACGTACAAGGACCATAGGTGCAGACACGGATCCGGCGAGTAGCAGCCTCCCGCCTCAGACGTTCGAGCACATCGCGCAGGATGGCCCCCACAAAAGGAGTGTAAAGATAGAAGACTGTGCCGCGCGAAAGATCCGCCACTCGCGCATCCCCACAAAGGAACGTAGCCTTATTCACATTCAGCCGCTGCGCACACTGCCGCGCACGTTCCACATAGGCCGCCTCCAACTCAATCCCTACGCTGTTGGCGCCAGTGCAGATCGAAACCAGCAAGGGAACATGGCCCAGCCCCGAGCCAAGATCGACAACGACGTCCTCCGCAGTCAGCCCAGCCCCGCCAATCAGATCCCCGCCAATCAGGTCAAAGATATGGCGCGCTGGAGTCGGCTGATAAAACACCATCTCAGGCTCCCTCGCAACCTCTCCCGCGTCAGGCTCTTCGAACTGCAACACGCCACTGACCAGCTCATCCAGGTAGTCATAGCCCACGTCGGCATCCACGCTATTGGCCGCCCCGCCCCCTGCGTCCCTCTCCGGAGGCGACTGAACCCACCGAAGCAAAGCATCATGCCCGCGCCCAAGCCGAATATCACCTCGAATGGCTTCGTACAGCTCTCCATTCGCAGCCTCCAGCCTGGCGCAAACCGCCTTCGCGCGAAGATAAAGTTCCGCATCCTTCGACTCAACCCCGAGTACCGATTGAGGGACATCCGGGACATCCGGACGAAAAGCAAGATAAGCATCAAGTCGGTCCAGCGCCTCCAACCGTTCGCGAAGCCGATCCGGCTCAAGCAGCGACCGATCCTCTTCCAGCTGCCGCACAACGCGCTCAATGGCATCGATCAACTATGGGAAAGCTCCTTTCCTAAGCAACTCCTGCTGGCTTCCTCTCAGGGTTCATTTGGCGAAACGCTTCCATACGGTCACTTGTCCGAAGACCCGGCTTATTTGGCTCTAGGTTATCGCGTCTGAGATCATGTGCGAACGGGGAGAATTCATGTCAAGAGAACAGAAAGTCGCTGCAGTTGAAGCTTATTTGGATTGCTTTGTAACAAAGGATTTGTCGAAGGTGTCCTTTGCCGAAGACGTAACATTTGAAGGCCCGCGCATGCCAAAGTTGACGGGGCGGCCAACTGTATTTGGATTTCTCACGCATATTCTCCCTATGGTTAAGGGTATTCAGTTAAAGCAGCACATCGTCGAAGGAGATTACGTCGCGACCGTCTTCGACATGGAGACAGTGAACGGAGTGGATCACGTCTGCGACCGAATTCACATCGTAGACGGACAGATTAAGGCGATACACGCGTTCTATTACCCAGACGAGATACCCGAGGGACAGACTAGTTAGCGCGTGCGTCTGGCAATCGCGGTGTCCCGAAAAGGGTAGCTTGTAGAGATAGTTTTAGTCCTTCTATCGACCGAAAGAGGTCCTGTCCTGACCTGGAGATTTGAGAGCAATGCCGGGACGGACCTCAAAGTTCCGTAATCTTCCCCGGCACGGTCTCCTCCCCCAAACCCTGTCAACCCCCGAAACCCCCAAACCCCGCGTCAATCCAGCGTAAAAGCGTGGCGTATGAGTTTGCTCCAGACAGATATAATGGAAACAGAACAAGAAAGCCCCTGAGATCAACAGGGGCTTTTCTTTGACAACTGATAGGCAGATCATGGACAGCACACCGACAGGATCCCGTAACCCATTTGGATGGAATATTTTGCAAGCAACCCCTTTCAATACAATACTTTGCAGACCCACACTCCATGCAAACCATTCAAAACAAGTATTTTAGCCGCAAAATACCCCCAGGGGGAGGGGGGAGGGGTCAGCCCCCGGCAGAATCTACAATCACCAAAAGCACCATCAGGGAGAAGAAGTGAATCGTGTCGTAGTCACCGGCCTCGGATGCATCACCCCCATCGGCAATACCGTCGCGGACTTCCGCACCTCCCTCTTCGCCGGCACCACCGGCATCGCCCCCTTCCCCCCCTACCCCGAAGCCCCCGCCCGCGCCGCTGACGACAAGACCCAGGGCCTCCGCTTCACCCAGACCGCCGCCGTCAAAGACTTCGACGCCCGCCAGCACCTCGACTCCGGCATCCTCACCGCCACCGACCGCACCGTACACTTCGCCGTCGTAGCCGCCCGGCAGGCCGTCGCAGAGTCCCAGCTCACCAGCCACTACGCACCAGACAGAATCGCCATCGTAGTCGGCTGCGCCTGCGGGGGCCGCCAGGCCGAAGAGACCGAGACCAACAAGCTCTACACCCGCGACGCCCGCGTCCATCCCCTCACCGTCGTCCGCACCATGGCCTCGGCCGGCGCCAGCAACATCTCCATCGACCAGAAGATCACCGGCCCAGCCCTCAACATCTCCACCGCCTGCGCCTCCGGCACCCACGCCATCGGCCTCGCCTTCCAGATGATCCGCTCCGGCATGATCGACGCGGCAATCACCGGCGGCCACGAAGCCCCCCTCACCTTCGGCTTCCTCCGCGCGTGGGACAGCATGCGAGTCGTCTCCCCCACCTACTGCCGCCCCTTCTCTGCCGACCGCGACGGCATGACCCTCGGCGAAGGCGCCGCCATGTTCACCCTCGAAACCCTCGAGTCCGCCAGGGCCCGCAACGCCACCATCTACGCCGAGATCGTAGGCACCGGCAGCTCCGCCGACGCCAGCCACGTCACCCAGCCCCACCCCGACGGCGCAGCCGCCGCCATGCGCGCCGCCCTCAAGGACGCCAGCGCCTCATCTGATGAGGTCGGCTACCTCAGCGCCCACGGCACCGGCACCCTGGTCAACGACGTCACCGAAGCCGCCGCCATCCATCAGGTCTTCGGCCCCCTCGCATCAAAGATCCCCGTCAGCTCCACCAAATCCCTCCACGGCCACTCCATTGGAGCCAGCGGAGCCCTCGAAGCCCTCGCCACCATCCTCGCCCTCAAGGAGAGTCTCCTCCCCGCCAACACCGGCATCACCCAGGTCGACCCGGCCATCGACCTCGACATCATCCTCGGCGCCCCCCGCAAAGCCTCGCCAAAACTAGCCCTCTCCAACTCCCTCGCCTTCGGAGGCCTCAACGCCGTCCTCGCCATCCGCTCCATCGAATAAATCAAAAAAAGTCACTCAACCCGCGCGGGCGTCGGCCTTCCCTCAATCAGCAACGCCGCACTCAAAGCACTCGCCACCGAGAGCCCCACTGCAATCCACAGCACCACCCCATAAGCACTGACAAACGACTCCCCAATCAGCCGCTGCACCCGCACATCGTCACTCTTCGCGGCAGCCAGCTTCGCCCTCTGGGCCTCGACACTCTGCCGCTCCGCCGCAGGCAGCCCCAGCTCATCGAGCCCCCGTCCCAGCCTCCCGTTGAACGTCAAAGAAAACACCAGCCCCATCACCGCAACCGCCAGCAACCCCGCCACGCGCGACACCGCATTATTGATCCCAGAAGCCACACCAGCCCGGCTCTGATCGATCGAACTCATTACCGTAGTCGTCAACGGAGCCACGCTCACCGCCAACCCCAGCCCAAGCACAATCACCGCCGGAAACACTGTCGACCAGTAAGAACCACCCATCCCACCCCGCCGAAACAAACCAAATCCCAGCCCCGAGATCAACGGCCCAACGATAAGCGGAAGCCGCGCCCCATACTTCACAATCAACCCACCCGACCAGCGCGACAGCACAAAGATCAACAAGATCAGCGGAAGCAACGCCCCACCCGCCTGCGTAGCCGAGTAGTGCTGCACCTGGATCAGATCCAACGGCAGAAAAAACAACGCCCCACCCAGGGCCCCATACAAAAACAACGTCATCAGATTCGCCCCGCTGAAGGTCCGCGATCGAAACAGCCCCAGCGGCAGCATCGGAGCCTCAGACCGCGATTCCACCACAAAGAACGCCGCAAGAGCCGCCACGCCAACCACTCCAGCAACCACCGCCCGCCTCCCACCGCCCCCAGCCTCAATCAAGCCAAACGTAATCCCGCACAATCCCACCGTAGCCAGAGCCGCCCCCCACCCATCCAGCCTCTGCACCATCCCCTCATCGCGACTCTCCGGCACCCGTGCCAAAGAGATCAACACCACCAGCCCCGCCAGCGGCAAGTTGATAAAGAACACCCAACGCCAAGAGAGATGCTCGATCAACCAACCACCGAGCACGGGCCCCACAGCCGTAGTGATCGCAGTAAACCCCGACCACGTCCCGATCGCACTCCCTCTCTCCTCTGCGCAGAATGACGAACTGATCAGCGCAAGGCTACCCGGCACCAGCAAAGCCCCACCCACTCCCTGCAACCCCCGCGCCACAATCAGCGCACGAACATCGTCAGCAAACCCGCACCACGCCGAAGCCCCGGCAAACAGCACCACCCCAATCAAAAAGATCTTCCGCCGCCCATAGAGATCGCCGAGCGACCCGCCCACCAGCAGCAGCGCCGCCAAAAATAACGCATAAGCCTCAACCACCCACTGCACATCGGTCACAGTCGCATTCAGAGCACTCTGCAACGCCGGCAGCGCAACGTTCACCACCGTCCCATCGATGAACACCATGCTCGATCCAAGAATCGTCGCCGCGAGCACCCACACTCCGCCCCGCGTCTTCTCCGGTGCTGAGGCCAAACTGCGCATCGCACCTTCTTCACAAGGCAAATTCGGCATGATCTTTTTACCCCGCCGCCGCAGATGATACCAGCATTCAGCAATGACGCCCTTCCTGCCGACAGTGCGCCTCTCTCCCAAGACTTCGCTTCTCCGCTGCCCAATGCACCTTCATACAGTTTCAATGGCGTCGCGGGCATTCACGCGTACGCACACGATCGTTTCTGTTTCCTTAAGCAGTAGCACTAAAAATACTTATCGGCGGGCTATACTGCTCGCAACGGAACCGGTTTTATAAGGCCTTCCGAATGTGGCACTCATTCCATGGAGCAGCAATGCCTCTAAAGCAGATCGCACTGAAGTACCTTCCCGATTCTGTCCTCAAGCCTGTTCGTGCCCGTCATTACCAGGACCAGTTGAAGCATTACGACCTCAACGATGAGCCCGATCTCCTAGGTTGCAAAGCGCTCCTGCGTGCCGGCGATGTCGTGTTCGACATTGGCGCCAACATCGGTGTCTACACCCGTTTCTGTTCGGAGTTCGTTGGCCCAACCGGACAGATTCATTCCCTTGAACCCGTCCCCGAGACCTTCTCTTACCTCACCTCCAACGTCCGCGCCCTCAACCTCCCCAACGTCACCTGCTACAACCTTGCCGCCTCGGACCGTGACCAGGACCACGCCGCAATGAGCATGCCGCAGTACGCCTCGGGAGGCGCAAACATCTACGAGTCCACCCTCTCAGAGACGGGAGACATTCCCGTCAAAGTAACGCGACTCGACACCCTCTTTCCAACTCTCAGCCCGCGGCTCATCAAGTGCGATGTCGAGGGGCACGAGATCCCATGCATCAACGGCGCGCTCGAGCTGATCGCTCGTTCCCGTCCCGTATGGGTTGTTGAGGTCTCCAGCTCTCGCACCTTCGAGCTCTTCGCCTCGCTCGACTACGATGCATACATCTACGAACACGGTACCTTCCGGATCGTGACTCCCTCCGACAAAACACCAAACTACTTCTTCCTTCCTCACGAGCAGAGCTCTTTGGTGAGCAATCCCGCTTAGGGCTTGAGGGATCGTGACACTAGCTGCTGCCAGCCTCGGGATTCTAGAGGCGGAGCAGCAACGCGAACAGCCATCTCCTCCATTTCACCTAATCAAATCGTCCTCCGTGGCCACTTCATCGGAGCCGACAGCCGCCTAATTTTCTTTCCTAAACTTCGCTCCCGACGAGCCCGCTCCTACGTCGGCCAACGTCCGTTACTTGTGCAGCATCAAGGCTTACAGCTAACCTTAATTCACGAGACGGCTAACATCCTCCCCCTCCTTCTACTGTCAACTCTTACCGCCTGTCTTCATGCACAGGCGAAACTCGCCATCTCGAAATTTGCCATCTATGGAACAGTGGAGGCGAAAAGAGCCTTCCCAACCAAGGCTGGACCACTGCCGGAACCGTGGGTCTTTACGTAGGCGTCGCGAACCTGGGCCCCATCGCACTAGCAGTCGACGGTCGCGCCGATCTCTCCAGCAACCTCAATAGCGGCCTCATCGGCCTCGCCTCGCCGTTCATCTCCCAGCCTTCCCCCTCAAGCCATACGCCGAAATTCTCATCGGAGGTTCCAGCTACAGCAAAACCGCAGCTGGTCTAAAAGATCCCAGCCAGTTCACCTCCCGTGCAGTCTTCGGTGCCGATACAACGATCCTTCCCCACATCGACTGGCGCATCGCCGACTTCAGCTATAGCCTCAATAACTCCTCGAACGGTGACAACGCAAAGACTCTCACCACAGGGCTGGTCCTGCGCTTCTAGACTCAAGTCCTGCGCTTCTAGTCTCAACCGGAGATCATCGCGATACCATAGTCGATAGATGATCTCCGTTCTCATCCTCACCCGCAACGAGCAGCACGATCTCCCCGACTGCCTCTCCTCCGTCTCCTGGTCCGACGACATTCACGTCTTCGACTCCCACTCCACAGACAACACCGTCGAGATCGCCAATGCCGCCGGCGCCCACATCCACACCCGCACGTTCGACGACTACGCCACCCATCGCAACGCCGCCCTCACTACCATCCCCTTCAAACACACCTGGGTCTTCATCCTCGACGCCGACGAGCGCCCCACCCCAGAGCTCTCTCGCGAGATGCAACAACTCTCCCTCGCCGCTCCCGACCAGACCGCAGCCTTCCGAGTACGGCGCCGTGACTTCCTCTTCGGCACCTGGCTCAAACACGCGCAGATCTCTCCGTTCTACATCCGCCTCGTACGCCCCGAGCACGCCCGCTACACCCGCGCCATCAACGAAGTCCTTGAGATCGACGGTCCCGTAGCCCAGCTCAGCTACCCACTCGATCACTACCCCTTCTCCAAGGGCATCGTCCGCTGGATCGAGAAGCACAACCTCTACTCCACCATGGAGGCTGAGCTCATCGTCCGCAATCAAGGCCTGCAAAATCCCTCCTTCATCACAGCCTTCCGCGACCCAGACTTCCACACCCGGCGCCTCCACCAGAAGGCCATCTTCTACCGCCTGCCCGGACGCCCTCTCCTCAAGTGGCTCTACATGGTCTTCTTCCGCGGAGCGATCCTCGACGGGAGCGCTGGCCTCACCTACGCCACCCTCCAGGCCTTCTACGAGTACCTCATCGTCCTCAAGACCAAAGAGCTGCGCAGCGGCGGAGCATAAACTCATCCCTCAGAGTGATGTACCCGGAAGATCAGCGAAGCGTTCGTCCCTCCAAATCCGAACGAGTTCGACATCGCATACTCCATCGGCACGCTGACAGCTTTGTCCCTCACTAATCCAAACTTAACCACCTCATCCAGATCTTCGATGTTCGTAGTCGGAGGAGCGATCTGATCCCGCAGCGCCAGCACCGTAATGCCCGCCTCAAGACTCCCCGCACCACCCAGCAGATGTCCCGTCATCGACTTCGTCGAACTCACCAGAAGACTCTTCGCGTGATCCCCAAACGTCTCGTCGATCGCCCGCGCTTCCGCTCTGTCTCCCAGCGGAGTAGACGTAGCATGCGCATTCAAATACTGAATCGCGCTCGGCTCGAGATCAGCATCCTTGAGCGCCAACTGCATCACACGCCGAACTCCGCGCCCATCCTCCGGCGGAGCGTTCGTATGAAATGCATCCGAGTTCGCAGCATAGCCCACAATCTCAGCCAGTATCGTAGCTTCTCGCTTCAGCGCATGCTCCCGCTCCTCAAGCACAAGAACTCCCGCGCCCTCGCCCACAACAAATCCGTCGCGCCCGCGATCCCACGGCCGTGAAGCCCGCGCCGGATCATCATTGCGCGTCGACAGAGCCCGCATCGCACCGAACCCACCCACCGAAAGAGGCGTGACCGCAGCTTCACTCCCGCCGCAGATCATCGCATCCGCATCGCCCCTCTGAAGTATCCTGAACGCCTCACCAACTCCATGCGCCCCAGTCGTACACGCAGTGGCACACGTCAGGTTCGGTCCGGTAGCCCCGTAACGTATCGAGATCTGACCCGCCGCCAGATTAGCGATCGTCGCCGTAATAAAGAACGGCGAAATCCTATCGGGGCCGCCACTCTGCAGCTTCGTATGCTCCCGCTCGATCACCTCGAACGCCCCAATCCCGCTGCCGACGTACACGCCCACGCGCTCCGCATCCTCAGCCGACATATCCAGTCCCGACTGCTCCATCGCAAACTGCGCCGCAGCCATCGCAAACTGAATGAAGCGCCCCATCTTCTTCACCTCCTTGCGATCGACAAAGTTCTCAGCAACAAATCCCTTTACCTCTCCGGCAAACTGGCAGCTGAATCTCTCCGGATCAAACAGTGAAATTCTGTCGATACCGGAGTCCCCTCTTTGCAGCGCGGCCCAGGTCGCTTCCGTGCCAACCCCTACCGGACTCACCAGCCCAACCCCCGTCACCACAACGCGAAACTGCTCTCTCATATCTGTCTTCGAAGTCATCCAACTCCTCTTTTCGCAACGGGCAGCCATCACCTCGCACGTCGAACGCCTGTCCTTCGAAGACAAACAGCTGTCTCGAAAAACATTTTATTTACATGATAATCATAATTTATTTCTACCAAATCTAGAGAGAGCCTTGAAAGCGAAGTCACCCAGACTCCAACGCGAAATCGGCCCAACAACTCGCAATCATCTGTCTGAAAAAGACTCCCAAAAAGCGATGCGTCGCCCGAAACTGGAACCGACTTCGCAAAGTTATGTCGACTCACGCTCCCGCCAGACAGCCCTGCAAAACCCGTCGGCAACGCTTCGCAGTCAGACTTCCTCTCGACTCTCAAAGTTACAAATCTTTTTCTCCCAATCTGAGATCCCTGTCTTTCAGGCCGTTAAATTCGTTGTGTAATATCTCAAAAAAATTCTTGCAATATTCGTGAAAGCCATTTACGGTTGGCTCACTCTTTCTTAATTTGCCGTTTTCGCCACACTTCTAGCAGCCGCTTGGCCCTTGGAACACAGTGACGCACCCGCAGCATTCCGCTGCGACGCCGGCTTGTTGTCTAAAACGACTTCAAAAAATCGCTTAAGAGCGATCAAGGAGATTCTTTGTCTTTTTTCGGAGGTCCTATGCATAGGCAATCGGTAAGCCCCCTACAGGCTGTGCTCTACAGTCTCGCCGCCATTCTGCTAACCACTCTCGGAACATCGTTTGCGAACGCCCAGACCTTCCGTGGAGGAATCAACGGTACCGTAACCGACCGCACCGGCGCCGCCATCGCCAACGCAACCGTCATCGCCGTCCAAACCGACACCGACATCAAGCACACCACCACCAGCTCCAGCGGCGGAGAGTTCCTCTTCCAGGATCTTCCTCTCGGCAGCTACAGCGTCACCGTCAGCTTCTCAGGCTTCCAGACCGTGAAAACCGACAAGATCTCCGTACAGGCCGGAGTCATCTTCACTCTCCCAGTCTCCCTTCCACTCTCCAGCTCCGCCACTACGGTAGAAGTCGATGCAGCAGCCGTAGCTCTCGACACAACAACCACCACGCAGACCACGGTGCTTGACGCCAAGGTCGTCGCAGACCTCCCACTCAACGGCCGCGACTTCACCCAGATGATCTCGCTCACTCCCGGCTACGCCGGATACAGCGGCGGCGGCTACGGCTCGCTCAACGGCACCCGCGCCAACCAGATGAACTGGCAGATCGACGGCGTGGACAACAACGATCTCTGGCATAACATCCCTGCGGTCAATCAAGGCGGCGTCTCCGGCATCGCCGGCATCATCCTCCCACTCGACGCAGTCGATCAGTTCTCTGCCCAGACACAGTCAGGTCCCGAAGGCGGCCGCAACCCAGGTGGCACCGTCAACCTGACTCTTCGTTCTGGCACCAATCAGCTTCACGGTACCGCATACTACTTCAATCGCAACGAAGTCTTCGGAGCCAAGAGCCCCTTCTCCTCCACCAAGCAGAAGGTTCGCAACTACAACACCGGCTTCTCCGTCGGCGGCCCCTTCCTCAAAGACAAACTCTTCGGCTTCGCCACCTTTGAACATCAGCGCTTCGTCATCGGCCAATCCGGGAACGCAACCGAGCCCTCCGTAGGCTGGCAGAGTCAAGCACAGGCAATCCTTGCGCAGAACGGAATTGCGGTCAACCCAGTCATGCAGAGCGTCCTCAACAGACTCTGGGGTTCAAGTGTCCTCGCGAAAGACACGGTGGGAACCGTAAACAACTTCCATTCCAGCGATCCCGAGTACGGATACAGCTGGAACGGTCTCGGCAAGGTTGACTATCGCCTCAGCGACAAAGACAACCTCAGCGCTCACTGGTTCGTCGGTCAAGGAAGTCAGGTTGCACCCGTCGGCTCGCAGCTCCTCGCTTACTACGAAGTCGCACCCATTCACGTACAAAACATCGCTATCGTCTACAACCGCGTCATCTCGTCCAGCATCTCCAACCAGGTTCTCGCCGGAGTCAACTACTTCAATCAGGTTTTCAACGACAACCAGACCGGACAGGATGTTCAAAGCCTCGGTTTCATCACTGGCGCCACCTTCCCGAACGCTCCGAACATCACCATCGGCAGGCCCGCCACCACAGGCGGTGGCACAAGCGCCGCAAGCAGCAACTTCGACCCCGTCGGCCTGACTCCTCCCGAGGGTCGCAACGACATCACAGGTCACCTCACCGACCAGCTCTCCTGGACCAAAGGAAAACACCAGATGCGCTTCGGCGGAGAATACCGTCAGGCACAGTTGGATGAGTTCTATCATCGCCATGCAACCGGCAGTTTCACCTTCGATGGAACTCAGACGACTGCGGTCGCTACCCAAAGAAATGGCGGCAACGCGCCGACACCGAATCCAGATGGTCTGGACGGATACCGCTACTCCCTCGCCGACTTTTTGGCTGGGACAACCTCCGCCGCCAGCATCACCATCGGCGACCCCGAGCGTCAGGTCTTCGTCAACACCTGGTTCCTCAACGCCGGCGATTCATGGCAACTCTCGCCAAAGCTGAACGTCAACTACGGAATCCGTTACGACTACGAAGGTCCACTCCACAACTCGAACAAGGATATGTCCGTTTTCCGTCCAGGCCTGACCGCCACCAACGGCCTCGCATTCCAGGGCAGCGAAATCGACTCTCTTTATCCCAAGTACTACAAGAACTTCAGCCCGCGCGTCGGCCTCAGCTATGCTCTCGATTCCAACACCGTCATTCGTGCAGGCTACGGATGGTACGCTGACACCCCAAACCTCAATCCCTTCCTCGACAATCGCCCCGGCAATCAGGCTCCCAACGGCGTCGAAGGCAATCCCGGCGGCGCAAGCCCTGTCTACTCTGTCTCAGCTGCAAATGGCGGATCAAACACAACCATTGTGCAGGGAGTCCCCATCTTTCCGTCCTCGGTTGGCTATCCGTGCAAACCAACTTCGCCCTGCGGCGTCTTCTCCGTCAACCCCAACTTCCGCCCCTCCTACAACGAGAACTACAACGTCAACCTCGAGCACACTCTGGCACCCAGCGTAATCTTTCAACTGGGTTATGTAGGCTCGTCAGCCCGTCATCTCCTCAGCCTCCTCGACATCAACCAGGCCACTCCCGGCGTCTATGTAAGTGACCCGCCAACGCTCCCAAATGCTGAGTCCGCTGACTTCAAACGCCAGCAACATCGTCCCTTCTACAGCCAATACGGCCAGTACGGAAACATCAACCAGATCGAAAGCATCGGCACCGCAAACTACAACTCGCTTCAAGCACAAATTCGCATCACCAACTGGCATCACTTCTCCACACAAACCATCTACACCTGGTCTCACGCCCTTGACGAAGTCAGCGCCTACCGCGGCGCTCTCCCTCAAGACAGCACCAACTTCAAAGGGGACTACGGCAACTCAGACTTCGACACCCGGAACACCTTCGTCAGCTTCATGAGCTACGAAGTTCCTGGCTCGCAGCATCTGAAAGGCCTCACCGGTGGCTGGCAGGTCAACGGTCTGCTCTCCTTCCATGGTGGCCAGCCTTTCACCGTTCACGCCTCCGGGGACCTCAGCGGAACCAACGAAGGCAACGACCGCGCAGTTCAAATTGCTCCCGCGCGCGTCGGCTATCAAGGCCAGTCCACAACCGCGAACTGGATCGACCTCAGCGCGTTCCAGGATCCCACTCCGGGCACCTTCGGCACCGTTCGCCGCAACTCCTTCTACGCTCCCGGCTACAGTGACGTCGATCTCTCCGTCTTCAAAAACACGAGAATCGGCGAGCGGCTCACCATCCAGTTACGCGCAGAGATGTTCAACCTCCTCAACCGGAATAACTTCGCTCCTCCTTCCCCCTCCGTCGGCGGCAGCTCACAACTCAGCGACACCATCGGCGACTACAACGGCGCACCCGGCATCGGCGCTGGCGAAGCCTTCAACACACAATTCGGTGGAAAGATCATCTTCTAACCCAACCCCGCGACAAAAAGCCCCATCCAGCAGAGCATCGCAGGATGGGGCTTTTTCACGTCGAGGCAATCGATCTACAAAGGCCACTTCCACTCCCGAATCTCCTTGCTATCAATCCCGTTCTCATGCGCGTAGTTCACCGCTTCGATAATCTGCCCCTTCAGCCACTCCTTCGTATGCGCCGCCGTCATCTGCAGCCGCGGCACTCGATCGATCACATCGATCGCCAGGTCAAACCGATCGATCTGATTCAGAATTGCCAGCTCCAACGGAGTATTGATATTCCCCTTCTCCTTGTACCCGCGCACATGAAAGTTCTCATGATTCGTCCGCTTATACGTCAACTTATGAACCAGCGAAGCATAGGCATGGAAGTTGAAGATCACCGGCTTATCCTTCGTAAACAGGCTATCGAACTCCCTCTCCGAAAGCCCATGCGGATGCTCCGTCTCCGGCATCAACCGAAAGAGATCCACCACGTTCACAAACCGAATCTTCACATCCGCACATCGCTCCCGCAGAATCGCAACCGCAGCCAACGCCTCCTCCGTCGGAATATCCCCGGCACAAGCAATCACCACATCCGGCTCATCCCCCGCATCGCTGCTCGCGAAGTCCCAGATCCCGATCCCCTTCGTGCAGTGCGTTATCGCATCCTCCATATTCAGATACTGCAGATGCGGTGCCTTATCCGCGACGATCACATTCACGTAGTTTGAACTGCGCAGACAGTGATCCCCAACACTCAACAAGCAGTTCGCATCCGGCGGCAGATAGATCCTCGTCACCTCCGGACTCTTATTCGTCACCACATCCAGAAATCCCGGGTCCTGATGCGTAAATCCATTGTGATCCTGCCGCCACACCAGCGAAGTAATCAGCAGATTGATCGACGAAATCGGCGCCCGCCATCTCAGCTCCAGCTTGCTCTTCTCCAGCCACTTCGCATGCTGGTTGAACATCGAATCGATGATGTGCACAAACGATTCATACGTCGAAAAGAAGCCATGCCGCCCCGTCAGCACATAGCCTTCGAACCAGCCTTCCAGCGTATGCTCGCTCAAAATCTCCATCACGCGGCCCTCACGCGAGAGGTCTCCACCGTCCGCATCCTCCGGCAGCAGCTTCGCCATCCATGTCTTCCCGTGGCTCCCTTCATAAATCGCCTGCAGCTTATTCGACGCCGTCTCATCCGGCCCAAACACGCGAAAGCTCGTCATGTTCCTCTTCATCGCATCACGCAAGAAATGCGCCAACACATCCGTCGGCGGAACCTCGACCTGGCCCGGCTTCTCCACGTTTACCGCATAGTCGCGAAAGTCCGGCAGCTCCATCGGTTTTCGCAGCAGTCCGCCATTCGCGTGCGGATTCGCAGTGATCCTTCGTTGCCCGACAGGAGCCATCTCCCTCAACTCCGCGATCAGCTTGCCCGATTCATCGAACAACTCCTCAGGCTTATAGCTCTTCATCCACTTCTCAACCAGCTTCAAGTGCTTCGGATTCGTCACCGGATCGAGAACCGGCATCTGGTGCGCTCGCCACGAGCCCTCCAGCTTGTGCCCATCAATCTCCTTCGGGCAAGTCCATCCCTTCGGCGAGCGCAGAATAATCATTGGCCATCGTGGTCGCTCAGGCTCTGTCCCCTTACGCGCACTCCTGGCCTTCTTCTGAATCGCGCGAATCTCCTTCACGCAATCCTCCATCACCCCCGCCATCAACTGATGCATCGTCGCCGGATCATCTCCTTCGACGACATGCGGCTCCCAGCCATATCCTTTGAACATCCACGCCAGCTCTTCAGGCGAAATACGCGCCAACACCGTCGGATTCGCAATTTTGTAACCGTTAAGGTGCAGTATTGGCAGCACCGCACCATCCCGCACAGGATTCAGAAATTTATTCGAATGCCACGACGTGGCCATCGGCCCGGTCTCGGCCTCTCCATCTCCCACAACCACGGTCACAATCAAATCAGGATTATCGAACGCCGCACCAAACCCATGCGACAAGCTATACCCAAGCTCGCCGCCCTCATGGATCGACCCCGGCGTCTCCGGCGTGCAGTGACTCCCAATACCCCCGGGAAACGAAAACTGTTTAAAGAACTTCTGCATTCCCGAAATGTCTTCGCTCTTATCCGGATACACCTCCGAATAAACACCCTCCAGATAGCTATTCGACAGAGTCGCAGGCGCCCCGTGACCCGGCCCCGACAGGTAAATCAAATCCAGATCGTACTTCTTAATCAGCCGGTTCAAATGCACCCACACAAACGTCTGCCCAGGGTCCGACCCCCAATGCCCAAGCAACCGATTCTTAATGTGCTCCGGTTTCAAAGGCTCCCGCAACAACGGATTCGCCCGCAGATAGAGCATTCCCACACAAAGATAGTTACAGGCGCGCCAATAGGCATCCATCTTTCGCAGCTCGTCAGCCGAAAGCGGCTTACCACCCTGACTCTTATCTTTAACCAACTCCTTGGAAACATTGCTCATAGATAAACTCCGTCGGTCGTAGTTCAGTAAAGTCGAAAATAAGAAGCAAGCTCAGACAATTTGTAACCATAAGAGATCTATTTGGAAGATTGAGCCATTTGATGAACATGAATCGCGATCATCCAATCCTCTTTAGCCGGGACAACAAGCACGGCCGCTGCTGAGTCAGATGCGCTTATCCGTCTGACAGCGTTGCCCTTGGCCTCGTTCAACTCAGAATTAATAGAAATGCCCAATCCGTCCATTCCAGCCAGTATCTCCGCGCGCGACCGCGCATCATGCTCCCCGATTCCACCCGCAAACACGATCGCATCGATCCCACCCATCAGCGCAAGAAAGCCCCCCAACGCCTTCTTCACACTCCGCGTAAAAATCTCCGCCGCCAGACCTGCCCGTGCATCGCCCTTCGCCACGGCCTCCCGCACAGCCTTCATATCGTTCGGCATCCCCGAAAGCGCCACCATCCCCGCATCATGGTTCAGCATCTTCTCCAACGCCCCTACCTGGTCGCCCTTCCTCTGCCGCAACAGATAAAGCACCAGCCCCGGATCGAGATCTCCCGGCCGAGTCCCCATCACCACGCCACCCGTCGGCGTAAGCCCCATCGTCGTGTCGATCGAGCATCCATCCACCAATGCCGTAACGCTGCACCCGCTCCCCAGGTGCGCAATCGCCATCCGCTTCGGAAACGAAATCTCCTTCTCCGCTCGCAGCTGCTGCACAATCGACTCGCAGCTCAAGCCATGAAATCCATACCGCCGAACTCCCCGCTCGCGATACTCCACCGGAATCGGATACGTCGTCGCGGCCTGAGGCATCGTCTGGTGAAACACCGTGTCAAAGCAGGCGTAGTGGGCCACACTCGGAAACTTCGCCATCATGTCCTTGATCACCTCAATCACCGCAGGATCATGCAGCGGCGCAAACACCACCGCCTCCTCCAGATCCTTCAGCACCTCCCCGGTAATCCGCTGATGCCGATCCAGCTTCGCTCCCGGATGCACGACGCGATATCCCACCGCGTCCACCCTCGGCAGACCCTCCCCACTCACCGCTCCAACCACCAGTCCAATCGCCTCCACCGCCGTCTGGGCCTTTACCTCGCTGCGGCCGCCACTTAAATCCCGCCCACCAGCGTCGCGAAACTTAAAACTCCCCTTGGCCCCGCCAATGCCGGTCACCTCACCCTCAAACAGCGACCGGGTCTCCTCCCCCTCAGCTTCAAACAGGGAAAACTTTATCGACGAAGATCCGCTATTGATAACGAGTATGTGCACAGCACCCCTGTCGCAAAAACCCTTCCCTACGTTACACCCAGCCCATCACAGACCCGTAAATTCTCCCTGCAAGCGCTTCCCTCCAGCTAGTGTCGCCCGATGTCGGACATTTGTCTCGTCGTTCAAAAAAAGATTGCAGCACCGGCACCGTCTTCACTCTAGGCAGCGCATCCAACTCCACCCCGAGCTTCCGCAACTCGCCATCGCCTGGCACCCTCCCCCAAAAGTCCCACCCCCTTCCTCGCGCAAAATCCGCCCCAGCCATCTAAACTCAATCCATGTGTGGAATCGTTGGATACATTGGTCCGCAGTCTGTCGTCCCCGTCATCATTGAAGGTCTTCGCCGCCTCGAGTACCGCGGTTACGACTCCGCCGGCATCGCTGTAGCCGGAGGCCCCAACGGCCTCGAACTCCGCCGCGCCCCCGGCAAGCTCCGCAACCTCGAAACCGTCATCCACGACTCCCCCATCGACGGCACCTTCGGCATCGGCCACACCCGCTGGGCCACCCACGGCCGCCCCACCGAAGAGAACGCCCACCCCCACCGCGACGGCTCCGGAACCCTCGTCGTCGTCCACAACGGCATCGTCGAAAACTACCTCGCCCTCAAAAAAGAGCTCATCGCCAAAGGCCACAAGTTCGTCTCCGAGACCGACACCGAGATCATCGCCCACCTCATCCAGGACGCCTTCGAAGGCGGCCGCCCTCAATATATAGACGGCCGCCCGCAGTCCGACAGCCCCTACGCCGGCACCGACTCCGCCAACGAGTCCGAGGCCGTAGTCACCGCCCTCAACCCCGACGGCTCCCGCCCCGCCATGTCCCTCGAAGAAGCCGTGCGCCGCGCCGTCAAGCGCATCACCGGAGCCTTCGCCATCGGTGTCCTCTCCGCGCTGGAGCCCAACAAGCTCGTCGCCGCCCGCATGGGCCCGCCCGCCGTCATCGGCATCGGCGACGGCGAATTCTTCCTCGCCTCCGACGTCCCCGGCATCCTCCACCACACCCGCAACATCCACTTCCTCGCCGACGGCGAACTAGCCATCCTAACCAAAGAAGGCGTCTCGCTGACGGATTTTCAAGGCGCAGCCTTGCCGTTAAAAGTCCAGCGCATCACCTGGGACCCCATCCAGGCCGAAAAGGCCGGCTACAAGCACTTCATGCTCAAGGAAATTAACGAGCAGCCCCGCGCCATCCGCGACACCACCCTCGGCCGCGTCTCCCTCGACACCGGAAAAGTCTTCCTCGAAGCCATGCAGCTCACCGACGACGACCTCCGCAACGCCAGCCAGATCACCATCGCCGCCTGCGGAACCTCCTGGCACGCTGGCCTCGCCGGCAAGTTCATGATCGAGCGCCTCGCCCGCCTCCCCGTCGAAGTCGATTACGCCTCCGAGTACCGCTACCGCGACCCCATCGCCGACCCTCGCGCCATCGGCCTCCTCATCACCCAGTCCGGCGAAACCGCCGACACCCTCGCCGCCCAGGCCGAGCTCATCGCCAAAGGATCCAAAACCCTCGCCATCTGCAACGTCGTCGGCGCCGCCATCACCCGCAAAGCCCAGGGCACCCTCACCACCAACGCCGGCCCCGAGATCGGCGTCGCCTCCACCAAGGCCTTCACCGCCCAGCTCACCGCCCTCTTCGTCCTCGCCCTCCACCTCGCCCAGGTCCGCGGCACCATCTCCGACGAAGAATCCCTCCACCTCGTCACCGAGCTCTCCAAACTCCCCGGCAAGCTCGCCTCCCTGCTCAACATCAACTCACCCGACGCCCCCGGCTCCTCCGAAGGCGTCGCCGCCCCCACCCGCCTCTCCCAAAATGCTGGTCATAACAAAAATGTGTCATTTCGACCGGAGGCGCAAAGCGACCTCTCTGGCCTTACCCAAAATGTGTCATCCCGACCGGAGCGGAGTGGAGTGGAGGGACCCCCGCATTTTGCAACTGACCGCCGCTCCACCACGCGCCAGCCCCTCTCCGCCCAGTGCGAAGAGCTAGCCCGCCTCTTCCACACCTCCGACGACTTCCTCTTCCTCGGCCGCGGCATCCACTACCCCATCGCCCTCGAAGGCGCACTCAAGCTCAAGGAGATCTCCTACATCCACGCCGAAGGCTACCCCGCCGGCGAGATGAAGCACGGCCCCAACGCCCTCATCGACGAATCCCTCCCCGTCGTCTGCATCGCCACCAAGGACCCCAACGATCCCTCCAGCGTCCTCAAGTACGAAAAAACCCTCAGCAACATACAAGAGGTCACCGCCCGCTCTGGCCGCGTCATCGCCATCGCCATCGAAGGCGACACCGAGATCAGCCAGCTCGTCGAGCAGACCATCTACATCCCCCAGGCCCCCGAACTACTCCTACCCATCCTCGAAGTAGTCCCCCTCCAACTCCTCGCCTACCACATAGCCGTACGCCGAGGCTGCGACGTAGACCAACCCAGAAATCTAGCGAAAAGCGTAACCGTAGAGTAGTCGTGAGTTTGATAGCTGGTTCTTCACTAATGTGTACTCCAGCCTAGTCTATAGCCAACTGGATGCGGCTGATGCTCTTGTAAACCCTTCGAAGAGTATTTGCATTACGTTATGGGCAGAGCGCATAATGCACTGGTCGATTCATTTTCTTTCCAGAAATTTGCCGTCATCGGCAGGTCCCGTCAAAAAAGCAATCTTGTCAACGGATCACTGAGCGCCCACCGAAATCAAATGCGCACCATAAACACCAAATATTTTGTGTTAATCTTTACCGCGGCCGTTGCATTAATCATAGTGGTGTTATCTCTGCTTTTTTTCTACGAAGCGTTTAATCTTAATCTTCCGGCGGATCGTCTCGGTGCGATAAAAGAAACGTACGATCTTGCTGTTTCTAAAGTGCTCTTGTCTATGTTTACGACGCTCGTTACGGCTGTACTTACCTACATTTTTGGTAAGCAGTTGATCTCCGCAGTGGCCGATCGAATCCGCTCCAAAGCGGGTGGAAATTCATGAGGAGGTAAATGTGAGTGTATACGGTCTCACAATCGATTTCACCGGAGGAAATATTCGTCTCAAAATAGAGGATTCCGCCAAGTGGGTTTTGGGACCTTTCGCAGACTTCAACGCAGGATCCGGAAACACTGTAATTTTTAACATATCGATCAATCAACCCTTTGTGAGTCTGCAATCGGCGGACTCACGAACACCTGTCGTCGCGCATTTGATTATCTCCGTTGATTCGACTTTGGCAACGTTGACGCTGGACGTCTTGAATGACGGAATAGTTCAGGTTAAATCGCCTGTAGATTCGTTTGTCGATTTGACCCCGGGTCAAAGAGTTCATCATCTCAAATTGAAGTGATTACTTGGCCATGTCGCTCAGAATCTGCATAGGAGTTCCTCAATGGCTACCAACTCAAAGCTTCCCGACCCTCCACCGGGACCAAAACTCGAGATTGGACCGATAGATAACTATCCCAAGGATTACCCCCAGAAATCCTTTCTAGCCCGTCAGTTTGTAGCATATGCAGGCCCCATGAAGTGGGGGCCATGGGTAGTCATTGCACATCATGCAGGGCCTGTCACATACAGCATTTCGTACTCTGCCGAAGGGAGCACTCAAGTCATCGGCGCTGTGAATTACATCAATCAACAAGGTAATGCTGTAACACAGCAGTTCAATGGCGCAATCAGCATCCATACGGGAAATGTTTATGCCGGAGTCTCCGTTGCTTTCATTGGTCGCCCATTTGGCTCTGTTGTTAGAGGCTCAGTGCAGCCATAAATGGCGTTGGCGGGTGGCCCGAACATAAAACCAAGCCACAACCTTGGGTGCCTCACTCATGCAGTCTCACCGCATGAGTGGGCATTCGTGCGAAAGCACGAACCGCCTTCCCGCCCCAGCCGATAAAATCCAACCATGCCCTTAGGCCTAGAACGACGCCAGAACACAGGACAACTCCACTTCATCACCTTCAGCTGCTACTACCGTCTTCCCTACCTCGAATCCGCCAAATCCAAAGACATCCTCGAACAAGTCATCGAACGAACCCGCCGCTCCCATAACTTCACCATCTACGCCTACGTCCTCATGCCCGAGCACGTCCATCTCCTCCTCAGCGAACCCGAGCGCCACCAACTCTCTTCCACCATCCGAGTACTCAAAGGAGAATCTTCCAAGCTACTCAAAGGCACCGGCGAACGATCCTGGCAGCCCCGGACGGGTGGCCCATACATAAAACCACCCACACCCTTGGGTGCCCCATTCATGCAGTCTCACCGCATGAGGGGGCATTCGTGCGAAAGCACGAACCGCTCCAACAAAATGCTATTCGCCGCCTGACCCCGACTCCTCATAAATCGCGTGCAACTGTTTTGCCAGCATTGCAGCTATCAACTGTTTCATCGCAGTTAGATCGATGCCGCCGTTAGCGAATGCCTGATCCGCAGCTTCTTCATTGCTCAAGAGTCTCTCAAATACGAGTAGCCAAACACTACTCTCCATGAGAATATGAGCGAAAAGCTCGCATATGTCTTAGTGCCTCTCAAGCGCTTTCGACACAGCGGCCGGGAGAACAAGAGTGCCTTTTCTATCGATGACAAGCCGCAGACTGAAGCCGGTCCGAAGGAGAGGCCCAACGATCATTCACAGAACCATATCGTGTGTGGTGGTTACGGTTGCGTGCGCTGTTCCAACATTAGCCCAGTTCGAGCAAGAGGGCGAGGTCGGCTACCACTCAATTGCTTGCATCAAGGTAAAGCCGGAGAAAGCCGGCGAATTCCGCGCGTGGGCGGCTTCAGATTTGCATAAGTACGCGCAATCAATGGTGGACACAGGGGTCCTGTCAGGATGGTTCCTGGCGAGATCGGTTCAGCCTCAGGGCACATCGGCAGAGTGCGACTACCTGGCATTTTCAATGTATCCCACCACACCGCCCGAGCCCCTCAGTCCTGAGGCACTGGACGAGGTGCTAAAAAAGGCGCGGCTCGCAGTGACCGGACAGCAATTCATTGATCGCCGCGATTCCCTTGCCACACTTGTCTCGAACAGCCTCTTCCAGAATCGCGCCTTAGTGGGAGGTTCTCCTAAGATAGGAAACTATCTGGTAGTGAATTACATGAAAGCAGTGAACGTTGATGATTGGATTGCTTTTGAGAAGGAGGTCTGGCGACCGGTCGCCGAGGCAATGGTGAAAGATGGTAAAAGATTAGGCTGGTCGCTCAACGTACAGGTTCTGCCTGGGGGCACCGATTTGAAATTCCAGGGAGTGGCGATAGATGTGTACCCACGTTGGGACGACGTTTTCAAAGACGACCCGCAGTCGAGTGAGCGTTTTAAGAGGGTGCATCCAGACAGGGAGTTGGGAGCGACTTTCGGGCAGTTCCAAAAGCTGCGTACCCTTGTTTCAGTCCAATTGTTCACTGCAATCGACGCGGTGACACCTATCAAGTAAGGCGGGTGGCCCATACATAAAACCAACCGCAACCTTGGGTGCCCATTCATGCAGTCTCACCGCATGCCGGGGTCCCCAGCGAGCGGCCTTTTGCTCGTTGGGGTGGATGAGTGGGCATTCGTGCGAAAGCACGAACCGCTCTCTGCTTCACCCAACACCGTGCTAGACTCCTCACGGGCCCGATTCACACTCCCCCTAAGGAGCACGCCATGAACCCTGGGCCCACCATCCGAACCCTCACCCTCTGCGCCGCACTCCTCTTCCTCAGCGTCTCCGCGCTCACCGCTCAGGTCGCAGACCTCCCCATCAAGCCCGGCCTCTGGAACACCCAGGTCGTCGTCAAAATGGGAGCCGACGACAAAGATACTCAGCCCATCTCGCAGCAGGCATGCTTCTCCGCCGGAAGCACCATCAGCGGCTACCTCACAGCGATCACCAAATCGCATCCCGACATCAAGTGCACCGTCGCCAACAAGGTCCAGACCGGCCACCATCTCGTCTTCGACACCATCTGCACCAGCCCCACCGTCTCCTCGAAATCCCACCACGACTTCGACCTCGCCGACCCCGGCCACTTCTCCGGCTCCAGTCACACCGCCATGACCGGTTCCATGCAAGGCCACCCCATCAACATGGAGATGGACAAGACCTTCACCGGAACCTTCCTGTCCTCAGACTGCGGCACCGTAAAGCCCCTGGATCTTGCCCCCGCCCTCGCCCCCGCCAAGCCCTGACCCCATCCCCGAACGAACCGCACCACTCACCACCCTGACTGCACTATTCCCAAAACGGGAAGCCCGGAAATAAATCCCAAAAACCTGGCGCACTTTCCACCCCGAAAAAGTGACTGCCAAAACACCACGTTTACCACGCATTCCACCACGTTCTCACCATCAAAAAACCACCTCAAAACACCCCTTTTTCGCAAAATCCCCCGCAAAACACCACAACTCCCCGCCCACAAAAAAAATCTGAGCGTGCAGCCCATACATAAAAACCAACCCACATCTCGGGTGACCAACTCATACAGTTTCACCGCATGAGTCGGCATTCGTGCGGAAGCACGAACCGCTCTCCTCCCCTCACGATAAAATCCAAGTAACTGACAATGAATAAAAAGATCGTAATCACCGGCGCGGCGGGGCTCGTCGGCCAGAATCTGATTCCACGCCTCATCTTGAGCGAACTAACCAATATCGTTGCGATCGATAAGCATCCGGTCAATACGGCGATTCTCCGCAAAAGCCATCCTGCGCTCAGGGTGCTGGAGTGCGACCTGGCCGACGAGAACAGCACAGCAGAGTGGCAGACCGAACTCGCCGGTTGTGACGTGCTCGTTATCGGTCATGCGCAAATCGGAGGAGTTGTGCCCGAAGACTTTGTCCGCAATAACATCCGGGCAACTGAGAAACTGCTGGAGGCAGCGCTGCGGCACAAAGTGCCCTACCTCGTCAGTATCTCCTCTTCCGTGGTCAACTCCATGGCCGTCGATCACTACACGGAGACAAAGAAAGCCCAGGAGACCCTTGTCGCCGCATCCGGAATTAAGCAGATTGTCGTTCGTCCCACCCTCATGTTTGGTTGGTTCGACCGCAAGCATGTTGGCTGGTTGGCCCGCTTCATGCAGCGAACCCCTGTCTTCCCAATCCCGGGTTCAGGAAAATATCTGCGCCAACCTCTCTTCGTTGGTGACTTCTGCGAAATCATCGCATCAGCGATCAACACCGAGGCCACAGGAGCCTACAACATCACCGGGCGGGAGCGCATCGACTACATCGACCTCATCCGAGCTGTCAAAAAAGCAACAAGAGCCAAAACCCGGATCCAACGTATCCCATATAGCCTCTTTTGGTCTTTGCTGGCATTGAACGCCCTCTTCGATCGCAATCCCGCATTCACCGTCGGTCAACTCAAAGCGCTCGTCACACCGGATGTCTTCGAGGTCATCGACTGGCCGTCTATCTTTGGCGTCCAGGCGACACCCCTCGATGAGGCGCTCAAAATCACCTTCTGCGACCCCGTCTATTCCCACATCACACTGGACTTTTAAGCCGGGTGGCCCATACCAAACGCACCCTTCCTCCGCTCCGAACACCAGATATCAGCGAGCAATCGTAGAAGGGGGTGGAGTATCCTTCCTTGGGAACGAGTTCGATTGTCCCTGCATCAATTGTGAGTCCACCTTCCGGGCCGAGAGAGGTGACTCCTCAACCACTCATTTGAAAACGAACTCAATTTCTCTTAGGGAGCAAACACAAATGCGCATGAGTCCTTCGATCCGCCATCTTTTGCTCGGTCTTTTATTGGTATTAATCTCTTCGACCTCCTTCGCACAGATTGGCATCTCCGTCTCCTTCGGGCCGCCTGCTCTGCCGGTCTACGAGCAACCGCTCTGTCCCGGCGATGGATATATCTGGACGCCCGGCTACTGGGCCTACGATAACGACTACGGCTACTACTGGGTACCAGGCACTTGGGTTCTGGCCCCCGAAGTCGGATATCTTTGGACACCAGGCTGGTGGGGATGGGGCGACGGCGGATACTTCTTTCACGAGGGGTACTGGGGACCGCATGTTGGGTACTACGGTGGAATCAGCTACGGCTTCGGCTACTTCGGCACAGGCTATGAGGGAGGCAGATGGGACCGAGGACACTTCTTCTATAACCGCGCCGTCAACAACGTGAACATCACAAATATTCACAACACATACAACACAACGGTGATCAACAACACCGAAAACCGGGTTAGCTACAACGGTGGTAGAGGTGGCATCGCTGCGCGCCCAACATCAGAAGAAGAAGCTGTTGCGCACGAACGACACATCGCCCCAGTACAATCTCAGGTTCAACACCTGCAGACAGCGCGCTCCAACCCACAACTCCGAGCTTCAGCGAACCAGGGCAGGCCTCCAATCGCCGCGACCGCCAGACCCGCAGAGTTTAGCGGACAAGGCGTTGTTGCCGCTCACGCAGCCGGAGCGCCCTATCACCCCGAGGCCAACCGTCCCGAGGCCAACCGTCCTGAGGCCAACCGTCCCGAGGCAGCCACTCATCCCGCCAACCCTGCGCATGCCAGCGAGGTACAACCCCACCAGCCACCTCCTCCACCGCCCAACACCGGAAACGCCAAACTCGATCAAAGGTACCAGCAACAACAATCCAACCTGATTGCAAAACAGAATCAGGAACACCAGCAACTTCAGCAAAAGCAGGAGGCACAACATCAGCAACTTGCACAGCGGAATGCGAATGATGCGAGAAAACAGCAGGTGGAGCAACAGCATCAACAACAGACTCAACAGATGGAACAACGCCACTCCCAACAGCAGCAGAAACTAGAGCAGCGGCAGCCGCAACCCCATAACGAAGCACGGCCAAAGTAGCGGAGAGCAGCACACAACCCGGCTTCAAAAGGAATGCCCAGATCTCACGATTGAGATCTGGGCATTCACGCGAAAGCGCGACCCGTTTCAGACCGACAGTAAAAAGTGCCAGGGAAGTAAGACAAACTATGAGACAGCGCGTGCTAACCTTGCCTGAAAGTACCGCGTGCTAACCTTGCCTGAAAGTACTCAGAGAGGGCAACAATCATGGCGCAGAGTCTCAGCCTATCCTCGGTAGTTAGCGTCTTCCCTTGCCCGAACTGCAAAGAAACCATTAACACCTCAATGCAGCAATGCTCCTTCTGCCACACTCCCATCGACAGATCTGCCGCCGAACAATCCGCCGCTATAACCAGCACAATTAGCCAAGCCTGCAGCGACGCCAGCTACTTGAAGGTCATGCTGGGCATTCTGATTCCTTTTGGTGCGCTAATCTTCTTTCCTTTCCTGGGCCTCGCGGGTCTCATCGGCTTTGTCTTCATCAAGTACGCCGTCCCGGTTATGGCTATTCGTTGGTGGGTCAAGTACGGTCGCATCAAGACGACTGACCCCGATTTTCGTAGAGCTCGCGGCATTGTCATACCTGTGAGCGCTATCTCGCTCATCATCCTCCTCTTCCTGCGCGTCACCTTGTTTGGCATGCGACTTTGATCCCGCAATTGGCGGGTGGCCCCCTTTCACTTCCGAACCAGATACAAAAGCTCGGGTGCCCCATCCTTCGCGCTTTTTGAAGGGTGGGATGTAAACCGTCGACACAGCCATGCGCACCAGCATCGCGAAGTCCTGCCGGCACGCAATCTGTTCAGCTTAGTAGTGCATCTGTTCGAGATCGGCAATCAAGCCAGGGCCGGTCGGATGCCATCCCAGCCGTTGCTGGGTTAGCGTGCTTGAAGCTGGCATATCGAAGCCCGCGAACATCGCCATCCAGCCAAAATGAGCTGGCGCCTCCTCCGCAGAGAGGCTGACCACGGGCACCTTCAAGCCCCGGCCAATGACCTCAGCGATCTCCCGCATCGAGATTCCTTCTTCAGCGACCGCGTTGTACCTGCTGCCTGCTTCGTCCTTCTCCAACGCAAGCCTGTAGAGATGGGCAACATCGAGAACATGCGCCGCTGGCCAGCGATTGAGTCCGTCCCCTATGTACGCCGAGACTCCCTTCTCACGAGCCAGCTGGACCGCGTAGGTGATCAGGCCCTGCTTGACCGTGTCGTGGACCTGAGGAAGACGCACCACCGACACGTTCACCCCCCGCTCGGCTACGGAAGCCCCTGCTACTTCCGAAGCTTTGCGTGGATTCGGGTGGTTGCGATCGAAATGGTCTTCGGTTGCGAGTTGACCTGGAGCAGCGTTCCCCATTCCGGTCCCGGAGGTGATGAGCAGGGGGCGGTCCGAGCCGACAAGCACGTCGCCCATCGCCTCGATGGCCTTTCGGTCTTTCTCACAGATCGCGACGAAGTTCGAAAAGTCGTGATCAAAGGCACAGTGGATGACGCCGTCCGACACGGCCGCTCCACGGCGCAGAGTTTCCAGGTCTTCAAGATTGCCCCGATGCACCTCGGCTCCGGCCGCGGTCAGAGACTGAACGCCCTCCTCAGACCGCGTTAATCCGAGCACCTGATGGCCCGCCTTGATGAGCTCCGGAACAATGGCCGAACCGATAAAGCCGGTAGCGCCAGTGAGAAAAATACGCATGATGAACTCTCCTTTACTTCGGTTGAGGACGCTGCTGATTGGCGGCCTGTCCTTAGCTAGATGGGCCATAGACGCATACGATCTATACTGATAGTCCGCATTACCGGTTCAATCGTCCGGAGGCTGTATGGACCCACTCTCAGATGTCTTGTCGCTGCTCAAACCTCAGAGTTATTCGGCGGGCGGCTTTCCGGTGGATGGCGATGTGGCCATCCAGTTTCCAAAGCATCAGGGCATCAAGTGCTATGCCGTGGTCTCAGGCCAGTGCTGGCTGTCTGTGGAAGGCATCCCGGAACCCGTACTCCTTACAACAGGAGAGTGTTTCCTTTTGCCGCGTGGGCTGCCCTTCAGCCTCTCCACGAACCTGTCCCTCACGCCGGTCGACTATCGCGTGCTTCTTGAAGCGCTGAAGAACGGTGATGCCGCGGCACCTCACGAAGGAAGGGAGCACTATATCGTCGGCGGCCACTTTGCACTTACCGGCAGTCACGCCGACATCCTGCTGAGCTCTCTGCCACCCATCGTGCACATCCGGAAAGAGTCGGATAAGGCGACGATGCGTTGGTCGCTGGAACGCATGAAGGAGGAGGTGCGCAACCCGCAGCCGGGCAGCTCTTTGATCGCGCAACAACTCGCCTACATGATGCTCGTTCAAGCTCTTCGACTGCACCTGGCAGATGGGACCACAAGGGGCGCCGGCTGGCTCTTTGCGCTGGCAGATAAACAGATGAGCGCAGCGATCACCTGCATGCACGACGATCCGGGGCATCCATGGACACTGCAAAAACTGGCCGAGCGTGTCGGTATGTCGCGATCGATCTTTGCTCTAAGGTTCAAAGAGACGGTGGGGGCGACCCCCATGGAGTACCTGACGCGCTGGCGCATGCTGCTGGCCGGAGACAGGCTGAAGAGTTCAGACGATTCCATCTCCGTAATCGCCTCATCGCTTGGTTACGAATCCGAAAGCGCCTTCGGTAAAGCCTTCAGGAGGACTATGGGTTGTTCGCCGCGACAACACAGCCGAGGGAGTAGCCACATGCCGCGTTCTTCAACCGCCCATGAAGCCAGCAAAGACCATCAGATCGAACTGACTGCGGGGCGATAGATGGTTCTCTCACAAGATCCTCTCCTCAGGATGGAAGTCTCGCCAGCCAGTTCTTTGCCTTTTCGGAGGCATAATTTAATGCACAAAGAGAGTTGCCTGGAAGTACGCTAATTCTTAGAAGGGATTCTGCGACATGGAAGTTACTGTTCCTGTTTCCCTGCTGTCCCCTTAGCCTTATCAGCCGAACTCTTCTTAGGCAGCTTGATCGCTCCTTTGACCGAGATGGTATCCGAGTCATCCTTCTTCTCTTGCGCATCCATAGCCTCTGCGACAACCGTAAAGTTGCCACCCACAACACCCTCCCGGGTCGTCTCGCAAGGCTTATCTAACCCTGACAACTCCGTATGATCATGCTTATAGACGGTCGTCGTCAGACTGTACTTATAACTGAAAGACCCCGTAGGCGTCGGCCAACCTGGCAGCGCTGGACAGGAAAACCTTACCCTCTCCGGCACTAGAGCGGGCGTAGCCACTCCAGAAGTCGCAGGAGCAGCCGCTGCCGCAGGAGCGCTCGCACCAGACCCCCCACCAAGAAAATCGCCTACCAGAGAGGTAGCGGCATTCAGAATCGTAGACCAGGTCTCATCGTCTACCTGTGCACTTGCTTCTGTAAGTGTCCCATCGCTACCCAGCTTCGCATTCACCTGCGCCGTCCCAATCCACGGAGACTTCGTATTCAGGTAGTAGACATTCTTGTAGTCCACCTCCGTAACAACCGCTGCACTATCTCCTACCCGAACAATATTGCCGACCGCTTCAGCAGCCCCTAGTCCACCACTTGTCTCCAACGCCGCAACAGGAGAGTACGACTTGTTAGCAGCTACTCTATCCCAGATAGCCCCTACGCTCGATGGACATGCACTGGCGTCGTTCGCATCAACCTTGTGTTCGCCCGACAAAGCATTCATCGACGTGATAAGCGTCTGAACTTCATCGTTCAGATAAGCCTGCCGCGTCACCGTCATCGTCTTCGTAACCGGAAGCTGTTTGTCAGCAGTCACGGAGATACTAAGCGTGTACTGCGGCTCCAGCCACACCGTCTCCCTCTTGCACACGCCATGTTTCGTATAAAAAGGAAGTCCCGGTAATGAGGGCGCGGTCCCCGCAGGCCCAGGCCCTGTCACTATCATCGTCGGGTGAGAACAGCCCACGGCGAGGAACGCAATCAGAGCCTGGCAGCAAAACACACCCCGTCTAACACACGAACCGGAAAAGTACATCTTCGCCTCCAAAAAGTCGTGAGTAACTCGAGACCGCGAGAAAGGCCCGGAACAACTGCGTTGCAGGTCCAGGTAGATCTGTGAATAAGATGAAACCTACAACGCTGCAAATAAGTTGTCAAAGCCGGTCAGCCCATACCGCAATCTCACCGCGAGCGGGCATTCGCGCAAAAACACGAATCCTCTCCCACTCCGAGCGATAGAATGGGCTCCCAAAGGAGCACCCATGCCTGCATCCACAACCCCGCCGCCCTTCACGCTCGAGATCGAAGACCACGGCAACACAGCCGTCATACGCTGTCACGGCAAACTGGTAGCGGGCCACACCGAGCTCCTCTACGCTCCCGTCTCCCAGCTCCTCCCCACCCACCGGCGCCTCATCCTCGACCTCTCCCACCTCACCCACATGGACAGCATGGGCCTGGGCGCACTCGTCCGCCTCTACGTCTCTTCCCGCACCAAAGGCTGCGAGCTCGAACTCCGCCACATCGGCAAAAAGGTCCGAGACCTCCTCATCATGACCAACCTCCTCCCGGCCTTCACCATCGTCGGAGAACACGACATCAGAATGTGACAGGCATCAGAATGTGGCAGAGGAACAGCTACTCCGCCTCGCTCCCGGTCTCGGTCCACTCCACCGATTGAGTCCACGGAAACTCCCGCAGCTCTTCAGCGATTCCATCCAGAAGAGTGGCGTCATGCGCAGGCGACTCAAGAATGACCTGGATCACCGAGTTGTCTGTATCTTCAACCTGCTCCGAGATCGTCTTTCGCAATACCAGCGAACGCGCCGCGATCTCGCGGGTCAATTGATACAGCGCCTCCCCTTGAAACTCCGTCTCGCAGAAGAGCCTCAGCCGATAAAACGTGTGAGTCTCCAGCACCGACAGAGACCGCTGATCGATATAGCGCGACAGCGGACGCAGCACCGAATTGATCGCCACCAGCAACACCGCCACAAAAACCGCATCGAGCAACTCACCCGCACCGGCACATGCGCCCACAGCGGCCGAACACCATAGCGTGGCAGCCGTATTCAATCCGCGCACATTGCCGCCGTCCTTCATAATCGCCCCCGCACCCAGAAAGCCCACGCCGGAGACCACGTATGCGATCACCTGCGTCGTTCCCGGCGCGATCGTCGAACCCAGATCGACGAACGCCGCAGATCCAAAGCACACCAGCGTATTCGTGCGCAGCCCCGCCGCACGCTGCCGCCACTGTCGTTCCGTTCCAATGCAGGCGCCGAGAACCAATGCCAGCATCAGGCGCGGAAACGTCGGCTGTTGCAGCAGTGACGCCGAATCCGTCCACCAATGGAGCCAGGGATTCGTCATAAATTACCTATCGCCCTCTCCCGTATAGCTTTGCACATTCACCCCGCGGAAGCGCAAATCTTCTTCACCCGTCGATTCGATAAAGAACCAGCCTGGATAAATGACCAGCTTTGATAAATAGCTAGCCCTTCTTCCAAAACGTGTTGCCTTTAACTATCTTTCCCTTCAGCCCCCGATACTGATAAGCTTCTCCGAAACTTACGAAACAAATCTGGGCACAAAATGCTGCATACGAACAACTCGCCGGAACGGAATGTCCTCTGAAAGATTGCACCCCCCGGATGTGAGCCGCAGGTATCGATCCGAACGCCACTCCGACACAGCTGCCCGGGCCCCTATCTCAATTCTCAGGAGAGTTCGAAATGTTTATCATCTGGTGGATCATTGTTGGCCTCATCGCTGGTTTTCTCACCGGCAAGCTCATGAAGGGCAGCGGCTACGGCGCAATCGGTGACATCGTCATCGGCATCATCGGAGCCGTCATAGGCGGCTTCATCATGCAGAAGCTCGGTTATGCAGGATCAGGCGGCCTTATCTACACCGTCATCGTCGCCATCGTCGGCGCAGTCCTTCTCACCTTGCTCCTTCGCCTCGTCACCGGCAACAGAGCTCGAAACCTCTAAGTCGGCCGGTCGAACTGATACCTCCGAGCGCTCATCAATCCGCGTGCCCATGTCTCGATTTCGATTCCGACTTCGAAGACGTGGGCATTCGTGCGAAGGCGCGCGCGACCCGCCTCCCTCCCCTAAAGGTAGTATCGCTAAAACCTCTCAGGGCAGACGAAGCTAGTACCATGAGCATCTCAAAAGGCATCCTCTTCGCAAGCCTCCTCTCCTTCTCGGCGCACGTCCGCGCAGAGGACTGCCTGAACAACCTCCCTCCATCAATCCGCGCCGCCGTCGAGCAGGACAACTGGACCATCCTGCAACCCCAGGATCTCGCCGGCACCGACCCGCAACGATGGAAGGGCAACCACCCCGGCGAATGCCCCGGAGTAACCTCCGGAAACTTCTACCCCAAAGGCAAGACCTCGTACCTCCTCGCCCTCATCCAGCGCAACCCCGCACAAGCAGGCGAGCAGACCAGCCAGCTCGAACAACTCACCCTCGTCTACCTGAAAAAAAACAGCCCTGTCACCGTATCCGTCATCCCTCCCACCCAGGTCGCGGCCCCCATGGTCGTCTGGAAGCTCCACCCCGGAAGCTACCAGAACCTCTACGGCTCTAAAAAAGTGACCATCTCACGAGAGTCCTTCGTCTACGAAAAACTGGTAGGCACCGCAAACCAGTTCTACTACGACGGAAGCCACCTCAAATCCCTCGTTCTCTCAAAATAGAACTCTCTCCTCATCGGTCAGCCAAAGTGATAGGCTCTCCTCATGAGTGGCCCCACCCTGCAAGAGCGCCTGGCCCACATCACCCAGGGCCTCACCGAAGCCCAGCGTCGCTTCGCCGCCGATGAGCCCTACCCCGACCCCGAAGGCTCCTGGCCCCAAAAGATCGCCCAGCTCCAGCAGCACCTCGCAGAAGTTCGCGAGATGATTGCCAACGAATAGCGCTCACTTCGCGCAAGGCCACCACCCGTCTCGCCTTCACGACCTCCTAAGCCGCCTCAATGCACATGCGCAACGTCGTCGTTCATCGAAAAGACGTCTTTCACGTTGCTCTCATAGGGAAAGACGTGGATCATCCACGTAAACAGATAAGGATGGAAGATCCCGCCCTCGGCCTCGCAGGCCTCTCTGGTATGGATCGATCCAAACATGCCGAACTTTGGATGCGCAGCCTGATAGTCCCTCACACGATCTGCCGGAGCCTCGCAGAAGTTGATGTGCTCATGCCACCGCGCCACGCTGAGCGGGATCCGCTCGTTCAGCTCCTCCTCCGTCGAGTTCGGCCGCGCCGTGTACATCACCCCCTCCAGCCTGTACTGCTTGTACTCCGTGTGCCGGTAGAGCAAGGACGTCGGCTTGCTTGGATCGAAGTGTAGATCGGACGCACGTGCGTTGGCCTCGTTATTGAAGTGGTACTGCGGCTGTTCCAGCTTCGGGTTCGCAATCACGTATCCATCCGCCAGGGCCTTGCGGTAGTCCTTGTACCGCTCCATCGCCGCCTTGGCCTGGGCCACCACCTCCTTCGCCTTCGCTTCATCGCCCGGCTGCTTCGGCAACACGGGAGTAACGGCCATATGGCCGGCCATGGCAGCCATGCTCGGCCCCATGTCCTTCATGTCAGCCATATCGCCCATCTTGCCCTTGCCGCCACTCATGTCCATCCCAGCCATGCTGTCCTTGCCCTGGTCCTGCAACCCCCGCCCGGGCAAAGCAAC
The DNA here is from genome assembly GCF_014201315.1 of Edaphobacter lichenicola. NCBI lineage: Bacteria > Pseudomonadati > Acidobacteriota > Terriglobia > Terriglobales > Acidobacteriaceae > Tunturiibacter > Tunturiibacter empetritectus. The sequence continues at coordinate 350,924 of NZ_JACHDY010000002.1, forward strand.
CAGCAGAACAGCCTCCAGGATCAACGTCGCCGAAAGCATAGTACGAATGTTGAACATCGCAACCTCCGTCACGATCATCATGCCCATCAAAGGTCATGGCATCTCAAGGGTCATGGCATCAGACAGCATAGGCCATAAACACCAGCCACCCCTCCATTCATTCACGATGCAGCCCCCAGCAACAGCACCACCTCAGCGACGCTCAGCATAGCCACTTTCGGCTACTTTCGATGGATCAACAGGCCGCGCTGCCCCCTCGCATTCCCAAAACGGGAAGCCAAAGAAAATAAATCTCCAAAACCTGGCGCATTTTTCCACCCCGAAAAAGTGACTGCCAAAACACCACGTTTACCACGCAATCCACCACGTTCTCACCATCAAAAAACCACCTCAAAACACCCGTTTTTCGCAAAAACCCCTGCAAAAACGTCACACACCAGCCCCAAAAAAATGTGCGAAACAATCGCACCTCTCATCTGGTAAGAGCTCACCTCTCGACCCTTTCCAGAGTGAAGGCGCAGGCCTGGAAGTCGCCCCGCAACTCCACATCCACGCCATTCTGCATCCAGAAAGACCCCGACGCCACCGCTGGAGTATCCGCCGAAAGCTTCCCATCAAGCGCAGCAATCCGATACATCGCGTCCGGCCTCAACCCACGAAGGTAAATGCGCGGAAAGGGATAAAGCATCTGGCTGGAGTGCAGAAACGCAAACGCAACGGCGTGATTCTGATCCTCTGATACAGTCTCGGTTACAGATTGCTCGCTTCCCTTTTGCGGGGAAATTAGCCGGTAGAGCGAGCCACGCTGCACCGTCTGCCGAATCCGCTTGTACTGTTCCACCATTTTTTTTGCCGTCGCAAAATCGTCAGGCTTCCAGTTGTTGAGATTTGCGCCAATACCCAGCGATCCCTGCATCGATGAGAGAAAACGGTACTCAAGAGAGAGCGATCGTTGATTCACCCACGTAGGGGAGTCGGTCACCCACGCCATCATCACACCCGGCGCATAGGCATAGGTGAAGCCATCCTGAATCAGCAGGCGATCAAACGCATCCGTGTTATCCGAAGGCCACACCTCATCGGTATATCGCATGATGCCCAGATCGACTCGGCTGCCGCCGCCGGAGCAGCTTTCAATCTCTAATTTGGGGTGTTTCGCGCGCAACTCTTCGAGAATCGAATAAAGGTTCTGAATGTAGTTGATGTAGACCTTCTTCTGATCTTCGGGCGCTACTGCAGGCCATCCCGGTTCGGACCAGTTGCGGTTATAGTCCCACTTGAGAAAAGCAATGTCATTTTCGTCAAGCAACTTGTCGAGAAACTGGAAGACATACTCACGCACATCCGGCCTCGCCAGGTTAAGCATCAACTGATTGCGCCCCTCACTGCGAGGCCGGCCAGTGAAATTCAGAACCCAGTCGGGATGCTTGCGATAGAGATCACTGTCCGGGTTCACCATCTCAGGTTCGACCCAGAGTCCGAAGTCCATGCCAAGCGAATGCACCTTGTCGATCAGAGGCTTCAAGCCATGTGGAAACTTCACTGGGTTCACATACCAGTCCCCCAGCCCGGCGCGATCACTGGCGCGTTGACCAAACCAACCGTCGTCAACAACGAAGCGCTCGACCCCGATACTTGCGGCCTTTTCGGCCAGCGTCTCCTGCCCAGCTTCATCCACTTTGAACTCCGTGGCCTCCCAAGAGTTATAGAGCACCGGCCGCAGCTTCGCGTCAGTCCCATGCGGCACGATGCTGGAGATCTCGAAGCGATGCAGCAGCCTCGACGCGCCGCCAATGCCATCATGCGAATAACCAGCATAGAAGTCAGTCGACTGGAGGTGCTCGCCCGCAGCCAGTCTGTACCCAAAATCAAAGCTGTTAGGCCCTCCCGTAACTCGGATCTGATGAATCTCGTCCTGCTCGATGCTCATCTGCCAGGAACCGCTCCATCCCAGCGCCCCAAACCAGACATCGCCGCTGTCTTGATCGTTCGAGCCATTTCGGTCGATGGCAAACCACGGGTTGTTCTGATCGCCGGTAGATCCTCGACGACTCTCGAGGATCGCCTTTCCGGGTTGAATCAGCTGCTCGTGCAGGCTCCACTCTCCAGCCCAGCGCCCCGTCAGGTAACGCAGTCGATAGTCGGTCCCGCGCGGTAGATTCCAAGTGCCCGCAGCGACCTGTTCAATCGTCAACGAAGATGCAGTCCTATTTTGCACCTGTGCCGATCGACGAAGAACTCCCGTCGCTGCGTCTACCTGATACTGCAACTCGACGTAAACCTCTCGTGAAATGTCCTTAAGCAGAATCCTCAATCGGTTCCCGTCGACATTGTGGGAGACATATTGCAGAACCAGATCTCGATTACCGTCCGGAAAAGCTACTTTCAGATCGGGCTCAACGTAAAGACCTCCACCCCAGGCCACAAACTCCTGCCGCGTAGTGTTGATCGAGGAATCAAAAGAAGAGATCCCAGGGTCCGCGTGTGACATTGCAAAGGTATCCGCCGCGCTAAGCCTCTTTCCCCAATACAAAGTTTGCACCTGTTTCTTATCATTGATACCGAGCACATAGGACATATCCCCGGCGTCGATGCGAAAGACCTGAGTCCGACTATCGAAGCGAATCGTGGCATTGTTCGACTGTGCCCGGACAAATCGTGGGGCGACGATGCTGACAGAGGCTATCCAGATCAAGACACCGAAGTTAAAACGGGTTCGAAGCAAATGCGAACCACAGAAAAAAACTTTATCGCTTCGTAAATCTCTCATTCCCCAGCTCCAAATCTTCATCAATTCGCTCCCTCTCTTATCACTGCCAGGCCTATCGCATAAAGTGCCTAAACCGTCCCGCTGTTCATGACTCGGACGTCTTAGCTACGTCACAAACGATCTCGCCGTAAGACGTACTGTCTGACCTGCTTCTACGTGAATTGACTTCAAAGTTTTTCCATACCGAACCGTGCAGTCTCCTCCGCGTTTGCTACGAATCGCAGCCAGTGTGAGCCGGTTCGATCGCCAATTCATATCAACCTCAAATCCGCCTCGTGCGCAAAGACCACTAACACTGCCAGTGGGCCACGCCGATGGCAGCGCAGGCAAAAGATGGATTGAGTCCCCCTGCGATTCCAGCAGCATCTCGGCGATACCCGCAGCGCCGGCAGTGTTGCCGTCGATCGCGAAGATATTCTGGGACGCGCCCGCCACACCAGCTCGCGAGTACGTCAGCAGGTTGTCTTCAGTTGTCTTCGAGAGCAGGCCGATGAGATGTTGATGGGCTGCTTCGCCATCCCAGAGTCTGGCATAGTAATTCACAAGATTAGCGCGGCTCCATTCAGTATCCTCCCACTTCGGATGGTGGATACGCCGCTCCAGAGTGACGCGCGCAGCCTTTGCCAACGCCGGAGTCTTCTCCGGCGATATCTGGTTCTCCGGATAAAGAGCAATGAGGTGCGAGGTGTGCCGATGATTCGGCTCAGCCTCCTCAAAATCCTCAAGCCACTCCTGCAGTTGACCGTAACGCCCAATCTGTAGAGGCGGCAACTTCTCTCGTGTCTGCTGGAGCTTGCTGCCGAGGTCTGAATCAATTGAGAGCAACTTCTCCGCCTCTAAACACACACTTAAGAGTGAATAGACCAAAACCCGATCGCAAGTCGGCCCCATCGACTCGCTACAGTACTCTCCCGACGGCGCCCGGAACGCATTCTCCGGTGAATCGGATGGACCAGTCACAAGCCAGCCGTGTTTTGGATGCTCCACCATATAGGCGAGAAAGAACTCGGCCGATTCTTTGAATATGGGATACAACCGCTCCCGAAGAAACTCCATATCTGGATTAAAGCGAAAGTGCTCCCACATCTGAAGTGCAATCCAGATACCGGATGTGACGAAGATCCCCCAGCCCAGCCCCCAGCCGGGTGCAGTAAAGCCCCAGGGATTTGTAACCACATGGCTGACCCAGCCAGGCGCTCCGTACATCGTTTCCGCCGTCTTCCCGCCCGACTGACGCAGCTTCTCGGTCAAAACAAAGAGCGGAGCTTGCGACTCTGAGAGGTTCCCTACCTCGGCGAGCCAGTAGTTTTGTTCTGTATTGATGTCCAGGTGAAAGTCGTCGGTCCAACCCATACTGGATGCCAGCCCGTCATTCCAGATTCCCTGCAGAGCAAGAGGAAGCGGAGAGTTTGAACGCGAGCCAGCGATAGTCAGATACCGTCCATACTGGAAAAAGAGCGCACACAGCTCTGGATCACTGGCTCCCCCTTCCAACAGCCTTCGCCGCTGATCCGTTGGAATATTGGCAGCATCACTCCGAGATCCCAGATCGATCCGAACCCTGCTGAATAGTTCTCGATAGTCGGCAACATGATTCCGACGAAGCTCCGCGTAGGATTTTACGGCTGCGGCCTGCAAAGACTCGTCACAGATCTTCCCTGGGTTGCGGCCACCATAGTTCGTCGCGATTGCGACCAGCAACGTAACTGCATCTGCGACTTTTACCTGCAGCGAATCCTTTCCCACCGAAATCTCTCCCCCTTGGTGCAGGAGACGGAGATGGCACTCAATCTCGACGCCCTGATTCCCATTGCTGTGCAGCCTCTCGAAGGCATTCCCCCGAAAGATAAGGGTGTCGTTTCCGAGAGAGTTCACCGCACCAGGAATCTTGATCCCATCGAATGTCGCCGCAAAACTGATCTGTCCGGCGATAGGGCTTGCAAGATGCAGGACAAGCACTTGATCGGGGTTGGAGCAGAACGACTCACGCGTGAAAAGATGCGGCCCCACTCGATATTTGACCCCTGCGATTCCGGTCTCGAGGTCTAACACCCGCCGATAAGCCGTTTCATGCCCCGGTTCCTCGAACTCCAACAAAAGATCAAACAAAGGCAGATTTGTGCCGAACGAGGTCGGGTGGCTTAGAAGGTGTTTTTCACACATCTTCCGCGCTTCACCGTACTCGCCCCGAAAAAGTAGCTCGCGTATCTCCCCGATATGTTGGAGCGCCCCAGGGTTCACGTCCGATTCGCTCGCTGCACCCGACCAGGCAGTCGACTCGGTCAGGGCAACGCGCTCTTTGCGAACGCCCCCGAAGACCATCCCGCCAATTCGGCCATTCCCAATGGGGACCGCCTCCAGCCACCGTTTCGCCTCGGTTGCATACCAGAGCGTGTTGCGCTCAGCGGCTAGTTCCGTAAATGCGACATGAGTGGTGGCTGGAACAGCGGCCAATGCTAGGCCGCCACGTAGAAACTCCCGTCTTGTCGGACTCATGGACTCCTCTTTGCGGAATTGCTTCGCTTGCTTTTCAGGACGCGATAGCGACCACGCCCCCCGATCGTACGGTCGACATGGCCCGGACCAGCAACAAATTGCTGCTGTAGGATTGACTGGCTCCGGAAGTCTCGGTAGGCTCGGCGTAAACCAAAACGGAAGATACGCGGCCGATAGGTTAGCGCCGTAGTATAGGTCTTACATCTCTTGCTCCATCTTCGAACCCTATGAATAGCAACTCTAAAACTGCCGGCATCAAAGACATCGCACAGGCCCTCGGCATCTCGATCGGCACAGTAGATCGGGCACTCCATGAACGAACTGGCGTAAGCCCGAAGACCAAAGCACGCGTTCTGCAGATAGCCGAGCAGCTGGGCTACAAACCCAATCTTGCGGCACAGGCATTGAAGCTCAATCGAAGAATCGAAATTGCAGCCGTTCTTCCAAAACAGATCTCCCACTTTTTCGACCCACTGCGAGCCGGGATACGGGCTGCCGCCGAGGCAACTGTAGGCTTGCATGTAAAAGTCACTTTTTATGAGTACCAGCGGCTCGGCCAGGGCGATGTCGAACTGCTGGAGGCAAGATTGAAGGACAAATACGACGGCATTATCTTCACGCCAGGCAATCCGAGAAAACTTGATCCAGTCATTCGTCGCCTGACCGCGCACGGCACGGCGATGCTTTGCGTTGCCAGCGATGCACCTGGCAGTGACCGCATTGGCCTGGTCTCCGCACACGCCTATACCAGCGGTGCGTTGGCGGCGGAGCTCCTCGCGCACAAGCTCTATCGCAAGACGAACGTCGCAACTATCACCGGAGAACTCACCACGCTCGACCACGCCGAAAAGCTTAGAGGCTTCGCAGCCACGCTTGCCATGATCGCTCCCCATCTCAGCTTGCTCCCCGCAGTGGAATCTCATGAACGCCCAAAGGAAGCTTACCGACAGACTCTCACGCTGCTCCACGGCGACTCCAAACCACAAGGCCTGTACATAAGCACAGCAAACAGTATCCCAGTCCTCCAGGCTCTCGAAGAAGAGGGCATGCTTGGAAAGATTCAGGTAGTAACAACCGACCTCTTTCAGGAGTTGGTGCCGCTGATCGAAACCGGCAAAATTCTTGCGACCCTCTACCAGCGGCCATTCACACAAGGAAAGGTCGCGTTTGAGAGCCTCATCACGCATCTGCTCGAAGACAAGAAGACCTCTCCGATGATTCGTCTCGCACCGCATATTATCTTCCGCAGCAACCTCCCGCTTTTTACGGACCGCTTGGATGATCTACCAGACTCAGGGTGACCCTAAGACCGGCCCCAGATAAGCTTCTGACGATCTAGTTCCCATTCCCTTCACGCTGAGGAACAAAACGGATCGCGCATCCACCCCCCTTGGCCAGGTGAAGCACTAACTCTTCATCTTTCCGGACGGTCTGTCTCTTGATCTCTACGTTTTTGGGATGATCTCCTGCATCCGCCGCATCCTGATAGATCTCCGCAGTGTACCGGCCTGCCCCAAGAAAGTTCAGCGAGACGCGTAAGTCGCGCGGAGTCCAGTTGGTAATACTTCCCAGATACCATTCCTCCCCGTGACTGCGTGCAATTGTCACGAACTCCCCGGGCTCTCCGCTGAGAACATGCATCGAGTCCCATTGGGTGGGGACATCGCGAATAAACTTGAACGCTGGTTGATGCGCATAGGCCAGCGGACTATCAGACACCATCTGGAATGGAGTTTGAAAGACAACGTAAAGCGCCAACTGCTGTGCTCGCGTCCCCATCACCATGGGACTTTGATCGCGGCCAACGAAATCGTTCTCGGTGACGTTGTCAAAACCGCCCGGAGTGTAGTCCAACGGCCCCGCCACCATGCGCGTGAATGGAAAGACGGTACGGTCGACCGGACTATCTCGTCGCGCGACCTTGTTGTTTTCCATCCCTAAAACCGCTTCATAGCTGAGCACATTTGGGTACGTACGCTCGATACCCCAGGGCTTGCTGGCTCCGTGAAAGTCCACCATCAGGTGGTGTTCTGCCGCTTCCCGAGCAACATCGTAATAAAATTTGATCCCGTCCTGATCGTCCCGATTGATGAAATCGATCTTCACGCCTGCGACGCCCCACTTTTCAAACAGAGGAAAGGCATCCTTCATCTGGTTCATCACCGAAGTGGAGTAGAGCCATATCCAGACCTTGACATTCTTCGTGCTGGCATAGCGAATCAGCTCCGGCACATCTACATTGCCGCGCATCTTTGTAATGTCACGTACATCCGCCCAGCCAGCATCGAGCAGCATATAGGGAAACCCGGATTGTGCGGCGAAATCCACGTAGTACTCCATGTTCTTCGTGGTGTACTCCGCTTTTCCGTCAGGCCCCAGGTCTCCGGCCCACCAGTTCCATGAAGCCTTTCCGGGATGAATCCAGCTCGTATCCTGGACGCGATTCGGAGAATTCAGATCCGAGATAATGTTGGACTCCATAAGCTTGCCCGGTTCGTCCGCAACCAGTAGAACTCGCCACGCCGAGTGATGCGGCAGAGTTCCCGTCAGGGCAAGATTGGGGTCCTCGAATCGCGGCGAAAGCTTCGAGATGAATAGATGACCAGCCCAGTTGCCCGATGGGTTGGTGACGTACATGGCGGAATTTCCTTCGAGGTCCGCCTCGGTAAGCGTCATCCATGCTGTACCGGGAGAATGCATCAGCAATGGCAAACCAATCAGAAAACTACTCGAAACCCCTCCCTGATTACTGAAAGCTGTTATAGGCAGCTTCACGTATTCGCTCTCGTAACTGCTTCGATAATTGGGAAGCGCCAACGCCCAGGTTGTAGCATCTGTGCTAATGCGAAACTCCGTATCCTCCTGCTTCAAACGAAGTTCTTTAATCGCATCCTGCTCGGGTAAGACATAACGAAAAGCGATTCCATCGTTGTAGGCGCGCGCCTCAATCTCGAGCGAACGTTTCGGTTCGTTGCCCTCGATAACACGTACAACCACGCTGTTGTACTGATCATGAACACTTCCGACCTTACCCGCTATCAGGCTATAGGCGTCGCTACCCCGCCCTGGAGTACTCGCAGCGATTTGTACATTGCTGCCCAGCGCAGGCTGGTCGCCTAGTTCAAGCGCAAGCGCGGATTGATCGAGCAATGGTCTTCCGCGAAAAGAAACCGAGTAAACCAATTTACCCGCTGCGCCATTGGATTCTTTCTCCGCAACGGTGGCGAACTGCATGACAAGCCGTTCATCAGGAGACTGCAACGTAACAGGCCCCGACTGCGCGATACCCTCCGAAACACCAGTTACTACTAATAAAGCTGACACAACGATCAGACTGCTCAAAACCAAACGCATGATGGACGACTCCCAAAGAATGTCACGACCGCAGAATCAATTTGACTATTGAGAATGCGGCTAAGGTGGATAAGGGAAGAGGGAACTCGAAAATAAAGCTCCCTCTTCCCCGCATATCTACATCTTCACTTTGAGATCCGCACTTTTATTTAGAAAGCGTATCTCAGTGATAGCTGGAAGAACCGCGCATCCGGCGTATTGTTCTGGAACGTCTTCGGACCGTTGATCAGCCCTCCACTCGCAGTGTTGTCGTGAATTGCCGGATTGGCAAGAGTTGGATGGTTGAGAACGTTGAATCCGTCAGCGCGGAACTGGAGAAACTGCTCGTGGAATGTCGTGAAGTTTTTGAAGATCGACATATTCACTCCGTAGTAGCCAGGACCGTAGATCTGATTGGATCGTCCACCGAGATACTGGATCGCTGTCGCGATATCCGTTACTGGTGACGTAATCAAGTTGCCAGACAGCGGATTGGCAAATGAGCACGGGTTGTAATAGTGTTCACGAGTTCTGGTTTGGGTGGGGCAGCCCGGACCGCCGCCCGGTGCAAAGGGATCGTTGATTGCGATGGCACGCCTGTCGCCCGCCCCTGAGGGCCCGTTGTTGCTCGGATTGACCGTGAAAGGAGTTCCACTCTGAGCTACCCAGGTTAGGCTGCTTGACCATCCGCCTGCGGCCAGATCGAGCAGCCTCGAGTGATTCAAGTAGGTTCGCCCGAGCCCAAAGGGCAGAGCGTAGTTGCCATTCAACGTGAATCGGTTGCGAACATCGTAGACCGAGTTGGTGTATTCATCGATGACTGGAATAATGGCTAACTGCCGATCACCTATTGCCGTCGAGAGACCGCCCGCAGAACTCGTGTCATCCAATGCGTGAGCCCACGTATAGGTCGCCAGGAAGCTCAACCCATGCGAGACACGCTTCTCGGCTTTAGCCTGCAGCGAGTTGTACGTGCTTACACCGCCGTAATGAATCGTTCCGATTCCTCCGAGATCCGGGAACGGTTGCAAGGACTGCGTTCCAGTTCCCGACGGATACAGCGCACGAATCGTATTTGGATCGTAGTAGGTCCCGAGATGACGCACGACATTACCTACATAGCTGATAGTGCTCGACAGGTTGGACGACCACTGATGCTGGAAGGACAAGTTGTAGTTCTGGGTGTAGGGTGTCTTGGTATTGCCGTCGGTCGCATGAAACCCAGGGTCATTGACAGCATTCAGCAATCCATTGGCTAGGCCACCAGCCAGACCGGTCTCAAGAGTAATTCCATTCGAAGGGCAATTCCCCAGAGAACAGCTCACCGGATTGGTATTCACCTGAGCCCTGAAAGGAAACTGATCACCAAGATTATTGCCTCCATTGCTCTCCAGGCCACCATAGAAGATGCCATAACCCGCTCGAATCACCGTCTGCGAATCCAACTGATACGCCAGGCCTATGCGCGGAGCGAAGTTTGTCAACTGAGTTGAGACAAGGCGCTCGTTATTCACATACTTGATAGTTACATTGTCCTTCGCCAAAATGGACGGGAACAAAGTGCCGAGAGGAACTGTATTCTGAATACTCCTTGGCAACTCCAACGCGCCTGTGCCGGCTCCGTTTGCCAGCGGGGGACCGGGAATAAAGTTTTCCTGACGTCCTGAGTTTTCCTTATACGGCTGGTAGTAGTCGTACCGCACTCCTAGATTGAGCGTAAGCCGGGTGGAAATCTTCCAGTCATCCTGAGCGTACACGGAGTCATACCACCGGGCATCATTGACGTTTGGAGCAGTCGAGATTGCCGAAGTGTTGACCTGATCTGCAAGAAAGTCCGCGATGCCGGAACCGGTAGTAAAGGTTGATGAACTATTAACCGCGGGGTCACTGGTGTAGAGCCCCGTGAAGTAATAGTTCCCCAGAGAAGAAGGTGCATACCGATAGAAGTTTCGAACCGATTGAAACGCCACACCGAACTTCAGGGAATGGTTCCCCACTGTCTTGGTTACGTTATCTAGGATCTGATAAACATTCTGGGTCTCGTTCGATGTGCCCTGTGAGCCGAAGTTGCTGACTCCTCCCCCTGACTGCGGAGTGGCATAAACCTGAAACAGTGGCAGACCGCCTTCGTTAGGAGAAAACGGAATACCGCCTAAACCAAGCGTCGGAGCAAGGTCGACATTTGCATTTGGCTGAAGGAAGGACGACCTGCCCGCGCTGAAGCTGAAACGAAACTCATTGGCGAGTGTAGGCGTAAAGAAATGAGTCTCACTTCCAACAAAGCTCTGGTACAGATTGATGTCGTGCTCTCCTCCGTATCCAGTGCCATCAAGAGGATTGCCAAGCGGAAGGCCATTGACCGCGATCTGATGCACATAGCTATAACGCGCATACGCTTGATCCTGGGCGGTGATGTTCCAGTCCACGCGATGATCGAACTGAACGGTATTGTTATGGGTTGGAGTATTTACCACGTAGTTCTGGTAGGTCTTCCCGCCATTCGTATTAGGCTGCGGAAACAGACTAAGTAGATTCTGAGCGACTTTGTTGATCTGGCCTGGGCAAAAGACATTGTTTTGACCGTTGCAGGACAACGTGTTGGCCGCCCCCCCCCCAGAGTTAGGTTGATAGAGCTGAACCACCTGTCCGTTATTCAAACTCGGATTGAGCAGTTCGGAGAAATTTCCCTGCCGTATCAATGGCGTGGGCACGGTATACGTACCTGGATTACCGTATGCGATGCGGTTAGCCTCTACATCGCCGAAGTAGAAAAGTTTGTCACGAATAATTGGAAACCCGAGCGTTCCTCCAAACTGGTTTTCGTGATACGGAGGATTGGTCAGCGCATTCCATGCCTTTGCATCCAGGCTCGTATTGCGAACATACTCCCACAGGCTGCCATGAATCTTGTTGGTTCCGGATTTGATACTTGCCTGCAATACAGCGCCGGCCGAGTGTCCAAACTCCGCACTGAAGTTGCTGGTCTGGATACTGAACTCCGACAACGCGTCGGGAGGAGGACGCACGACGTAGCTCGAACCGTTGAGAAAGTCGACGAGATTGGTGTTATTGTCTACGCCGTCCAGAATGAAGTTGTTCTGCGACGTACGCTGTCCATTAGCAACGAAGTCTCCTGTGCCACTGCCGCGCGTGTTTCCAAAGGGCGGTGCGACTCCGGCGGTCAGCTGTGCAATATAGACAAAATTGCGTCCATTGAGAGGCGTAGTGTTGATGGTATCGGTGCTGATCACCTGTCCTACCGAACTGGTTTGGGTCTCTAGCAGCGGCGCCGCCTCCGTGACGGTCACTGTATCCGATACGGAGCCTGGCTTGAGATCGAAGACGATATTCAATCTTTGCTGGGCGTCCAGGTGGAGATTCTCGCGCATGGTTGTCTCGAAGCCTTTCGCAGTGACAACCATCTTGTAGTTGCCGATCTTCAACGGTGAAAACACGTAGAAGCCGCTACCGTTCGAAGTTCCTTGCAGCACCAGACCCGTATCGACGTTCGTCACAGTGACTGCGGCACCCGGGACTATCGCCCCGCTGCTGTCCTGCACAACCCCCGTTATAGCGCCCTGGTCGACCTGCGCGACTGCACTCTGGGTTATCATCCACAACCCCAACAAGAACGCAAAGAAGAGCGAATAGAACCTGGCTCCTTCATAACCTCGTATAAATCGACTCTTTGTCATTTCAGTGCCCTCTCTAACTATCGGTTTCTCAGCTGTTACCACTACAGGCCTCGCATAATCGAAAAATAATAACCAGCATCAGTTGCCCAACTCCAGATGGTGATTCGTAATGTGTACGTTACCGGAAAACACGGTATGCCTCTATAATAGAGACTGTCAAGTATAATTATTAACTCTCTTTTTCTAGTTGTAACTACCCTGCGTGGATGCTTCCCAAGAATTCGTGTACGTTCCCATAAATGAGCCAATCTAATGAGCTTCCGCAACGGGTGCGTTGGAAATAGTTGCATGCCATGGGCTTAGCTGGCGCTGAATCCGCAACAGTGATTTTTCGCTGGCGGAGTTCGTCGCGAGCATTCGATCTCGATAAGGAATGGCCCCGTCACTTCACTGAAAGTACTTGAGCTTCAATCTCTTCAAGAGTTCGCCCTTTCGTCTCAGGCACGAAGAAGAAGACGAAAGCCACACCCAGCACGCAGATGACTCCATACCCTAAGAAAGTACCTGAGCTGCCGAGCGCATGATTAATCAGAGGAAAGGTATAAGTCAGCACAAAGGATGCTATCCAGAGGGCGCTCACAGCGATAGAGACCGCCTGGGAGCGAACTCGGTTCGGAAAAATCTCGGAGATCAGAACCCAGGTAACAGGGGCCAGAGTGAGGGCGTAACACGCGATCGCACTCAGCGTCAGCACCAGAACTGCGCTGCCATGCCAGCCTGCACGATAAGCCATTCCAGAGAGTAAGTGAGAGATACCTATACCAATACACCCAAACAGCATCATCGGACGGCGTCCGACGCGATCGACGATCAGCATTGCCATGACGGTGAAGATAAGATTGATGGCTCCCGTAATCACGATGTTGAGGAGGATGTCGTTTTCCCCATACCCCGCGCTGCGATAAACCTCGGCTGCGTAGTTGAAGAGGATGTTGATGCCTGTCCATTGCTGCAGCACGGCCAGAGCCGCTCCTATCAGCACTATCTTCCGAACACCCGGTAACCAGAGTTCTCTCCATGAGGTTTTCAGGGCCGTTTCCAGTTGCAGTGTTTTTTTAATGTTCGCGCCCTCGCTCAACGCATAGGAGAGCCCTCCAACCTTGGTCAAGACTTTATAGGCAGAAGCTTCATCGCCTTTGGCCAACAGCCAACGCGGACTCTCGGGAATGAAGAGGGACATGACCGTAAACATAATTGCCGGCACCATAACGGCGCAGAACATCCAACGCCATCCATACTGGACGTTCCACGTCTGTAGAAATACTGCATGACTTATCCGATCCGGAATCGGACGAGCAATCTGCCAGTTTGCAATCTGCGCTAATAAGATACCGACCACAATGGCAAACTGATTGAGACTGACCAGACGGCCTCGAACGGGCGCCGGACTGATCTCCGCAATGTAGAGAGGGGAGATATTCGAGCTAAGTCCAATCGCTGTGCCACCGATAATGCGCCAAAAGATGAACGCCGAAAAGGAATAGGTCCAGCCAGTCAGCCCTGAGGAGATCGCAAAGAGAATCGCAGAGACAAGAAGTACCCGCCTGCGCCCGAAGCGATCTCCCAGGTATCCAGCCGCGAAGGATCCCACGAAACAGCCAACCAGAGCGCAGCTGTTGGCCCATCCTACGAGTTGCTCAGAATTGAGTTGGAAATAAGCCTCATAGAATTGCCGAGCTCCGCCGATCACCACCCAGTCATAACCAAACAGCAGCCCTCCCATCGCCGCCACCAGCGTAATAGCCCAAAGGTAAACGGTGTTTTGAACCTCGATCGGCGAAACGTCCGTACCAGGACGAACAGGAAGAGTTTGCATAGGTCAGCTCACCACCGTTTCAACTGCTGCCAACAGATCGGCGGCCCCTGCGTGGTTTCTATCGAGCCGACATACCTCGTTCAGCAGAATGACCGCAGGGCCTATCTGGCCCAGACCCAGTAATGCCTGGGCGCGCAAAAACTTCGCCGAGATCTCTTGCCGCTGAACCAGGTTCTCTTCGAAGAGGAGCATCGCAGGCAGCGAGGTAGCGAAGTAGTCGATCTTAGGGGTTTGCCGCTCCAAGTCGAAAGAGTAGTCGTATATCTCCTGAAAAATTCGCATCGCCTCTTCGTTCCGTCCCAGACTGGCGAGAGATTGAGCGCTCCAATAGGTGTTATCCGAAATGGAATAGACCTGCATCTGTTGAAAGTCACCGCGATGTTGTGCAGCACGCTCCCAATGCAGCGCAGCATTGGCATGATCACAATTTGCCGCAAACGCGGTGCCCAACCAGTAGTCGATCATGCTTAGATTCATAAGAAGATGTTTTGCTTCGCTTATGCTCTCCGGCGGATTCCATGCGGCTTGAAATAACCGAATCGCCGTCGGTCCATCCTTTTCCGTTAGGGCCTTGAATCCAAGCAGCAGATTGGATCGAACATACTGTGACAGCACCAGGCCTTCCCCGCCCTCCCATGGCTGAAATCTACGAGACTGCAATATCTTCAATGAATCCGCAGGCCGGCCTACCTGGTTATAGAGGGTGGCCAGTTCGACTGATAGATCGTCACGCAATGCGACCAAGTCCAACGACTCTTCTAACACCGAGAGCCGCTGTGAAGCAGGTTCACCAGTGCGCTTCAGCAATTGGTCCTGTTCATAAAGTATCCGACCATCCTCTGGGGAAAGCACGCGAGCACGCGCATAGGCTTCACGCGCTTTCTTCTCGTCCCCATCGACGTTGTAATATGCGAAGCCAAGATTGCGCCAGATAGTTGCGAACTGTGAATCAAGTTCCCCCGCACGTTCCCACAGTTTAATGGCTTCTTCGTGGCGTCGCCTGTCGTACAGCAGATTACCGAGATAGTAGGGAGCGCGCATATCCAGTGAATCCCGCTCCATCGCGGCTTCAAGTAGGAGCAACTCCTCTAACCTGCTGGGGAATACATAGTCCACGTTCGCAGCAGAAGCTAACTGGTAAGTCTTTTCACTTTCATCTTCCCTACCAAGAAGCCCGTAGACGTATGCTAGAGCGTAAAGCATCATGGCCGACGAGCCAGCTTCCACTTCTTCCGTACCGGCTGAGAAGACCTTCAAAGCGTCGTCCAGAAGGTTGCAACGCAAAAAATCGAGACCAAGGTCTAGCCTCTGCTGACCATTCTGGGGAATACTGCCGGTATCGAGATATCTACTCCAGTTATCAAGAGGATCAAGATCGAGAGTCGCCTTGATCAATGTCTTTGCCTCCGCGATTCTGCCGAAGCGCTGCAAGACGACAGCCTTGAGATTACGCGCGTTCAGATTGTCCGCCTCTGCCCTCAGAGAACGCTCAATATGATCGAACGCACGTGGCCACTCCCGACGGCCGCAGTCAATCTCCGCCAGTCGATGATAGGCGGGGCCGCGCCAAGCGGCGTTCCATGTAGATTTATAGAAAGCCTCATAAGCTTCATCGATTTTGCCCTGATAGCGCAGTGTCAATCCGAGGTTGTAGTGTGGCTCACCATCATAAGGATTTGGATTGCGCGCCGTAAGTCTCGCGATAGCAGTTCGCAGATATCGTTCGGCGATCGAGAACTCGCCTCGTCTAAGATACCAGCGTCCCAGTGTGTGATTTGATCGGCTATCTCCTGCATCTCTACGAATAGCTTCCAGCCAATAATCTTCAGGAGTTCTCGTCGCATGGCGATACTGCTCAAGGTGCAGCCCAATCAGGTACAACTCATCGCTAGTTAAAATGGTCTCTGGCAAACCTGGCTCAGTGGCCACCTCAGGAGCGGATGCCGCAACAATCTCAGTCGGGACGTATCGAAGAATCACGTCTTCTTCTAATTCGTCCCCTTCTATCAATAAGAGTTCGAACAGACCAGAGTCATCACCGACAGATAACTCCATGTGGAGCGGCGTCTCAGGCTGCAACCTACCCCGCCATTCCGCGACCTTCTTTCCTCCATTTTTTAGACAGACAAGAGCGTTGAGGATAGAGCGAGTGACCAGGAGATGTACAACGACTTTACCTCTTGCCCTTTCAAGTCGAACTGCAGCGTCAAGATTCGCCAGATCCGGCACACCAATTTCGCGAATGGGATACCAATATTGACTAAAGCTCTTCGTCTCTCCTGGTGCGAGGAAAGAGAAATCGGGCTGATTATCCGTGTAAACTCCCGCCATCAACTCGATGTAAGGCCCGTCTGACTCAGTAAGACTTCGGTCCCAGGCGTATCCAAAGTCGTGATTCCCCCACGTCCACTGTTTCTTCCCAGGGGCGATATGGTGATTGGCGACATGCACCATGCCGGCATTGACGGCATGATCGTACCCTCCAGCAAAATCTCCTTTAGAGTTCGCAACCATATAGCTGGTTGGAACCGGAATGTTCGAGTACCAACTCAGATCATTGGGTGGGTAAGACCCATCCGGCACAAACTTCGACGGCTTTTCCTCCTCTGGAACCCCACTCACGGCACGCTGTCCATAGTCGACTCCGTAATAGCATCCTTGACTGAGAGGAAACTCCGTCACCGCGCGTTTGGCGTGGTCGGCAACGAATCGCACGTCCGTCGGAAAGAAAGACTGATACTTCTCATGGACACGCGTCGCAACATTCGCCCACCACAGAAAAGTCTGTGTATCCTGCGTGCGATTGTAGAGGCGTACTTTGAGCTCGAGATAAGCTTTACCAGGACGCAGGCAAAGACCATGCATGCCTTTCATCCTCACCATCGGATCATGATCGCTGCACCAGATCGTGACCGATCCATCCGGATCCCGCTCAATTGCCACTTCAACCGGCATAAAGGTCGCAGGACGATGGTGCTGCGGCCAGTTGAACTCCACTCCTCCCGACACCCACGGTCCCGCGAGTCCAACCAGAGCGGGCTTGATTACATTCTGTCGATAGAAGAAGTCGTAGCCGTTGAGCTTGTCGTACCCGACATGAATACGGCCCCCAATCTCCGGCAAAACCATCAGTCGAACGTACTCATTTTCGATGTGTACGGCTCTCCACTCATGGAGCCGGGGCTCCGTATCGACGCGGTCGATCACTGGCAACGGATACACCCGACCGCTGCTTCCCTGGTAGACGCGTTTCTCGAGGAACATCGGATGAGAATCTGGCGCGGCGGCCATGTAAGTTCGCATGACGACCGGCTCTTCCCATACTTTCACCGCCCCTAGTTCAGAGGCCGGAGCAGGTGGAAGTTGCAGCTTCTGAAACTCCGCTCCGTTGGAAGAAGCTTCGTTCCCATTCGAGTCTTTTTTCTGCGTCATCTCTCGTTCCCCGACAAAGTCACGATTGCGCAAACGAAGGATAGGTAGAAACCTCTAAGATCGATAAAGGCATTTCACTCCTTCACCCTTCGTGCACGTTACCGTAAATGAAACTGTAGGCACGGATCAGGGCATTGTCAAGAAAATGCGGAATTTGGTTATTTAACCCACAGCTTGCTTCACAATATAACCTACCGTGGTCGTACACGTAAATCATTGCTTTGATTCCAATTGACTTCCATTGCACAGTAAAACTTCATTTCGGACCACCCATAGATGGCTTGCATGGCGCCTCGACCCAGGAGCCTCTGACGTGACGTCATGCTGGGATGAGCCATGCCGAAGTTTCGGACCACGGATTGTACGTGCCTGCCTCCCGCAGGAGAGGTAGGTGGGAGTGGCAGAGTCGGGAGTGGCAGCCGGGATGCTCTTAACCGTTGCCTCTTCCCACTCTTCTAGTGACTCCAATCAATTGAAACGAAAAAACTCTACCGTATCTCCGAACTGCCGCCGAGGCTTCCAACATCAGCTCCATTATTTGCGCTGAACACGAGATTCACATTGAACTGTGCGTTGTTTGAACACTTCGAAAAATCGATCGGAACCTTGATGTTGGAGTGGCCATTCGAAACAATATCTCCCAATTCGATCGGCAGTCGCCCGATCACTTTCGGGTAACAAGTTCCATCCCCGCTCGACTGAGTTAATGAAAAAGTATTAATCTCAGACCTGGCAGCACGGCCCTCACCGAGGTTGTTCAGCGATATCTTCCAGACGCGCAGATTCTGAGCTCCAGCCTTACCCACGATGGATGCAGACAGGTTTGCGGACTCAACAACCGGCGCAATCGCGATTCGGTCCAACGCCGGAGCGTATCCTGTGGCATTGCCGAACTGGATCGTATTGGATCCAGCCTGCAACTGCACCGAAATTACCGCGCTGGTAGGCAAGCTGAAGCTACTTCCATTCAGGTCGAGTTCTGTGCTGGTTCCACCGTTGACGGTCATAAAGAACGACCGCGGACCGCTCGTCAGGTAGTCGATCTCCATCAGATACGCTCCAGCCTTATCCACGATGACGTTCGGAAAGGTTACAGTGTTGCCGCTGCCCCCACCTATGTTGCCCGCCTCCGCGGCACCCGAGCAGTACTCGCAGTAGGGAGGAGTGACGGTTCCCGCCAACGTGGCGTTTTCCGCCTCATACGTAACTGAATTCGGAAGCGGAGGAGCCCCAAATCCGCCTCCACGAATCACAATACGGTCCATATCTGGCGGATAACTCGTAGGGCTGCCAAATTGAAGGCTGTTGACTCCTGCATTCAGTGGCACTGAAACAGTGGTGCTCGACGGAAGAAAGAAGCTTCCTCCGCCAACATTCAGTGTCGTAAGAGGACCGTTGTTCACCTTGTAGATCAGAGACCTCGGCCCCTGAGTCAACGAATCTATCTGCATCTGATACACGCCGCTTCGACGTACCGTGACATTGTTGAAGGTCACGGTGTTATTCGCACCCACAGCCAGTCCACCGACCTTCTCTCCACCCGAACACCCCGCACAGGCCGCGATCACGGCTGTGCCGCTCAACGTAGCCGCCTCTGCCTCATAGCTCTGCGCTTCGGCAGGTTGGACGCGTCCTTGCCCCTTGACCTTCAAAAGCCGTACACCATGACCCAGAATCGTTGTGCTGAAGGCTTTGCCATAACTACCCAGTTCAATGTGATTCCACAGGTCACGAACGCTCGGCGCATTCGCGAAGCCCAGACTACTCCACGGCACCGTCACACGGGATGGAAATGCATTCAGATTGAACACGGCCACATAGTAGCTCCCGTCACCCAGGTCGGAGACCCACACCGGAGTATCTCCGCCCAGTGCCTGCTTCGCCGGATGGCCGGACTGATTGATAGCGAGCACCTCATCATTGGTCAAGATCTGTTTGCCGAAGTCGTCCAGACTTGTCAGATCTCCGCCCAGGTACATCGGCGCATTCGCCATCGCCCAAAGCGTAGTGATCGATTGCCGTTCTTCCGAGCTCAGGCCAGAGGTGGTATTGTTCATCACCTCAAGCGAATCCAGGTCATTCCAGCCGACCGCGGCACTTGCATCGTTCTGCCATCCCACAAGATCGTAGAACCGCCACGAAGCCATGGCCCAATTCGTAATCGTCGCGCAGTTGCCTTCACAGTCAATGTCGCCTTCGATCCTGCGAGCATTCGCGTACTGCTGCCACACGCTGAGATAGTCCTTATCCAGGGCCCACGAGATCGTAAACCAGATCGGACGGCCACTCTGCGCAATTGCCTTTCCCCAAGCCGCCACGTCCGCACGATTGTCTATCGACAGGTCGTAGCTGTACGACCCCGGAGTAACCGCATCGAGTTTGATCGCGTCGATGCCCCAGGAAGCGAACAGATCCACTACCGAATTGATGTACTCCTGCGCGCCCGGCTTGGTGAAGTCGATCTTGTAGTGATAAGGAGAGGTTCCAGGAGCACCAAAGGCATTCCCCGCCTGGTACGGAACCGTCAGGATGTCCTGGATATGGTACGGAGTGCCAAGGATCGGAGAGTTGGCAACAACGGCCGGATATTCCACCCCTGGAATCCAGTAAATTCCTGCCTTCTGTCCGTTCTCATGAATGTGCGCCACCAGAGCAGTGATATCGGGGAAGGTCGTCAGATTTGGAGTGGGACGACCGTACGCGTCAAAGCTGCCTTGCCAGCCAGAGTCCATATTGATGTAGTTGAAGCCATGAGCCTGCAATCCGGAAGATAGCAGCGCGTCCGACTGAGCGGCCATATTTGCCTGCGTCAGGAAGTTGCTCGAGATCGTCTGTTGGCTAAAGCTGCTCCAGCCGAGATAAGGCCGCTCTGCAATTCCGGGTGTCTGCGCTTCCACCGAAACAACGGCCACGAAGAGTGAAGCGGCAGCAAAAAACAATGCAAGAAGGAAGCGATGAAGGTTTCGTAGAGGCTGATCCTCGACCTGCCTCTGGAACGTCCGGGGTTCGGCGAAGCAGAACTGTTTCTCTGTCATGAAACCTCTCCTGTCTACTCAAATAAAGATCTGGCTCTTTGAAGAAGGCAATTCATCTACCCACCGGTGTAAGAAGTACTTGCAGTGTGTAGGTACACGAAATAAAGGTCACGCACTTGTACAAATTTGGATGAACAGAAATAACGTGTTCGTTACCGCAAAAAACAATGTCACAGAAGAAACCACACTGTCAAGATATTTTTTGAAAGAGACCTGTAGCGTAAAGTCGACGAGAGGAATGGACATCCCAAATGAACGAGCACGAACCCCTTTCCCTTCAAAACGAACTCCTGCGAATCGAGGTGCTCCCCTCGTTTGGAGGCAAAATTTCCTCCCTGGCCAGTATGAGAACAGGAGAAGAATTTTTGCTGCCACCGCTCAACGGCTATCATCCTGCCTCGCCAAACGCCGACTTCAGCCAAAGCGATGGGGGAGGCTTTGACGAATGTCTACCAAGCGTCGCGAGGAGCGAAAGCATTGCCGACGAACACCCTATCCCCGACCACGGCGATCTATGGCGACAAAGGTGGCAAGTCGATTCGCAGAACGCAGCCATTACCCTTCACGTCGACGCAGTATCACGCCCTCTTAGACTGACAAGGAAGATCTCCTTGAAGGGTTCATCAGTGATCCTCGACTACGACCTCTTCAACAGGTCGAACTCACCAACAACCTGGCTCTGGTCTGCTCATCCTCTCCTTCGTGTCGATGCAGGGGACCACATCGTATTACCCAATGGGATCAATGAACTTTCGGTAGAGTACTCCGCCGGCAACCTCTTTCGTACCGATAGCTCCATCGCGTGGCCACTTGCAAAATCAACATCGGGTGCGATCGTCGATTTAAGCGAAGTTGCTGACAAGGACGGCGTAACAGCGCACAAGTTATTTGCTCGCATAGGCAATTTGGGTTGGGGTGGTCTCTACCGGCGCAGGATAAGCCAAGGTCTTATCCTGCGGTTCGATCCCTCTGCCCTCCCTTTCATAGGCATATGGATCTGTTCAGGAGCGTGGCCGGAAAACGGAGCGAAGAAGCAATACACCGTAGCGCTCGAGCCCACAACGTCCAACAAGGACTCACTGGCCTCTGCCGTACATCACGGAACCGCATGCCATCTCGACAGCCAGGAGCACTTTCGATGGAGACTCGAGCTCCAACTTGCCGGAGCTTCTTCACCAATTAGTTTTGAGGATTTCTGTACTGAGGCAAAGTCTTAGCGCATCCAGTCGAGTAACTGATCCATCTTTGCGGATGCTGTAGAAGTCGTTCCCCGAGCCAGCGTAGGAGCGATAGCACATGCGAGTCCATGACCTTCAAACCACGCGAGAAAGCGGGATTGATCCGCTCAGGCCAATCTGGACTGGTTGATCCACGCATAGTACGCACCCATATCCGCGTCGATCAGTGAGCCTTCCTGATCCTGCGCCTGTTGAAGAGGATCGCGCATCAGCAACTGTTCCATCGGCGCGTTCGCCTGTCGCGTTCCAAATCGAGCGAACAAGGTAAGCGGCTCCGCACGATGCAGACACTCGCGCGATGCCCATTGAACAAAGGTCGTGCTGAATATCTGGCAGCCCGCCCCTTGTGTCAGCAGATTCACTTCAAAGTGTCGCAGCGAGGCATCATCGGCTGTACCTCTGAGATCCACATCCTCCGGACTGAGACCCGCCATATAGGAACTTATAGCCTCCGCCCCTGCAACTCCGCCATTCTCCGCTCTATGCGTGAATTGATTCAGCAGCGCAAACTCTCGCTTCGCCACAGGAACGAGCCTGTTGTACGACATCACAGTCAATCCCTCAGCATCGACGGCCGCGATGTGCGGCTCACTTCCTTCGATATACCAATGGCCGTATCTCAAAGGATGTTGCTTCGTTCGCGCCTTCACCTCGGCCACCAGAGTCTTCAGTCCATCTGCAGGGTCCAGCTGTGTAAACATCGTGCCGTGGGGTGCCAGCTTCCGAAACAGTGGCTGCTTCACCTCCTCGGATCCTTGCCCGATGACGACAATCGTCCAGCGCGGAGTGACCGGAGTCCTTTCTCCAAGAGCCTTTTGCAGATACTCGTGATAATCCTGTGCGGCCTTATGGAAACTATCAATCTCGTGTTGAGACCACAGGTAGCCAGTCAGTTGCTCGCTAAACTGTTGCGGCCTGTTAATCCAATCCGCTCTCCGCAACTCAGGCGAGAGTTGAATAGCGAAGAAAGGCGCCATCAACGCTTCAAAGGATGCTGCCTCTGTCCGCCTCAACAAATCGAATTCTAGGCGTAGCTGTTCCCTCTCTGCGGGAAAACACCAGTCGTACTGAATCACCTGCCTCAGCACAACAGAAAGCAAGATCAGCGGCATACGCTTCAGCACCGAAAGATTCTCCACAGAAAACGACCGCGCCTGTGGCGGATAGTGAGCAAAGCTTTCGACGCGCAGATCGCCTGGAACCATCAAAGCACCTCAACAACCGGTCTGCCCATGGCAAGCGGCGTAGCGAAACTCATCATCGCGCCAAGAGTAGGGACAAGATCGATCGACTCAAGGGCACGATCAACCGTGATGTTCTGCCGAATGCGTGGTCCCATGGCCATCATCCACGTGGTTCGCGAGAGTGGATCTCCCGTCCGGTGATGCTGAAAGCCATTGCCTGACGCACTGAAGTCCGAGTCGCGCCCAAAATCGGGTAGTATCAGCATCGTTGTTCGGCCTTTGTACTCGGGGTCGTTCTCAATCATCTGCCATATCTCTGCGCAGAGCCGATCGGTTCGGCGGATGCCTTCCACATAAAGTGAATACGCCCCCGAGTGCGCGATATCCATATCGTGAAGTGTGATCCAAAGCAGACTCGGCGCAAACCTGCTCATTAGCTGCCGCATCACGTACACCGAAAGTTCATCAGCGCTGGACAACGTCTTCGCATGTCGTGTGAAGTCGTCTACCGAAAGGTGCAGCATCTCTGTCAACCGCGAGAGCTGCAACTCGCTTTGCACTCCTTGCGGGGTAAAGAGTGGCGTCTCATAGTTATCCTGTAACAGGAACTCAAGACCAGCCGAGTTCGCGGAGCTTTTGCCAAGAGCTGCAGCCAGCAGATGTTTCGGCAAAATCACCTGCGCGCCAAAACCCGGCGCAAACTGCGTCCCATCACTCTGTCCGATGCGGTTGAAGCCATTGCTCGGAGCAATCACCCACGCATCATTAGCAGGCCTGCCCAATCCCTTTCGGAAGTATTCAAAGACCGTCGGATTCATCGGCGCAACATCGGCAAAGTTATCGAACCGCTCGTAGACGCCGGTAGCAAGGCTGGCATTTGCCACATAATGCCCAAGAATTCCACGATTCACCACCTGCGTGAAAAATGTCGCTTGAGGGATCAGTTCCTTCATCATGTGAGGAATATTTTCCTGTCCCTCAGGGGCAAAGGTCTCTTCGTCACGCGCTCCCCCACCAAAGGTAACGACGACCGTCTTCTGCAGTCGAGGCATCCCCGCAGCGCGCAGCGGAGCAAAGCCAAGCAACCGACTGCCGGCACCGGTCACCGCCGCAGAGCGCAGAAATGCGCGTCTCGTAAGAGCCCTCTGCTGCGCGATTTTTCGTAGGTCGTCCGTTCGAAGGAACCTCGACTAAGAACTCTAACACGCTTCGGTTTTCTGCGCGGGCGTGCGAGGTAAGGTCTACTGGTCCTGGTGCGACCGGAGATAACCGCTGGGAGACTACTGCTTATAGACCAGTCGAGGCCCGCTGACCTGCTCTACTTTCAAGTCCACATCCACTTCAACGCGGTCGGCGATCTTCACAAAAGGAATCCCGCTCGTCATCCCATAGTCCTTGCGATCAAACGCCATAGCCCCTTTGATAACGCCCGACCCCGTGCCTTTACCAGAAACCGTCAGCTTCAAAGTCTCAGGTTTAGATACCCCCCGTATGGAAAAATTACCAAAGACATCAAAGGTTTCGGGGCCAGTCTGCACCACCTTCGTTGAGTGAAACGTGATCGACGGCGATTGTTCAACGTCGAAAAAATCCTTGCTCTTCAGCCTTTTGTCCTTTATTCCACTCCCGGTATTCACCGTGCCCGCCGCAATCCGGATATCCAGAACCGCCGTCGTTACATCCGAAGAGGTGAACTTCAAAGAAGCATCCCACTTATCGAATTTACCGACCAGAGCAACAGAAGCTTTAACGTAAAAGTTGATACTGCTGCTCTCTGGAGTAGTTTTGAAGACGGGAAGTTGAGCCTTGCCTGGCGTCGGCAGCAAGACAATTGTCAGAAGACTCAGAAGGGCTAGTCGCATGGTGCTTGAGTTTGAACTCTCCCCACTCCGCTGTCAAATAAAAAAGAGAGCCCGCGTCTAACTCTTCCGTTTCGCTCCCTTCAGCGGGCCAGCCTTCAAGATCTTCCCGCCTTCCTGAACGACATAAAGCTGGTTGACCTCAAGATTTTTGAGTTGATCCACCTGCCCGCTAAGCCATCGTATCTCGACAATATCCACCTTTTTGGCCCGGTCGAGTCCAAAGTGCATCCGCATATCGTTTTGCGAAAAATAGCTGCCTCCGCTCCGTAGCTCGTCAAGCTGCCTCGAAGGCTTTGCAGCATCGGGTGTCGTTGTAGCAGTCACAATCACCCGGCTTCCAATCCCGGAACGGTTCGACTTCACACCAACCAGTTTGATCTTGATCCAGTTACGATTCAGTGTCGAATCGCAGCGTAGAAGCTGTGGCCCTGCGTTGATGCAGTTCACGACGATATCCAGATCCCCGTCGTTATCGTAGTCGCCAAAGGCACAGCCACGCGCCGGCACATCCTCCAATATCCCCGGACCACCTCTATTCGTGACGTCCTGAAAGCGGCCATTGTGCAGGTTCCGATACAGATACTTATGCTCCGCGTATTTAAGATCAGCTTTTGACTTGTCTACCTCAGGATAGACATGGCCGTTCGACATTAAGATATCGAGCCATCCATCGTTGTCCATATCGAAGAAGCCAACGCCCCATCCAAGCAGTCGCGTATTTTCTCCCAATCCGCTGGGATAGGTGTGGTCTTCAAACGTCGCATCCCCCATGTTGGTGTAGAGCGAATCGGTATCGCCCGCGAAGTTTGTCTTCACAATGTCGAAGCTGCCGCTGTGGTTATAGTCCCCAATCGAAACGCCCATCCCTGCCTGCGGTTTGGCTTCGGCCGAAAGTGCCGCTCCGGCCTCGATCGCGATGTCGCGAAAGGTTCCATCCTTCTGATTCAGATAGAGCGTGGCCGGCGCCGAATCATTTGCAACATAGATATCAGGCCAACCATCATTGTCCAGATCCGACGCGGCGACACTAAGCCCGTAGGTTCCAACCGCAGTCCACATTCCAGACTTCTCACTAACGTCACTAAAGGTTCCATCGCCGTTGTTGTGATACAAGATATTTCTGCCACCGGCCAGCCCCGGCGGACCGCACGCTACAAGTATCCCTTTATACGTACACGGCCCGTCCTCCGGCAAAGGTGCAGTCTTCAGATCGAAGTCAACATAGTTGGCGACAAACAGATCAAGATGCCCATCGCGGTCGTAATCGACAAACGTGCAACCCGTATTCCAACGCACCTTCGGTCCAGGCTGGAGAAGACCCGCCTGTTGTGTCACATCGGTAAAGGTTCCATTCCCGTTATTGCGGTACAGCGCATTCTGACCATAGTAAGTTACAAATAAATCGTCATTGCCATCGTTGTTATAGTCCCCCACGCAGCAGGCCTGCCCCCAACCGATCTTATGCTCTAGGCCAGAGCCGGTAGTTACGTCAGTGAAGGTTCCATCGCGATTGTTCTTGAAGAGATGACAACGCGGCTCCTGTCCCATGGGAAACCCCTCCAGCCGCCAGCCATTGACGAGGAACAGGTCAAGCCATCCGTCATTGTCGTAGTCGTAAAAAGCCAGCCCACAACCCGTTGTCTCCAGCAGATACTTATTCTTCGCTTCCCCTCCATAGATAGTCTTGCTCGTAAGGCCAGCTTCTTTCGCAACGTCGAAAAAACTCAAGCCAAGCGGCATATCCTCGATCGGAGACCTCTCTCCAGGCGGAGGCGGAGCAGTCTTCGCATCGTAGCTGCGCTCCTGCGGGCCTATACCCTTTGGCGGCGGAGCCTGCTGCTGCAACGGCGAAGCCAGCGCCAGAATATCCGCAAACGGCAACACCAGGGCAGTACGGCTAAGGGATCGGATAAATCTACGGCGATTCATATCAGTGAATTTTGTTCTCAAGATGATCCTGGTCTCAATATGGATAACATGCAGTGGGATGATGCGCGCCAACGATCAGCACAAGAGCCACTAACAAACCGTCCCTTCCTGTGCGCCGAATTATAGCGAACGCTCCAAAGCACTGTACATAAGCCGTTCGTCAGCAATTGGCAACTACTCTGTGTCGAACTTCGACAGGCGACTAGGGAGCTCCAGATGTCTTCACCGCCTCAGCCTTCTGACGCTCCGCTGACGCCTCTGCGGTTTTACCCTTCCTGTCCAGTGCCTCTGCAAGACCAAGATGTGCCTCAGCGTAGTTTGCGTCGTAGCCCAATGCATCCTGAAACTGTGTGATGGAGCCCTCCAGGTCATTGTTTCTCAGCGCAGAGTTTCCAGCGTTGGTGGCAACCTCAGCACGCTGACGGTTCATGTTGCTCCGCATTAGCTCTGCTGCCTTCCGGCGTTCCGTTGCGGCCTCACCCGGCTGGTTTTGCTTAACCAGCACAGCCGCGAGCGTCAAATGCGGATCGGGCTGCCCCGGAAGTTGCCGGATAGCCTCCCGCAGCGCCGACGTAGCTTCAGGTAATTTGTTCAACTTGTCGTAGACACTCCCCAGCGCCGCCCATCCGTCTCCATTCTCAGGACGAAGTTTCAGGGAGATATTCATCTCACGCGCCGCATCCTCATATCGCCCGGTCTGCATGTAGAGCACGCCGAGAAGATATGGAGCTTCCGCCGCCGACGGATCAAGCCTCTGTGCAGTCTCCAGCTCGGGGATAGCGCCCACCGCATCGTCCTGCATCTTCAGTGCAAGACCCAGGTTATAGTGCAGCTGAGGCGCGTCAGGTGCCAGCTTCAACGCCTGGTGCAGTTCCACCACGGCATCGCCAAACTGGCTCAACTGCACATAAGCTGCCGCAAGGTTCTGATGCGCCGTCACGCTCTCCGGTGCGAGCGCGATGGAACGTTCGAGAACAGGCACTGCGTCTTTAGCCTGTTGCGCCTGACAAAGCGCCATCCCAAGATTAGTCATGGCTTCAGCGTTCTTCGGCTCTGCGGCAACGACTGTCTTCAGCAGCACAATCGCCTCCTGCGCTCTGTTCGACCGCTGTAAAGCGAGAGCGAGTTGATACGAAGCTGCTGTGGAGCTCGGCTCCAGCTCCAGCAAGTGTTGGAAGACCGGAATCGCCTCCGTGTCCTTCCCATCTGCCGCAAACGCCTTGCCAAGTTCAAGCGCAATCATCGCATCCTGCGGAGCCAGTTGCGCTGCCTGCATCAACTCGGGCATCCCATCCTTTTCATCCCGAGCCCGCATCGCCAGACCAAGATGCAAATGCGCGACCGCTAGATTGGGATTCAGTTCAATGGCTGTCGCAAACTCCCCTTGTGCATGCGTCCAATCCTTCTGCTGGGCGTACAACGAACCAAGCTCATCGTGGAGCTCAGCGTTCTGCGAGTCTGCGGCGAGCGCAGCCTTCATCTTTGTTACCGCAAGCCCGGTCTGATGATTCGCCGCAAGAGAACGTGCATATCCGGCGAGGACATAGGAAGGCAGTGCACTCTTCTGCAGACGCGCCCCCGCTTCACATCTGGAAAATAACGGAATCGCCTTCCCTGACAAACCGATCTGTTCATACGCCATCGCGAGATTCATCTGCGCGGTGTTATCGGTGCTCTCTATCGCAAGCGCTCTTTCAAGCTCATAAATGCCTTCTTTCACAAACCCGCGACTCACTAAAACTGCTCCAAGCGCACTGTGCCCCTGCTCAGCCTGCGGAGCGAGCTTAACTACCTGCTCAAAGTCAGCCTGAGCGGCGTTCAAATCTCTTTGAGCCAGGGCAGCCTGACCTGCACGATACGCCGCATCCGCCTTCTTCAACGCCGCTGAAGGCTCTTGCGAATGAGCGATGTTCGACAGCGCCATCCAGGCAATCAATATTGCCTTCACCGCAACAAACTCGTCCTGAGGAAACCTACCCATACGATCGTGACGACCCCAGCCTGTCCTGAGATGTGATCCGCATAGCCTCTTCCGCGACAAGCATGCCCCCTCGTCTTCAATGAAGCGTTTCCAGTTTGGGTTCGTTCGCTGACTGTATCTTGTGCGAGATCTCGTTCTCTCGACTCGCGTCCTCTGCCCTGCCCAGCGATCGATACGCCTGCCCCAACAGACTATGCGTGATGTAGTTGCTCGAGTCCATCTTTTCGGCACGTTCCAAATACATCAACGCGCTGGCAGGATCTTGCCGCTTCAGCAAAACCTTACCGAGCAGAATATAAGGTCCCGTCGCATTCGGCTCCAGCAACAGCGCCCGCTGCAAGGATTGCTGTGCCTTCGCATAATCCCCCGACCGGCTATAAGCGTCCCCAAGCCTGTCGTAGATGCTCCCATCCAGCGGACTACGGCTCCGTTCTTTCTCAAACTCCGCAATCGCCGTATCCAGATGCTCTCCGGCCAGCGCTACTTCGCCAAGCAGCAAATGAGCCAGCGGCAGCTGCGGGTCCAACTCCAGCGCCTTCGTAGCAAACTGCTGCGCCACTGGCAGGCCGTCTCGCCGCAGCAACATTCGCGCAGCCAGAAGATAAGCCGGCGCCGAATCGGGAGCAAAGCCATACTGTGTCGCAAACGCCGCACGGGCCTTGTCGTATTGATTGGTATCAACATAGCAAAGCGCGAGCACATAATTAGGATCGATCCTGGTCTGCGACGTCCAGCTGGACGCAGACTCGAGCAAAGGAATCGCATCCGCCGGCCGCCCCAGCCGAAACAGCGTCAGCCCTCGCAGCTGCGCCGACTCTTCATCATGGGGGTCCTGCGTCAACGCACTCGCAAGCGCAACATCCGCATCCGTAAAGTCGTTTTCCGAGTACAACGCAAGACCACGCAGCCGATTGACGCCCGCGGGCACCGGCCGTTGCGCAGCCAGCACATCCAGCTGCTTCAGAGCAGCTACTGCAAGCCCACGATCGATCATAGCTCGCAGCTGCGTAAGACTTGGCATTGCTTCAACAGCCGAAGCTCCCGGAGAGGCCACCAGCGGCTCTGGCGCCTGCACTCCAGGTACGTTTTGTGTCGGACTCTGTGCAAGTCCAGATAGCAGGGACAGCGCTACAAAGAAAGACAGGCAGGCCGGTAACACTACTTTGAGCAGGCGAGGCATAGAGATCTGGACCGAGTGTAACCGAAATAAAAGGGGAGCCGTAGCTCCCCCTTTTTTATATCCCTGCTAGGTCTAGAACTGAAAACGCCCCGAGAACTGCAACTGCCTCGGATTGGCCGAGTTGTTCGGGAAGGGTCCGTTCGTAATCGAGCCTCCCTGGTCCACATTGCCGCCAGGTGCGCCCCAGTTGATATGGTTGAAGGCGTTGAAGCCATCCGCTCGCAACTGGAAGGTTAGCTTCTCACGAATAAGGAAGTTTTTCTGGATCGACAGGTCAGCGTTGAAGAAATGCGGCCCGAAGACCGTGTTCCGTCCCACATTGCCGATCTGGTCGAGACCCGGTCGCGAGAAAGGCCCGTTGCCACTATCGATATTATAAGACTGGTAAAACAACAGGTTATTACCCGGGATTCCTGTCTCTTGGGAGTGGAAGCGGCGAGTATCGCCGTTTACTCGACAGGGCGCATCTGACGGGACCTGCTGGCTGCAAGTCGAATAGGTCAAGGTGAACGGCAAACCGCTCGAGTAGTTGATGACCGGACTGATCTGGATTCCGCTCACAATCTGGTTGATCACTCCGTTCACGTTCGAGAGCAACAGCTTATTCCTTCCGAACGGTAACTCGAATAGTCCGTAGACGATAATCTGCTGCTGACGTAGCGCCCCGTCTCGACCAGCAACAATGTGCTTGTCCCACGAAGAGTAATTTACCGAGTCGCTTATCGCCTGCTGCCACGCGTAGTTTGCATTGACCGAAATGCCATGCGCATACGTCTTAGCCAGGGTTACCTGCAGCGCGTTGTAGTGAGTATCGAGATTGTCAGAGAAATCCGTAATATCGTTACTCCATCCGCAAGCGCCTGGGGCGAGACCTTGCCCAACCGGCTGCACATAGTTCGGATCGGCACAGGCTGCCAGCTTACCGCCGTAATACCGCCGCAGCAGGTTCTGGTTGTTGACAGCGCCACCCGGGCCAACACCATTCACATACTGACTCACATTACCCGGAAGATTGGGCAGATTCGGATCCCAATGCAATGCCTCACCATTAAAGCTCTGATCTGAGGGCAAAGCGATTGCGGCCTCGTTCGGGTTGGTCGTATTGCCTGAAATATCGCCGAAGGTATGAGTACCTTTGTTGCCAACATACGCGACCGTCATCGACAACGTGGGCGAGAACGACTGCTGAACACTCAAATTCCAGGCATCGAGAGTTGGCAGACGAAGTGTCGTCGGCCGCGCGCGCGAAGTCACCTGATAACCCGGATTTGGCAGAAGACCGCTCGCTGGTACTGCGACCGGCGCCGCCAAAGCTGGTCCGACTGCCAGGTCGAACGCGGAGGCAGTGCCGCTAGCCGTGATCGTTTGGTTCTGCAGCACCGGAAGGTTCTGCGTCGCTGCGTGACCAAAGATCGAACCGAATACGCCAATGTCGAAGCTTCGTCCGTACCCGGCTCGGATCACGGTCGCAGGAGTCGCCTGATACGCAACTCCGACGCGTGGGTTATAAGCATTTCCCGGGCGGTTGTAGTTCATGTTGCTGCCAATGTTGCCGAAACCTGCCACCTGGAGATAGCCAGTGGTCGGGTTCAGTAGCGCTCCATTTCCCTTACCGTTCACGCTCTCTGGGAAGTACAGCTCATAGCGCAAGCCCAGGTTGACCGTCAGCTTCGAAGTAACACGCCACGTATCCTGGGCGTAGAAGAAGTCTCGTTTCTGAAACTCCTTGGCATTCGTCGTTGTACTCACATACCGCTCAAACTGAGTTGGGCTGCCGAGTACGAACGATGCAAATCCCAAGCCAGTCTTTCCGGTGGCCCCGTTCGCCCCCGACGGACCGGTACCGAAGAACAAAAGGCCAGTGCGGTCGTTGTCGCTCGGCACCCGCAGGTTGCGTGCATAACGCAGGTCCATGCCGAACTTAACGCTGTGGTTGCCTATAGTCTTGGTCCAATTGTTCGCAAGCTGGTACTGGTCTTCGCGCTCGGTCAGCGGACAGTTGCAACGGTCCACGTTCAACCCGGCACCGTATTGCGGTCCCTGAGTTTGGCTGTTGTTCGGCGGTCCAAAGCTGGCGACTTCCGTTAGCTGAAACGACGGTGAACCACTCGTGATGGGATCTCCCAGATTCAAACCCGGCGCTCCAATGTTCGTAGCCAGATTTGTACCCGCGTCGTACTTCGATGTCCCAATGTTGTACCGGAAGTAGCCAAGGCGCACGTCGGTAACCAACTTCGAGTTCACGGCGATATCTACACCCGCCGCTGCGCTGTCGTTTGCGCCCTGCGAGGTGCCACCATAACCACCCAAGCCAAACCCCGATCCTCCGGCATCGCCAAAGATCGTCTTACCCGTAAGGGTGTCCGTGAAACGGCTGAAGCGCCCAAAGACGTGTACCCGGTCGTTGACCGTCCAGTCACCTCGAACGTCCCACTGATCGCTGTTGAAACCACCGGTCCCGCTACCCGCATAATTGTTCTTGAGTCCGGTGACTTGCTGTCCCGTGGGGCCCACAGGAGAGCCAGGCGTATTCGGAGCGTAAGGCGCTAGAAGCTTGAGGAAGTTCCGCGCCGGCACAGACACGTCCGACGCGGGGATAACATTGCTCGCGTAAGCAATAGACTGGCCGTTCACTTGGTGGTAGAGCTGTCCGACTGCCGGAGTATATTCGCTGAAATCGCATCCGGGCTGTCCAGTTACGGTTGTGGCCTGTCCAATGCAGGTCGAGACGAGGTGCGCCGTCGGAACGGTCTGCACGTTCGCGATACCAACCTTCTGTCTTACTCCCTGATAATCTCCAAAGAAGAACAACTTATCCTTGATGATCTTTCCACCAATCGATCCGCCAAACTGATTCTTCAAGCCCTGAGGGAACGGGTTCGTCGCCGAAAGCTGGCCGGAACCCTGCGAGAATGGCTCGCGTGCAAGGTTCGCGTTACTTTCGCGGTAGTCGAATGCCGATCCATGCCAGTTGTTGGACCCTGACTTCGTCTGCGCCGTCACCACCGACGACACTGCCTTGCCAAACTCCGCGTCGAAGTTCTGCGTCGTGATCTTCGTCTCGGACAGCGAGTCGGAGTTAGGATTGACCACAATAATTCCGAGGATCGGGTCCTGGTTGTCAGTTCCATCCAATTGGAACGCGACTCCCGCAAACGCCTGGCCGTCCACTTCGATCTGCTTCGAGCCCTGCGGATTCTCACTCGCCGCGTGGCTCCACCCGAGCAACTGCGCGCCTGGCAAAAGCAACTGCAGATTCGTAAAATTCCTGTCCGGAATGGGCAGGTCCGTAATCTCCTTCGCCCCAAATGTCGTCGATACATCCGCACGGTCCGTCTTCAACTGGGGGACAGCATCTGCATTTACCTCAACCGTTTGATCGGATCCTCCAACCGTCAGCGCTGCCTCCACCTTGATCGAGGTGTCAGCAGTCACCAAGATACCCTTCTGCTCAAACCCCTTGAAACCCTGCGCGCTCACCTTCACGTCGTAGACGTCTGGGATCAGATGTTCAACAGTAAATTCGCCGCTTCCATTAGACTGCACGGAAACTGACGTCCCTTTCGCGTTGTCGATAACTGTAATCGTCGCGCCTGGAACTGCCGCACCCGTGCTGTCCACGGTCGATCCGAAGATCGAACCATAAACCGCCTGGCCATACGCCACCGGCGAAGACGCCAGAGCACACACGGCAAATAGCAACCCCACTGTTACTCGCGTCACAACTCTCATCGCAAACCTCCAAAAAGTGCTTCACGTTTTGCTTACTGTTGGCAATCATCTCTAAGTGCTGCCGAACATCACTTCAAAAGCCGAACCAATGCAAACCTGACCACCAAGTCAGGCCAACAACGCCTTGTCACAACCAAAACTATTGGCCTTTTGAATCGAACCGAAAAATACTCGCGACGCCCGGACAATGTCAATAAGTTTGAACAGTTATTATTTTGCAAGTTATTGACAAACAAACCCCTTTGGAAGAACTTCCAATAAAAAGCTCCAATTGGTCGTACCTCTATGGCGAGCTTTACTTTATGCCGGCTGGAAATTGTCTCTACAAATCATCTGAAAACAATCAGTTAGCCTCCCATTCCCAGAGTCGCTTCGACTTCTCGTTGCAGAAGGATATCCACCAAAAGGTTGACCACCTTCGATCTGTCGGTCCAATCGCGGCTCGCCTGGATATCGATTTGTCTATACATTAACGACACACTTCAACCGATCGAATTGACTTGCATGAAGAACACCGGGATCTCCCGAACCGAGAACAAATCGTCAGCCCCCGCCGACTCGCAAACCAGCTCCGGCAGCAGGAAAGAGTCGTCCGCCACACCGAAGTACCGCGAGATCTTCGAGGATCTTCACTCCGCCATCAAGACCGGAGCCCTTCGTCGCGGAGACCGTCTTCCCAGCGAAACCGAACTCGGAAAGCGCTACAACGCCTCACGCATCACGGTGGCGAAAGCCGTCCATGAGCTCCAGTTGCAGGGCCTCGTATCGCGACGTCCTGGCTCAGGCACCCACGTTCTCGCGCCCATTGCCTCGGCCGATCACGTCTTCGGGCTTCTCATTCCCGATCTCGGCCGAACCGAGATCTTCGAACCCATCTGCAACGGCATGATGCAGTCGCCTCTCTCCAGGCCGCACTCCCTCCTGTGGGGACACTCCATGGGCGAGTTCGCCCAGCAGCAGAAGGAGGCCGAGCAGCTCTGCCACAAGTACATCGCGCAAAAGGTCTCCGGAGTCTTCTTCGCGCCGCTCGAATTCACTCCCGAAAAAGACATCGTCAACCGACGCATCGCCTCTGCGTTCGATCGCGCAGGCATTCCCGTCGTGTTGCTAGACAGGTGCTACGCCCCCTATCCCCTGCGTTCCAGGTACGACCTCGTCGGCATCGACAATCGCAGCGCGGGATTTCTCATCACCCAGCATCTGCTCCAGCACGGAGCCAGACGCATCGCCTTCGTCGCCAGGCGTCTCTCTGCCTCCACCGTTCACGGACGTATCGCCGGTTATCGAGAGGCTATCCTCGCTCGAGGAGTCAACCTGCAACAGGACCTCGTTCGTATCGGCGATCCAGAAGATCCCAAATTCCTACAGACGATACTCAACGACTGCCACCCCGACGCCATCGTCTGCGCCAACGACATCACCGCAGCCCGCATCATGCAGGGCCTCGCCGCTCGCGGAATACGCGTTCCCGATGAGATCCGCATCGTCGGAATCGACGACGTGAAATACGCGAGCCTCCTCCCCGTGCCGCTCACCACACAGCATCAGAACTGTGCCCACATCGGCGCCATGGCAATCGCAACCATGCTGCAGCGGCTCGAAAAACCCGACCTCCCCACGCGCGACATCCTCTTGCAAACGAAAACAGTCCTTCGCCGCTCTTGCGGAACCCATCCCTCGCCGAACCAAAAACTCACCTAATCGGCCGCAACGAAACACATTGCGTTCTACCTCGTCGCGAAGGTTCTCCCCTCTCAAACCACAATCAAAATGACATGACCATCGGTCGCAGTTCGTGTCCCAAATGCTATAGTGTTGCGAACTCCCGGAGGCCTGTTTTGACCACCAAGTTACGCCATCCCAACACATCCTCTTCAAGCTGGCTGCGTCTCCTTGCAATCCTTGCCACCAGCGCTCTTTGGACCTCCGGCAGCCTCGCACTAAGTCAGACACCCCAACCCTCGCCCGTCGCCACCGCCGCACACAACGACGGCCCCTGGTGGAAGCACGCCGTCTTCTACGAGATCTATCCCCGCAGCTTTCAGGACTCCACCGGCGACGGCATCGGCGATCTCAACGGCATCACCCAGCGCCTCGACTACCTCAAAAACCTCGGCATCGACGCCATCTGGATCGCGCCCATGTACCCCTCGCCCCAGGTCGACTTCGGTTACGACATCTCTGACTATGAGGCCGTCGATCCACAGTACGGCACCCTCGCCGATATGGATCACCTCATCGCCGAGGGCAAACAGCGAAACATTCGCGTCGTCCTCGACATGGTCCTCAACCACACCTCAGACAAGCACCAGTGGTTCATCGACTCCGCCAGCTCCCGCTCCAACCCCAGGCATAACTGGTACGTCTGGAACGACGGCGTCCCCGCCAACGGCCCCAACGTTACCGCCTATCAGAAGCGCTTCGAGCATGAAGGCCGCGTCCCGCCCAACAACTGGGTCTCCGGCTTCGGCGGCTCCGCATGGGAGTGGGTTCCGGCCGTCCACCAGTTCTACTATCACAAGTTCTACAAGCAGCAGCCCGACCTCAACTGGCGCAACCCCGCCGTCGAAAAAGCCTGCTTCGACGCCATGCGCTTCTGGCTCGACCGCGGCGTAGCCGGCTTCCGCCTCGATGCCATTCCCACCCTCTTCGAGGACCCCAAACTCCGCAACGAACCCGAGACCGGCGGCATCAACGCCCAGGGTGATCCCAACCTCAAAGACATCTACACCAGCAATCTCCCCGAAGTCCACGACGTCATCCGCCGCATGCGCGCCATGGTAGAGAAGTACCCAGGCAACCGCGTCCTAATCGGCGAGACCTACCTCCCCGACACCGCCGCGCTCAACGAGTGGTACGGCGGCGCGAAGCACGATGAGCTGCAACTCCCCATGGACATGCTCCTCGGCTTCCACGGCGACCGCGACAAGCTCGACGCCACCAGCTTTCGCAGGTTCATCAACGATGCCGAGACCCAGCTCAACGGCTCGCAACCTCTCTTCGTCTTCGACAATCACGACAACGTCCGCAGCTGGGAGCGCTACGGCGACGGCGTCCACGACCAGGCCATCGCAAGGATTCTCGCCAGCGTACTCCTCACCTCTCGCGCCGCCGCCCTCATGTACTACGGCGAAGAACTCGGCATGATCACCGCCACACCCACGCGCAAAGAAGACGTGAAGGATCCCATCGGCATCACCGGCTGGCCCAAAGAAAAAGGCCGCGACGGCGAACGCACCCCCATGCAATGGGACGACTCCAAAAACGCCGGATTCAGCGACGCCTCCACCACCTGGCTCCCCCTCCCATCCAACTACACCACCGTCAATGTGAAGGCCCAAGAGAGCGAACCCGACTCGCTGCTCAACTGGTACAAACAGCTAATCGCGATGCGCAAGAGCGATCCCACACTCCGCGACGGCAAACAGGTGATGCTCGATGAGTCCAACCCCTCCGTCCTCTCCTTCATGCGCGAGGGCGTCGCTGGCCATCCTTCAATCGTCGTAGCGCTCAACTTCACCGCTCAACCCCAGACCATCTCACTCAATCACGGCAAGACGGTGACCACACTCCTCACCGATGCACCCGGTCTCAAACAAACCACCAGCCTGCAGAACATCACGCTGCCGCCGTACGCTTCGTGGATCGGAC
Organism: Edaphobacter lichenicola; assembly: GCF_014201315.1. Classification (NCBI taxonomy): domain Bacteria; kingdom Pseudomonadati; phylum Acidobacteriota; class Terriglobia; order Terriglobales; family Acidobacteriaceae; genus Tunturiibacter; species Tunturiibacter empetritectus. Next base: position 388,258 of record NZ_JACHDY010000002.1, read on the forward strand.
AGATCGGCTCCATCAAATAGTAGATAGCACCAGCTACGACAAAAGAGGGTCGCTTGTGAACAAGACGCCGTTACGCACTTCAACCATTGCAAACTACCTCCTCTGTGCAACGCTCGCGCTCGGCAGTCTCCTACCCGGCGCACACGCACAGAGCGCAATTCAACAAGTCGCCCCCGCAGCCGACCAGAAAAACACCGCAGCCGACCCCTGGTGGAAGCACGGCGTCATCTATCAGATCTACCCACGCAGCTTCCAGGACACCGACGGCGACGGTATCGGCGACATCAAAGGCATCACCTCGCGCCTCGACTACATCAAGCAACTCGGTATCGACGCCATCTGGATCAGCCCTATGTACCCCTCGCCCCAGATCGACTTCGGCTACGATATCGCTGACTACGTGGCCATCGATCCGATGTACGGCACAATGGCCGACTTCGAGCACATGGCCGCCGAAGCCAAACGCCGCAACATCCGCGTCATCATGGACTACGTCCCAAACCACACCTCCGACCAGAGCGCCTGGTTTAAGGAGTCGCGCTCCTCCCGCACCAATCCCAAACGCGACTGGTACATCTGGCGCGACCCCAAGGGCTTCACCGCCGATGGCAAACCCATCCCTCCCAACAACTGGCAGAGCTGGTTCGGCCACTCTGCGTGGGAGTACGACGCCACCACAAAGCAGTTCTACTACCACCACTTCTACGTCCAGCAGCCCGACCTCAACTGGCGCAACCCCGAGGTCGTCAAGGCCATGATGGATGTCCTCCGCTTCTGGATGGACAAGGGCGTCAACGGCTTCCGCATCGACGCCGTCTCCCGCCTCTTCGAAGATGAGAATTTGCACGACGATCCCATCCTGCCCGGCACCAACGCCTTCGGCGATCCCAACATCCAGCACAAGTACACCGACAACCTCCCCGAAGTTCACGACATGCTCCGCGAGATGCGCAAGGTCGTCGACGAGTACCCCGGCAACCCCGTGCTCATCAGCGAAGCCGACGAACCCAACATCCTCGAGCTCTCCAAGATGTACGGCGCTAACAACGACGAGGTCCAGCTCCCCATGGACTTTCAGGTCGCCGACGTCAACAAGCTCTCCGCGCCCAGGTTCCGCGAGCTTCTCAAAGAGGTCGAGAACAATCCCGCCCACGGCCAGCCCTACTTCTTCTTCGGCAACCACGACCAGGACCGCCTGTGGGATCGCTACAGCATCGGCATTATCGACCCCGTCATGAAGGCGCGCATCGCCCGCATGATGGCAACTCTGCTCCTCACCTCGCGAGCCACCCCGCAGATGTACTACGGCGATGAGATCGGCATGGTCACCACCACGCCCACGCGCAAAGAAGACGTGCGCGACCCCGAAGGCATCACCGGCTGGCCGAAGGAAAAAGGCCGCGACGGCGAACGCACCCCGATGCAGTGGAACGACTCGAAGGATGCAGGCTTCAGCACTGCCGCCACCACCTGGCTTCCCGTCGCTCCCAACTACACGACCGTCAACGTCAGCGCCGAGTCCTCCAATCCCGACTCGATGCTCAACTGGTACAAGCGCCTCATCGACCTTCGCCGCACCAACCAGGCGCTCTACGCAGGCAGCATGACCGTCCTCAACCCCAACGAAGAGGTCCTCTCCTACCTGCGCCAGGGCCCACCCGGCAAACCCTCGGTCCTCGTAGCGCTGAACTTCTCCGGCAAACCCCAAACCCTGAACTACGACTACGCCGCCCTCGGACTCACCAAAGGCGCAACCGCCACTCTCGAAACCAACGACCCCTCTTTGAGCCAAGCCCCACTCACCAAATCAATCACCCTAGCCCCCTACGCAACCTGGATTGCAGAGGTCCAATAAACACTGTCCGATATGCTCAGTAGCACGCACCCGTGCAATCGCGAACCCGAATCGTTCAATGAGTGCATCGGTTATTGTGCTTGAATCAAGAATGTTCCACGCGATGTGGGCGTTTGATGGGTATCGATCTCCGGGAGGAATGGCCTTCTCAACGGAGCTCCAGCGTAACGCGAGAACAGGAGTGATCAAAGGTAAAGGAGGTCGTCAACAGTCTGATGCAACGTCCGTCTGAGCGACACTTTCAATGGCCCCTACAAAAGGTGGTTCTGCAGGGCTATTCTGTCCGTCTTGCTCCCGTCGACTACTCTCATCTCGACCAGCTTTCTCTTTGGTCAGGAGAGGAGGATATATGGCGGTACATGACTTTTGCGCGCCTTGCGTCGAGGGACGAACTACAGGCTTGGATAGGCACTGCTATGGATGCCAATGAGCGAGGCACCGAGATGAACTTCGCGATCATCGACGAAACGAGTCAATCCGCAGTCGGAACAACGAGCTTTTACCGGGTCGTACCGGAGCATAAGAGACTTGAAGTGGGAAAGTCCTGGTTAGGAGCTGCTTACCGGCGAACACACATCAACACGGCGGCAAAGTATTTATTGCTCAACCACGCCTTCGAAACGCTTCTGGCAAACAGGGTCGAGCTGAATACGGACGCAAGAAATGTTCTATCGCAACGTGCCATGGAACGACTCGGCGCGGTGTGCGACGGAGTCTTGCGTTGCCACACGATTATGCGCGATGGCTTTGTTCGCGACACAATGAATTATTCCTTTACGATGAACGACTGGCCCGCAACGAAGATCCGACTTCGGAGTCTACTGGAAACCCGTATCTCTTAGGGCAAAACGCTAGTTGACGCCAAAAGGCCGATGCGCTCCGCGAAGGTTTACAGCAGTGCGTTCAGGTCGCCCACCTCGCGTGTAAATCGGCGATTGAGCAACAACTAAGCTTGCTCCTGCTTGCGGGTACGATGAATGCCGCGCTGGTAGACTTCTCGCACCAAACAAAGGGCGTTTCACGATGCCATCGAAAGCTACGTCTGTCGTTATCAGGTCTGCCAGAGCCGAGGATGCCGCAACCTGTGGGCAGATCGATTATGACGCCTTCACCGCCATCAGCTCTGCTCATGGTTTTCCACCCGACTTCCCAACACCTGAGATGGCGATAAGTGTCATGTCCTCGTTATTTTCAGACCCTGATTGTTATTGCGTTGTGGCAGAGATCGACGGCCAGATCGTCGGCAGCAACGTCCTTGACGAGCGCTCCATCATCCGCGGCATCGGGCCCATCACGATTCACCCTGGAGTACAAAATAAGGGGGTTGGCCGTCTGCTGATGCAGGCCGTGATGGATCGCGCCCATGATCGGGGAGCCGCCGGAGTGCGGTTGGTCCAGGCGGCCTTTCACAATCGCTCCCTCGCCCTCTATACCTCCTGCGGCTTCGACGTCCGCGAGCCGCTCTCCTGCCTCCAGGGACAGACTCGCGAACGCAGCGTCTCCGGATGCCAGGTGCGGCCCGCTACCCCGGCGGACGAAGATGCCTGCAACTCGCTCTCTCGCCGCGTTCATGGCTTCGACCGTGCCGTCGATCTGAAACAGGCCATCTCGCATGGCACAGCCCTGGTCGTCGAACGAGTAGGCCGCGTTACCGGATACAGCACCCATCTCGCCTTCTTTGGCCACTCCACGTCGGAGACAAATCCGGATATGCAGGCGTTGCTCGCCTCCGTAGACTCCTTTGCCGGCCCCGGAGTCCTCGTCCCCTCTCGCAACAGCGCGTTGCTGCGGTGGTGCCTGCAGAATGGTCTGCGAGTGGTTCAGCCCATGACGCTGATGACCGCCGGGCTCTATAACGATCCCGCCGGCGCCTGGCTGCCATCCATCCTGTTCTAGCTTCCGGCCGGCACCTGCGTTTATCTGGGCATGGGAGTCTGCACGAAGTTAAAGGTGATCTGCGTGTTGACCTCTACTGGCCTTCCGTTGAGGAGCCAGGGGGTGTAGGTCCAGGTGCGTACTGCAGCAACCGCTGCGGCGGCAAGGTCGGAGTTTGACACCTTGACGAGCGTCAGCGATCGAACGTGCCCGTCACGCGCGATGGTCGCGTTCATCACGACCGAACCACTGCGATGGCCTACGGGATGCTCACCCCCGGTTTTATGCCCAGCCATCACGTTGCCGGGGACGGGAGTTGCGGGCTCCTCATTCTCAAGGGACGCAGGATCTATAGCAGGCGGTGTAAGGGTGGAATTGCTCTCCAACGCGCTTAGGTGAGATGTCGCCCTCTTATGTCCGTTGTCGAGAACGGTTGCGTCCAGTGCAACCTCGCGTTTCTGAAAAACTCCCATGGTGTTCCGGATAACTGCCTGTGAGCCGAAGTCATAGCTCATCCGCAGGGAAGTACTCCCTGGTGCGAAGCAGTAGGTTGGAAAAAGACCCAGCGGAGGCTGGGAGTCATCGTCGATCTTCCGAGCGAGCATGACACACTCGAGGGGGAGCTTCTCAACGGTAAGGTTACGGAGCACGGGTGTGGACTGGGATATATCTTTATCGCTCGGCATCGGGGCTACAACCTGACGGAGCAGAAGGTGTAGAAGAAACGGCGCCGAGTCTGCACCCTTCGTTCTGCTATAAACGTTGCCGCTGCGGATGATCGACGCGGTGTAGGAGGGGAAGGCATAGGTAGTCTGGTACGCAGCCGGGCTGGTCCACCACTCTTCAATGGTGCCCTGCTCGGTCGGCTGGCCCTTGTCGCTGAATAGCTGGACGTCGAGTTTGAGGTGCCACGGTTGAAGATCTGGACTGCCCAACCAACTGGAAGCTCCAGCTTGGCGGAGTCGCTCGGTGAGGGCGGCAGTGTCGGCGGCACGGGCGGCAGAGAGCAAACAGAGGCTCAGGAGAGCAGCTTGAGCAGACTTACGGATGAGCATTAAGGCGAGTCTATCGAGGTTACGGCGGCAGGACAATTGAGAAAATAAGATTCCGTAGTCATGCTGAGCCGGCGCTCCCGAAGAGTTGGCTTTTCGGAAAGTTCCCGATATCAAATCCCGAAACCACCCAACCCAGGGGTCCCTACCAGCTCAAAGTCACAACACTCTGCTGGTAGCCGGTCCCCTGCGGAAACTTCACCACCAGCTTCTCCAACTCGGCACCCTTGCCGGCTGCCGTGCCCACAATCGTTCCGCCTTCAACATGGAGATTCAGCTTGGCCGCATTCCGCCGAACCGTCAGTTCAACGGTCGCGCCCGCCTTTGCCTCGAGCTCCAGCTTCAGCGAGTGCGCCTCCGAGACCTCGCTCAGCACCTTCATCTGCGCCGTCCGCGCTCCTGGCAGCGGCAACCCATGCGGCACCGCAACCTCAACCGCCGGGAGCGCAAAGACCACCGACGAACCCTCCGCCGAAGCCCGCGAATCCGTCCCCACACCGGCCAGCCGAACCGCAGGCCCCGAGAGCGTATTCACCTTCACCACCAGACCGCGCGCCTCACGCTGATACTCCAGCGAGCACACAGACGCACCCACGTGAAGTCTCTCAACCACAGCATGAACCCAATCGGCAGGAAGATGCGGATCAAGATGAATCGAGCTCGCAAGTCCGTCTACATCGACGCCAAACAGTCCACGCAACGTGGGAGTGATCACCATCGCCGAAGACCAGAGCTGATGACTCGTACTCCGCCCGAAAGGCTGGAAGAAAGCACCAGACAACAACTCAGTCACCGCACCCAGATCCTGCGCCGTAGTCAGATCCGCGTTCTGCATCAAGTGCGCGTACCCGGCCAGAGGATGTCCCGCCCGATACTCCGCCACCGACGCCCACCCGGTAAACAAAGGCCACACCGACCCCTGGTGATAGCTGATCGGATCATAGAAAGGATCGCTCTCTGCCACATCCCTCAGACCCCAGTCCGTAGAAAAATCATGCGAAGCCCACCGCCGAAAGCTAGCCTGCGGATGAGCCAGCCCTTCACCACCGTTCCACCACGCAATCGCCGGATAGACCGTGGCAGCGCGGTCAAGCGACCCATCAGCGTTCCGGCTAAACGCATAGGCCTGCCGCGAAGCATCGTAGTACTCCGCCTCAATCTTCTTCGCCAACTCCGCGGCACGAGCGCTGGCAGTATCAGCCGTAGCCTTGTCCCCCAGCAACCCAGCCAGCTTCGCCATCGCAGCCGAAGCCTGCTGATCCAGCAGCGCAAGATAAATCTCCTGGTGCGGCATCCCGGTCGGCCAGCTCTCCACCCACCCGGTCCCCTGCGAGTTGTCATAGATCCCGTCACCATCGGTGTCATGGGTCGTCTCAAAACGCCAAGCCTTCTCAACGATTTCTCGATGCTGCCGAAGAAAGTTCACATCCCCGCTCGTCCGCACGTAGTCCAGCATCGCCGTCAGAAACAGCGGCGTCGAATCAGCAGCAGCATAAGCGTAAGAGAAGTTCTTCCAGTCAAAGTAAGCCGCAGTCTGCGGATACTCGTGCATGATCTTCCCATCATCACGCTGCCGCTTCATCAGGAACTCAAGCTCGTCGCGAGTCAACCCAAAGTCGCCAAAGCCATTCACCGCATAGAGCGTATACAAGCTGTCGCGACCAAAGTACCACCCAAAACCAGGCCTCGCCGAATCGCCCGAGGAGTAATATCCCGCGACCAACCCGATCTCGCCGCCAGGCTGCGCCTTCGCCCGCAACTGCTCAATCGACATCTCAGCCCAGGCGAAGTCGTCGTCCAATCCAGCATCCGGAGTGCGAATCGCCGTCAGGCTATCTCTCATCCCGGCATATCGCGCCGCGTGCTTCGCATACGCCTGCGGCAAAGTGGCATTCAACCGCTCCAGCTTCCCCTGAAGCGTGGCGTTGGTAGCTGTCTCCACCGTATCTCCCATCGCCATCAGCAACGGGAAGTAGCGATTCGTATCCCGCTTCGGATCGTAGTGCAGCTTCAGCTCCAGCGGATAAACTCGCGGCTTCTCCTGGTATGGAGCGAGAATCCCAGGCTGTGTATTTGGCATCGCCAAAGCTCCCGCAAGATTGGGAAAGTCAGTATGCAACACATAGAACCCGCCATCCTGCTGCTTCACCCACTCCGCCGACGGAACCCCCTGGCTGCGCTGAGGCCACATCGGCCGCATCTCCGGCGTAAAGCTGAAGGTCAAATCCATCGGCCGCGTCGAGTCGATCTGAAACATCACCACCGCGCCCGTGCCATCCTCCGCATCGTCCTGCGCAAACATGATCTGCCTTACTGTGAATGCGATATGCGAATACGTAATCACCGTGTGGTCGGGAGACACCTCGATCTCCGCCGCATCCGCATTCAGGTCGATCGGAACCGAGTAGCCCTCCACATCCGCTCGAATCGCGAAGTGGCTAAGCAGCTTGACCGGCAACACCCACGCCTCAAACGTCCCCTCCTGCTGCCCTGTCATTACCCCCTGTGTCCCCGCCACAGTAAATGGCTTCCCCGCTTCAACATGACGTCGAATCGTCAGCGCACCATCGTTCATTGGAAACGCATCGACCGGCCGCAAAGCTCCCGTCTGGGCGGCCGCAATCCCCCCAAGCATGACCACCCCAGCAAAAGCAGCTCTCATCGGCTCCTACACCTCAAAAGACCACCAGTCTACATGCTGCCGTGTTCTCTAACGACGAAGTACGATGCGACTGATAAGATGCCGCACATGCTTCGTAAATTCCTCTGCTCCATCTCGTTGCTGGCCATCGCGATCTACTTTGGGCACGCCGCATCTCCAACGTCCGGTCGGTACCAGAGTGATTCAGCCGCCATGGCTGGAACAAAGACGCTTACCGCCACAGAAGCAACGAAGTTCCTGCCCGCCACGGTCTTTTTCCGAGGTCAGAGCGCGCCCATTCAAGCCAGAAACTCTGGCGGAGTGCAATTCGCGAAAGACGCGCTTCTTCTCGTCGCCCTGGTGGATACCGCAGGCTACTCAAGTTCGGTGCAGGAGAAATATCAGGCTTATCTCATCACAGAGGCGTCAATCGACATCGAAGGGCATTCACTCAAGCCAGGAGCCTATGGCTGCGGATTTGTTGGCGGCAATACCTTCGTCGTCATGGACATCGGAGGCCACGATCTCTTCTCCGCACCCGCCGCCAAAGACGCCGCCCTCCGTCGCCCCACTCCTCTGCAGATCTTGCCCGCACCCAGCGGTACGGGATATCGCCTTTACGTCGGTCGCGACTATGTCGACTTTGCGCAGGCTCCCGTTGAGTGGAGCAACCCCACTCCCCCTCATCCGTGATTACAATCGGGCTCAGATGCAACACTTCCAGACACGCTCGCTTCTGTTATGTATCGCCTTCGCGGCTGTTCAGCTAGCGCAGGCACAAACGAACTCCGCGCCGGCAGCTTCTTCACAGACCTCTCCGACCGGCAGAGTGAAGGAAGCTGAAGAAGCATTTCGTGCCGGGTCCACAGCCTATCTTAAGAATGATCTGCTCTCCGCCCACATTCAGTTTGCCAAAGTGGTCAAACTAGCCCCTGAGGTTGCCGCCGGCCACACCGCCTTTGGCACAGTCCTACTTGCCGAGGGAGACCTCGCATACGCTGCGAATCAACTCGAACTGGCCCACAAACTCGATCCGCAGAACTCAGATGCCACACTCAACCTGGCGATCGCTTACTCTCAGCTTCGCGAATATCAGAAATCAATACATATGTTTCAGCTCCTCGACGAAACGAAGAGCGATGCAGTACAGGCACTCACGCCGCAAGCCTCCATCGCCTACGCCGCCGCCCTCGCAGCGACGGGAGAACCTGCCACCGCTCAAAAAAAATTGGAGGCGGCTCTCAATAATTCGCCTGATAACGCTGCTCTACACGATAGTCTGGGCACCATCCTCGCACAACAGCAGACCTACAGTGACGCCACAGTTCAGTTTCAGCGTGCTGTCTCGCTGGAGCCATCGCTGGCATCCGCGCATTATCACCTCGGCTCCATCTTTCTCAATCAAGGCAACCTCGCAGACGCGGTCAGCGAACTCACCAAAGCGAATGACCTGTCCAAAGAAAATGCCGAGTATGCGTCGCAACTTGGCCGTGCCCTACGCGCGAACGATCAGGAGGACGAGGCACTTACCGTACTGCGACATGCGCTGGTCGTTGACCCAGCATCGACAGACATCAAATACGAACTCGCCCTCGCCCTGCAAGCGAACGACAACCCCCGCGAAGCTATACCTCTCTTTCAACAGGTCGCTGCGGCGCGACCTCAGGATTCAGCCGTACTCACGAACCTGGGACTCGCTCTCGTACAGACAGGCGACGCAAAGGGAGCCATCCTCTTCTACCTTCGAGCCCTTGCACTGGATGAGAAAAATCCGACCCTGCGCCAGGATCTTGGCGTCGCTTATCTTCAGCAGAGCGATCTCAACCACGCCATAGAGCAGTTTCGTGCAGGTCTCCTGTTCGAACCTGACAACTCACACCTCCACTACGATCTCGGACTGGCCCTGAAGTTGAAAGACGATCCAACCGCGGCGGTCGCGGAGTTCCTTCGCGCGGAGCAACTCGATCCGAAGTTGCCTGATCCGCCCTACACGCTCGGCGTACTCTACATGCAGCTCGGACGTTTTGCAGAATCTCAGGTCGAACTTGAGAACGCCACCGCGCTACGTCCCAACAACGGCGAGGCCTGGGCTCTACTTGGCAATGTCTACAAAAACAATAACGAGCCCGAAAAGGCCGCATCAGCCTTGCGACGTGCCATCGATCTTCTACCCAACCAACCCAGTCCACACATCAGCCTTGCCGCCATCTTGAGCCAGCAGGGAGACTCTGAAGGCGCAGCCGCCGAACGCAAGAAAGCCGCATCCCTCAGCCGTATCGCTGTCAGTCGACAACGTGCCAACTTTGCCCTCGATAGCGGCAGGGCCCTTCTGAAGCAAGGCAAGACTGCCGATGCGATATTTCAATTGCAAAACGCAGTCGAAGCAGACCCAAACTACAGCGAGGCACACTCCGCGTTGGCCGATGCTCTCGACAGACAGGGACGAAGCGCCGATGCCGCTCTCGAACGACAAAAAGCCAAGAAGCTTCTCGCGAATACTTCCTCTGCTGGTGAGGTCCCTTCCGCTCATCCATAGAGGCGGCACTACAGTGCATCAAACCGTTTTTCTCTCGGCAGACTAGGCTTCTCTACAGTTCTCACCGATTTCAAGACTCTCTTTCAACCCGTTCCAATTTTGTGATTACAATTACCACGCGAAGAGAACCTCGAACACCAGTGCCGGGCCATTGCCTCAGGAGCGTCCATTTGAATTGGTCTCGCCGTAACTTTCTTACCTCGCTTTCCACCACTGCTCTGGTTCTTTCGCTTGACGACGTTCTGGCTCTGGCCGCGCCGCAGACCTCTCAGCCGGCCCAACAGACAGGATCGCGCCCCACCTACGACGCCGTACCCCGTCCCGCTCCTAAAGGACTCCCCTCTCCCGTCGCAGGCACTCCTCTCGACATAAGCTTCATCGACGTCGCACGCCAGTCCGGACTCAACGCAAAGACGATCTACGGGGGCGAGCACAAAAATCGATACCTGCTCGAAACCACCGGCTGCGGCGTAGCCTTCTACGACTACGATCACGATGACTGGATCGACATCTTCCTGGTCAACGGCACTCGACTAGATGGCTTCCCAAAAGGTCAGGAGCCCCTCTCCCGCCTCTTCAAAAATAATCGTGACGGAACCTTCACCGACGTCACCCTCAAAGCCGGGGTTGGCCGCGCCGGTTGGGGACAGGGCTGCTGCGTCGGCGACTACAACAACGACGGCTGGAATGACCTCTTCGTCAGCTACTATGGTCAGAACGTTCTCTATCGCAACAATGGCAACGGCACCTTCACCGACGTCACCGAAAAGGCTGGCCTGCTCCAATCGAAGACGCGCTGGAACTCCGGCTGTGCCTTCATCGACTACGATCGCGACGGCCATCTGGACCTCTTTGTCGCCAACTACATCGACTTCGACATCAAAACAGCTCCTCTCCCCGAAGCCGCCGGCTGCGCCTACAAAGGCATTCAGGTAGCCTGCGGCCCTCCCGGTCTACAAGGAGGCAAGAACATCCTCTATCGCAACAACGGCGACGGAACCTTCACCGACGTCTCACAAAAATCCGGAATGTGGGACACCATCGGCACCTACGGCTTATCCGTAGCTGTCTCCGACATCGATGGCGACGGCTGGCCCGACATCTACGTCGCCAACGACTCCACCGCCGCCACCTTCTACCAGAATCAGAAAGACGGAACCTTCAAAGATGTAGCCATCGAGGCCGGCATCGCCTACTCACCTGACGGCAAACCACAGGCCGGCATGGGCGTCTCTATTGGCGATTTCAATCGCGACGGCCGCTTCGACATCGTCAAGACAAACTTCGCCGGCGACACCGACTCCCTCTACGTCAATCTCGGCGACGGGAACTTCGACGACCACACCTACATGTCCGGACTCGGCGTCAACACTCGCTATCTCGGTTGGGGCGTCGGGTTTTTCGACATGGACAACGATGGCTGGCCCGACATCTTCATCTGCAACGGCCACGTCTATCCTGAGGTCGACGGAACCGCCATCGACGCGCCTTACGCCGAACACAAATACCTCTACCGCAATCTGCGCAACGGGCAGTTCGAAGAGGTGACCGCGCAAGGTGGCCCCGGCATCACAACACCCGCCCCCGGCAGAGGCTGCGCCTTCGGCGACTACGACAACGACGGCGTAGTGGACGTCGTCGTCAACTGCATCAACAGCCTTCCCCAGCTGCTCCGCTGCGAATCGACGACTGGCCGCAACTGGATCAAGATCCGCACCGTAGGCACAAAGTCGAACCGCTCCGGCATCGGCGCAAAGATCAGCGTCACAACCACAACACCAGACGGCGCCAAACCCTTTATCCAAATCGACGAAGTTCGAAGCGGCGGCAGCTACTACTCCCAGAACGATCTCCGAATCCACTTCGGCCTCGACCACTCCGCTAAAGCTGATTCAGTCGAAATCAAGTGGCCTTCCGGCACGACGGACAAGCTCACAGATCTGGTGCCAAATCATCTTTATGTCATTCAAGAGGGCGGAAAGATCCTGAAGACAGTTGCCATGGGAGCATCATCGCAATCCAAAGCATTGACCACTCCAGCGACGGCCTCAAAGCCATGAAGCTTCGGCTCCTTCTTCAAACCGCGGCCATCATCCTCTTTGCGGCGACCGCATTCGGAGCGCAGCAGCCCTACCCACCAACGACCGATCATCCTCCCCCAGCGTGGTTTGTGGATGTCGCCTTGAAGGCTGGTATCACCGTTCGCGACGTCAATGGGAGCGTCGAGTCCAAGCGTTACATCATCGAGGCCACTGGCTCCGGCGTCGCCATCCTCGACTACGACAACGACGGTTGGCCCGACATCTTCCTCGTCAACGGCACCAACCTGCCTGGCACAGCCTCCGCAGCCGGCCACACAAAGCCCACCAATCATCTCTTCCACAACAATCATGACGGCACCTTCACCGACGTCACCGTAAAGGCAGGCCTCGTCTCGACAGGATGGGGGCAGGGAGCATGCGTTGGAGACTATGACAACGACGGATTCGACGACATCTACGTCACCGGCTACGGCAAAAACCGCCTCTTTCACAACCAGGGCAATGGAACCTTCGAGGAGGTAGCGGAGCAGGCAGGTGTCGCCGGTACAGGCAAGGAGTGGGGCACCGGCTGCGCCTTCATCGACTACGATCGCGACGGCAAGCTGGACCTGGCCGTCGCCAACTACGTGCACTTCGACCTCGCTCGCACCCCAACACCCGGCCAAACCTCAGGATGCATCTGGAAGGGAGTACCCGTCATGTGCGGCCCACGCGGCCTCGAAAGTGCACCGAACATCCTCTACCACAACCTAGGCGGCGGAAAGTTTGCAGATGTCAGCAAGCCCAGTGGATTCGAGCGAACACAAGGCCACTACTGCTTCTCCATCACCACGCTCGACTATGATGATGATGGCTGGCCCGATCTCTACGTCGCCTGCGACTCCACACCCGCCATCCTCTATCGAAACAACCACGATGGGACCTTCAAGGACACTGCCGCCGACGCCGGCGTAGCCTTCAACGAAGACGGTCGCGAACAGGCCGGAATGGGATCCACCGCGGCCGACTACGACGGCGACGGCAGACTAGACCTCTTCAAAACCAACTTCTCCGACGACACCTCCACCCTCTATCGCAACAATGGCGACGGCACCTATACCGACATGACCTTCGCCGCGGGCCTTGGCATCAACACCGATGCCCTCGGCTGGGGCGCAATGTTCGCCGACGTCGACAACGACGGATGGCCCGACCTTCTCGTCGTTAATGGCCACGTCTATCCCGAGGTTGACTCCGCAAAACTAGGTTCCTCTTATCGCGAGCCTCGCTTCCTCTACAACAACCTGGGCAACGGTAAGTTCCGCGACATTAGCAAGACCTCCGGCCCTGGGCTCGTCGATCCACGCTCCAGCCGCGGACTCGCCATCGCGGACCTCTTCAACGACGGCCGCCTCGAAGCCGTGATTAACAACCTAAGCGATCGCCCAATGCTTCTAGTCAACCTCGCGAAGAATCAGAACCACTGGCTCGGCCTTCATCTCATAGGTACATCCTCCAACCGCGATGCTATTGGCGCGCGCGTAACCTTGAAATCCGCAAAGCGCCTCTGGGTAGACGAGGTTCGTGGTGGCTCCAGTTACAACTCGTCAAGCGATCTCCGTCTCCACTTTGGCCTCGGCGCGGAGACGCACCTCACTAGCATTCAGATTCGCTGGCCCAACGGACAAATGGAGATCTTTGACCCTCCCACGTCGTTAGATCGCATCATCAATCTGACCGAGGGAGATGGCCACGTGCCATCAGCGAATTAAAAAATAGCGGCAGTGCAAACAACGCTCGCAACCACTCTTCCAAGGTCTATGGTAAACATGATGCTGCGTCAACCATCCGGGAAACCGATGCAGAGAGGAAGGACTTAGCTTCTCCTGCGAATTCGAAACTGGAAGACTATGAAGACTATAAGGACACGCTCGTGACCGTTCATCATCGTTCTCGCCACGGTTCACCTTCCATCACCTTTGCTCTCTACGCGGCGCTTTTTTTGAGCACAGCGACATCAATCGCTCAGTCCACGACCCCAAACTCTCATTCAACCGACACACAGTCTGACAAGCCTCAAGAGGGCGGCCAGGCTCCGGCAACGGGAGGATCAAACACCGGCGGCGCTCATCCCGCAGTTCTCGACGAAGAGAAGAGACCCATCACCGCCGGAGGCTTTGTAAAGAGTGGCCCCATCATCTTTCAGGACATCGCCGCAAAAGCAGGACTAGCCTCATGGACCCACACGATGGGCACCCCCGAAAAAAAATTTATCATCGAAACAATCGGCTCTGGCATCGGGCTGATCGACTACGACAACGACGGCTGGCTCGATATCTATCTCGTCAACGGCTCAACCTACGACGCCATCAGCGGCAAAGCAACTCCACCCCACGCTGCTCTCTTCCACAACAACCACGACGGCACTTTCACTGATGTCACCGCGAAGGCACACGTCACCAATGACCGCTGGGGAATCGGCGTCGCCATCGCCGACTACGACAATGACGGCTGGCCCGACATCTACGTCACCAACTTCGGTAAGAACCGCCTCTACCACAACAACCATGACGGAACCTTCACCGACGTCGCAGAGAAAGCCGGTGTCGCTCTCGGCAACTGGTCCACCGGCGCCACCTGGGGCGACTACGACGGCGATGGACGGCTGGATCTCTTCGTTCCCGGCTACGTTCACTATGACCTCGCGAATCAGCCCGGATCTGGCGGCAAGGAAGTCTCCTACAGCTTCTGCCAGTTTCGCGGCGAGAAGGTCATGTGCGGTCCGCGTGGTCTCAAGGGAGAGCCAGACCATCTCTTCCACAACAACGGCGACGGCACCTTCACTGACGTCAGCGAGAAAGCCGGAGTCTCGGACAAAAACGGCTACTATGGTCTCTCCTCTGTCTTCGTCGATGTCAACAACGACGGCAAGCCCGACCTTCTAGTCGCGAACGATTCAACGCCGAACTACCTTTACATCAACAAAGGCGACGGTACCTTCGAGGACGCAAGCTACGCCTCCGGATACGCGCTCAATGAGAACGGCCGCGAAACAGCTTCCATGGGCATCGCCACTGGCGACTACCGGAACAACGGCCTGCTCGACATCTACAACACCACATTTTCTGATGACTACAACCCACTCTACCGCAACGACGGCGACGCCAATTTCACCGATATCAGCTACCAGATGGGCATCGCCGAGCCCACAATCCCGTTTCTCGGCTGGGGCACCGCATTCCTCGACTTCGACAACGACGGCTGGAAGGATCTGATCGTCGCGAACGGCCACGTCTATCCCCAGGTCGATCGCACATCCTGGGGAACCACCTGGGCCGAACGCCCGCTCCTCTTTCACAACATCGACGGTAAAAAATTCGATCTCGAGCCTGCTGTAGAAGGCACGGCACTCGCAAGCCTCTACGTTGGCCGCGGCATGGCCGTCGGAGACCTCTTCAACGATGGCAAGCTGGATGTTGTCATCAACGCCCTGGACCGTCACCCCGGCCTGCTCCGCAACGTCTCGCGAGACAATCATCATTGGATCGAACTGAAACTGGTAGGCGGCCCAAAGAGCCCTCGAGACGCCATCGGCTCCACGGTTTATCTCACAGCAGGAAGCCAGAAACAACGCGGCGACGTAACCTCTGGAGGGAGCTTCGCCTCCACCCACGACCCACGTCTACACTTCGGCCTCGGCGACATCACAACCATCGACTCCATTGAAGTTCACTGGCCAACCGGAACCAAAGAAAACTTCGCAGTCACCAAGGTTGACCAGATCGTCACCCTGACAGAAGGTAAAGGAACAAGATTCTAACTCCTCCCCCACCACTCAATCTTTTGATTGAGATCTCTACCAACCCGTAGGACGATGGCCAACCGTCTTACCGCTTCAATAGAATTTACGATTGCCATGAAAATGCCTTACAGCCGAGTCGTTCGCATCTTCTTCTGTACCGTGCTGTGCGGCGCAACCGCCTCCTTTTTCATTGCCTTGAAAGGCGACGGGGCCCATGCCTCCGATGCCGTCACTACCCCCACGCAACGTGAGGTTTACACCGAATCAGTCAAACAACATTACAACTTTCGATTCGGCATCGATCAGCCCTTCCTCCCGTCGAATGCAACTACCGACACCGGCCAATTCATCAATCCCAAAGCCTTCCCCACTGCCAAATACTGTAGTCACTGCCATCAAGAGGCGCACGCCGAGTGGCGTCAGTCCGCTCACGCCAACTCCTTTCGCGCCCCCTGGTACATCAGAAACACAAACCTGCTCACCGCGGAAAAGGGAATTGAATACACCCGCCACTGCGAAGGTTGCCACAACCCAATCGCCCTCGTTTCAGGCGCGCTCACCAAAGGCTCGCCGGTAAATCGCAAGTTCGACGAAGATGGAATCACCTGCTCCGTCTGCCACTCCATCCAGAAGGTTGACGCCCGCGGCACAGGCAGCTACGTTCTCGCGCAGCCCGCAGCTCTGCTCGACGAGAACAATCAACCCATCTACGGCGAGGTCTCCGACAAGGAGATCCTCGCCCATCTCGACCGCCACTCAAAAGCCGTTATGAAGGACGTCTATCGCACCAGCAACTTTTGCGCTGCGTGTCACAAGGCCGCTCTTCCAAAACAACTGAACGACTACAAATGGCAGCGCGCAATCTTCCTCTCCGACGAGTGGCAGCTCTCCTCCTTCGCAAAGCAGTCGCCGCTTCCCTTCTACGTAAAGGATCAGGTCTCTACCTGCCAGACCTGCCACATGACCCGCGAAGATCTCACCACCTCCGACTCTGGCGCGAAAGAGGGCAAGCTGGCCTCTCATCGTTGGCTAGGCGCGAACACCGTCCTTCCCAAGTTCTACAACTACGACACTCAGATGGAGAAGACTGTAGCCTTCCTCAAAGCAGGCGTCTTCAACGTCGATATCTTCGGCCTCGAGAAAAACGGAGACAAGATCATCGCGCCTCTCGGCAACGACCGCTTCACCGTCTCGCCCGGCGACCTCCTCACCGCCACGATCATCATTCAGAACAAAGGCATCGCACACAGCCACGTACCCGAGCAGCGCGACATGTATGAAAGCTGGGTCGAATTTGAGGCCAAGGACGCCTCCGGCCGCACCCTGATGCACTCCGGCGCAATCCAGCCCAACGGCGACCTCGACCCTCGCGCACACAGCTTCACCAATCGCCTCGTAAACACCAAAGGAGCTATCAACGATCTGCACCAGGTCTGGGATAATCGCGTGGTGGCTTACAACAACACCATAGCCTCCGGCCGATCGCAGCTCGTCCGCTACCAATTCAAAGTACCCGCGGATGCAACCGGTCCCCTGACCGTCACAGCACGGGTCAACTATCGCCGATTCGATCAGCACTTCATGGACTTCGGAATGGGCAAGCACTACGAGATGCCGGTCGTTGCTATGTCCGAGCGCACACGCGCCTTCACCCTCGGCGAGAATCCCCCCGCGGTCGACCCTCAGGACAACAAGCTCTGGATGCGATGGAACAACTACGGCATCGCCATGCTGGACGCGCAGCAATATGCAGAGAGCGTCCGCGCCTTCGAGCAGGTCGCCAAACTTCGTCCCGACTACGCCGACGCCTTTACCAATATCGCCATCGCCAACTTCCAGTGGGAGCGCTACGAAGCCTCCCGCGTCGGCCTCAACAAAGCTCTCGCTCTCAGCCCGCACAACTCGCGCGCACTGTACTACCTCGCATTAGTCGAACGAAACCAAGGTCAGGTCGACAACGCCATCGCCGACCTCCGCGAAGTCATCACAAAATTCCCCAACTCACGCGACGCCCACAGGGAACTGGGCTTCTCTCTCTATCAGCAGCGCAAGTACGACGAAGCTCGCGCGGAGTACGAGACGCTCCAATCCATCGACCCCGACGACCTCGCCGCCCACTACATCCTCTCCATCGTCTACCGCCGTCTCGGCATGAAAGAAAAAGCCTCACACGAAGCAGCCATGTTTGCAGATCAAAAAGACGATCCCACAGCCAGCACCTACGCGCTCGAGTTTCTGCGCAAACACAACGAAGTCGCATCGGAGACCGTCCCCTGGCACACACACACAGATTTCCCCCCCGAGCCCGCCCACAACGGAACATCTGCTCAATGAATTTGCTGCGCTCGGCTTTCTTTTTGGCCCTCGCAGCCGCTTCCTGTCTTCCGGCATCCGCCGAGTCCGCGAAGCAGCGCGGAGCAGCATTGTTTGTGAATAACGGCTGCCAACACTGCCACACGATCCGCAAGGCGGGTGGCGTTAAAGGTCCCGATCTCTCCGGAGTAGGCCGCACGCTCAACAAAACTCAGATCCGAACGCAGGTCCTCCAGGGTGGACACGAGATGCCATCCTTCGCCGACATCCTGAAGACAGCTGAAGTGGATGACCTCGTCGCCTACCTTCACTCCTGCCGCGACAAAAGAAAATAACCAGAAGCACTCCCGGATCTGGAAGACGTATCATCCAAGCTGAAGCGACCCCGGCCATCATGCTTTCGCACGTATCGACCCTCCGCATGAACTTGCTCTCGCGCCTCCATCTCGTCGTGCGCTCGTCCCTCTTCTGGATGTCATGCGGAATCGCCGCTCTCTCGTTCACCGCCTACTCCCAGTCCCTTGATAACTTAGGCTATCAATCATGGTCTACAGAGAACGGCCTCCCGCAAAACAGCGTCCATCAAGTCTTCCAATCCACCGACGGTTACATCTGGATCGCAACCGAAGGCGGCGTAGCTCGCTTCAATGGCATCGACTTCAAAGTCTTCAACCACGAAACCACTGACGAAATCACCAGCGATGACATCTGCTGCTTCGCCCAGAGTCACACGGGCCCACTCTGGATCGCAACCTCCGACGGTCTCCTCCAATACTCGGCAGGAACGTTTCACCGTTACTCCACCGCGAATGGACTACCCACAAGCCGCATCACCAACCTCGCCGCCGCAGAAGATGGCACACTCCTGATCCTCACCAGTGACGGCCTCGTCAGCTTTGACGGCCAGCATTTCGCCACCCTCTCCCTTCCATCCTCCGCCTCTCCATCTGCAATCACCACCGCTCGCGACGGCAGCGTCTGGATCGCATCGAACTCCGGAATCTTTCAATATCAGAGCGGCCGAGTTCTTCCTCAACCACTCAGCTCTCCCCCTACGCAAAAAGACATTACAGGCATCGGATTCTTCCCTGACCGCAGCCTCTGGTTGCGCACCGGAACCAGCATCACGATCCTGCAAAATGGCCAGAGCCACACTCTTCCGATACGCCGCGATCTACCAGCGGCACGCATACAGTCTTTCCTCGTCGACTCGCGAGGGCAGCTATGGATAGGTACTAGCAAAGGGCTCTTCACGCTCGACAACATTAGCAGCCATCCACAAGCCGTCCCCGCCCTCAGCTCCGACAGCATCCTCTCTCTCATGCAAGATGAAGAGGGAAATCTCTGGGTAGGAACAGAGACCAGCGGCCTCCAAATCCTGAGGCACAAAAACTTCCGCGCCATTCCTGCCCTCTTCGGTCTCCCCATCACGGCCATCACACAGGCATCGGACGGCGCTCTATGGGCAGGCACCAGCAGCGACGGCCTCGACCGCTGGCAAGCGGGAACCGTTCAGCATCTTTCCACCCACACCGGCCTGCTCAGCGAAACGATCCTGGCCTTAGCCCCAGAAGAAAACGGTAGCATGTGGGTCGGCACCCCCGACGGTCTGAACTACATCAACGGCGCGAAGATCCGAACCTACACCTCTGCCGACGGGCTACCTGACGATCTTGTTCGCTCTCTGCTGAGCGACGATGACGGCTCACTCTGGATCGGCACCCGCCGCGGCCTGGCGCACTGGCAAAACAACCAGTTCGTCACTCTCACGCAGACCGACGGTCTCGGAAGTGACCTTGTAGGCGCTCTTCTCCGAACTCATGCCCCATCCGAACATGATCTTTGGATCGGAACACTCAATGGACTCTCGCGTCTGCGCGGCAGCACCATCACAACCTTCACAACAAAAGATGGACTCTCCGGCAACACCATCACCTCTCTCGCCGAAGATCCACACGGCACACTTTGGATCGGAACGAAAGCAACTGGACTCAGCGTCATGTCCACCACCGGTTTCACGTCCCTGCATCGAGACGACCTGCCCCAAACCATCGACTCCATCCTCGAAGACGCCCGAGGCGACCTCTGGCTAAGTTCAGGTCGCGGCATCACGCGCGTCTCCGCTTCAGCGCTTATCAAATGCGGTTCGTCTTCAACCTGCGACCCTCATCCCGTCTCGTATGGCCGCGCCGATGGCATGCCAACCGAAGAAGCCTTCGGCGCGGGTCATCCCTCTGCATGGAGAACCGCAGAAGGACTACTCCTGTTCGCCACCCGCAAAGGTGTTGCCGTCACCGATCCCGTTCACCTCATAGAGAACCTCATCCCTCCCCCAGTCGTCATCGAGCAATTTACCGTAGACGGCGTCAAGATCCCCCTGAGAGCGGCAAAAAAAAATATCGCGCCCGGTCACACCAGTTTTGCGTTCGAATATGCCGGCCTCAGTTACGTAGCTCCCGCCAAGATTCGCTACCGCTATATTCTCGAAGGATTCGACAAGCAATGGACCGAAGCCGGCTCGCGTCGTATCGCTTACTACACCAATCTTCCTCCGCGCCACTATCGCTTTCGCGTGCAGGCAGCGAACAATGACGGCGTATGGAATGAAATCGGAGCTCAGATTGCCTTCTCTGTGCAGCCGCCCTTCTATCGCACCCTCTGGTTTCTCCTGCTGCTCCTCTTCCTCATCGCCACCATCGCACTCCTCCTCTACCGTCTCCGCGTTCGACGGCTTGAATCACAGTTCCAGGCAGTTCTCGCTGAGAGAACCCGCGTGGCCCGAGAGATTCACGACACCCTGGCCCAAAGCTTCGTCGGTATCTCCGTACAACTCGAACTCACCTCTCAGCTGCTGGCCCAGTCGCAGGTCTCCGCCGCCAGCCAACAGATAGACCGCACCAGAACTTACGTCAGGGAGGGACTTGCCGACGCTCGTCGCAGCATCTGGAATCTTCGCGCAATTACCGCGCAGAACAGCCTGCCCACGCGGCTCACGCACCTTGCAGAACTGTGGAACCAAAAGAAACTCAACACCCGTCTCAATATCTCCGGCACCTACCGCCCTCTCGCCCAGTCTTTTGAAGATGAGATCTTTCGCATCGCCCAGGAGTCTCTGGCGAATGCAGCGCGCCACGCAAACGCGACTCAGGTATCCGCGGACCTCAACTACAATTCAACTCGATTAACATTAAGCATCTCCGACAACGGCAGCGGATTTTCGCTCATCGAGGGGTACCTCCCATCAAACGGCCACTTCGGCATAAAAGGCATGCACGAGCGCGCAGCTCAAATTCACGCTCGACTGACGATAAAGAGTTCTCCGGAAGATGGCACGACCGTCACCCTCGAAGCGCCCATCGCAGAAGGAAAAGAGACAGCAACCCATGGCTGAACGCATTCGAATCCTTGTAGTAGATGACCA
Organism: Edaphobacter lichenicola; assembly: GCF_014201315.1. NCBI lineage: Bacteria > Pseudomonadati > Acidobacteriota > Terriglobia > Terriglobales > Acidobacteriaceae > Tunturiibacter > Tunturiibacter empetritectus. The sequence goes on from NZ_JACHDY010000002.1 coordinate 409,774, forward strand.
TCACGTCGTACGGCAGGGCCTCGTTGCTCTGCTCAACATCATGCCCAACATCGAAGTTGTAGGCGAAGCCAGCGACGGGCTCCAGGCAATCGAGCTCTACCGCACCCTGAAACCCGACATCACGCTGATGGATCTGCAGCTTCCCAACCTCGGCGGAGTCGATGCCATCCTGAAGATTCGTGCCGACGACTCCGCCGCAAGATTCATCGTCCTCACCACCTTCGACGGAGACGAAGATATCTTCCGCTCCCTCCAGGCCGGCGCAAAAGCCTATCTCCTCAAAGGAATGACCGTGGACGAGCTCCTCTCCACTATCCAGGCCGTTCACAGCGGAAGAACGCTGATCTCCCCCGCCATCGCAGAGAAACTCGCCGAAAGGATGAGCACGCAGGCCCTTACCAACCGCGAACTGAAAGTCCTGGAGCGCATCGTAGCCGGCCGCGCCAACAAAGAGATCGCCTCCGACTTGAAGATCAGTGAAGCCACCGTCAAGTCACACATCAACAGCCTGCTCGGCAAACTCGGCGTCAGCGATCGCACTCACGCCGCGACCGTAGCTCTCCAGCGAGGTATCGTACATCTCAAATGAGACAGCACCCGATGAAGTCCTCTCTCTTAGTGCTCCTTCTGAGTCTCAGCCTCTCCTCTTTCGTCTTCTCTCAACCAAAGTCTGCCTGGCGCGCCGCGACTCCCTCAGAACTACAGGCTGTTTTGCCCGCCCGCGCGCCGGTTGAAAAGGAGCGTATCGAAACCGAGATGCGCACCGCCTCCGGCATCATCGACGCGCACGGAAAGATGATCGCAGGGGTTGTCCTCATCACAGCCGGGTACTCCGCCGACGGAAAATACTCTCACTACCTTTTAGTTCAGTCCCCCATCACCTTCGGAGACATCTCACTCACCGCCGGCAACTACGTCATCGGATGGCAGCGTGGTGAAAATGACCTCGTCGTCAAGTTCTACGAAGCAGTAACGGGTAAAGAACAGGGCACCGTCACCGCTCATCGTCTAGCAACGGGATCACGTGTAGAGTCCTTCCGCATCTGGCCGCCCTCAAACAACTCAATCCTTCAAATCGGCCGCTTCGCGATCCCCTACATCTTGGGAGAGCAATCCACAAAATGACACTTCGTCGAAACGAAGAGAGACGTCTCGACCTGGCCATCGGGCTCGATAACCGATATATATGACTTCCTCGCCACAACACCCCGAGGAACGAGAGCTTGTTATCAGTGCACAAGCACTGTACTTTAGACAGCATGAAAACTGTTTGCGTGGTGATCCTCGCGGCGACACTGTTCGTCGCGAACGTGCTCCAGGCGCAGAGTGCGGCCATATGGGAGATCGGCCCCTTCACACGCCCGGCGAACGGCACTCCGGTCATCACTCCTCGTCCGCAATCCACCTTCACCGATCCTGTCCTCGGAGCCCCCGTTCCTTGGGAGGCTCTCCATACCTTCAATCCAGCAGCAATCGTTCGCAACGGTAAGGTATACGTCCTCTACCGGGCAGAAGATAACTCTGGAACCATGCAGATCGGTGAACATACCTCACGGCTCGGTCTGGCGGAAAGCAAAGACGGTATTCACTTCATAAGGCGACCTGAGCCCGTCTTCTACCCATCCAAAGATGAGCAGCAATCGCGCGAATGGCCCGGAGGTGTCGAAGATCCGAGGATCGTCGAAACACCAGAAGGCAACTACGTCCTCACTTATACCCAATGGAATCGCAGCACCTACTCCGTTGGAATCGCGACCTCAGACGACCTGACGCATTGGGTCAAGCATGGTCCGGCATTTACTGGCGCATCGAGCGGCAAGTATGACCAGCTCAAGTACAAATCAGCAGGAATCGTGACTCGTTTAGACAACGGACGACTCATCGCCGCGAAAATCAATGGAAAGTTCTGGATGTACTGGGGAGAGGGCGCCATCCATCTCGCCGCTTCCACCGATTTAATCCACTGGAGTCCCATAGAAAACGCTCAAGGCGATTCCATCGAAATCCTTCTTCCCCGTCCGTTACACTTCGACAGCACCTTCCCTGAGACAGGTCCGCCACCAGTCCTCACAGCGAGGGGAATCGTCGTTCTGTATAACGGAAAAAATTCTGCGACAGAAGGCGATCCAGATCTCGGTCCTAATGCCTACGCTGCAGGGGAAGCGCTCTTTAGCGACAGCGATCCAGCGCATCTCATCGAACAGACGGAGCATCCGGTACTGAAGCCAACCATGCCTTATGAGAAAACCGGACAGTACGCTGCGGGCACAACCTTCGCCGAAGGCCTGGTCTACTTTCACAGCCGCTGGTTTCTTTACTACGGGTGTGCCGACTCTTTGGTATCCGTCGCCACGGCGCCCAATAAATAGTACTCACTCCCAGCTAATAGGAAGCCGCACATTCCAATAAAAGGTGCTGGCGAAACAACCCTGTTTCAAACTGGCTAATGGAAGTGGACGGCGATCCCAGTGCTGGCCCCATAAGGCCGCAGCGTGCCGAATGGAAAATTGAGCCACCACTGATATTCGAAATCGACAAGCCGAACGCTGTACCGGCTTCTTCCAAGCGCCAGATCGACACCACCACCCGGAGCAAGCACAAAATAACTGCCGTCCGCGTAGCCGTAGGGAAAATGAAAGCGCCCATCTCCGACTAGAACCTTGCCATACGCGGTCATCCATCCCCTGTGGTATGGAAACTTTCCTCCGATAAGGTAAGTCGACTGATGCGTGCCAACCTCTTCATTGATAGTAAGAAACCGGACCTCAGCCTCGTAGCTGATCCTCTCCGAACGAGCGTAATCGACAAAGCCAGACCCGCCACCAAGGTTACGCTTGCCATAGTCTGCCGCAAAGAAGGAGTACGTCCCGCCAACCATCCACCGCGGCCCTGGCCCCGTAGCTGTCGGCAGCGCCTGGGCATGAAGAGTCGACGTGGCGGCGGCAAGCAATAGCAGAACAACGAGCTTCCGCAACGATCTCTGGAGATGCCGTGAGGCAAACCAATCGATCACTGGGTCACCGTCAAAGTCATCGGAGCAGACTGTGTCACCGCCGTCTTGGCGCCGATAGCAGTCACATTGAAGGTGTAGGTCCCTGCAGGAGTTCCATGCACATCGAGTCCGCCGCAGCCCGTGATCGCCATCGCCCCAGTAAAGAGCAGCGCGAGCAAAACTCCGCTCAGCAGCTTACTGGCACGTCGCGACCGCAGCAGCGACAACCCGATGATGAGCCCACCCGGCAGGCAGCACAGCGCAATCCGGCTACCGGACGGTTCGTCTACCTTTGCAACACTCCCCGCAGTCAGCGGCGAGCCTGTATCAATCGTCAGGCTGATCGTCTGGTGCCCGTTCGCATCGAGTGACACCTGGTCAGAAGTAAACGTGCAGGTCGCCGCTCGCGGCAGGCCCACACATCCTAGCGACAAGACATCGGTGAAGTTCTGAATCGAGGTCAGCGTCAACTGAATCGTGCTGTGCTGCGTGGTCTTCAACTGCATGGTTGGAGGATTCAAAGCAATCGTGAAATTTGTCGCCTGAATCACCGTCAAAGACACTGCACTCGACACAGAGCCCAAATACTGCGAATCTCCCTGATAAGTAGCGATCGGAGAATAGGTCCCCAGCCCCAGGCTCGTAGTCAGAGTAGCGATGCCCGACGCGTTCAGAGTCGCACTGCCAAGCGTTGTGCCTCCCGAACTGAAGACCACCGTCCCCGACGGCGGCACAGCAGCATCGCCCTGCAAGGTTGCGACCAGAGTAAAAGGTTGATTCTCTATCACGGGACTCGAAGAGATAGTCAACGTGTTCTTGGAAATGTGCAGCTGAACCACTTCCGTCAACGCAGGGGAGGTCCCCGGAAAGTTTTGCGTATCCCCGGCATAACTCGCAGTCAAAGTGTGCGGCCCGAGAGCAAGCGTTGAAACACTGAATGTCGCAAGCCCGGAGCTGTTTACACTCCCCGTCCCCAGGATAGTGGAACCATCCGACAAGGTGACCAGACCAGTGGGTGGATTCGCGCTGCTGTTGCCAGTCACCGAAGCAGTAAACGTAATCGGATTGCCAATCAGAGCGGCTCCCGTACTCGTCCCGCTGATTGTACCCAGGCTACTAACCGCAGTGAGCGTGACGACGGTGCGCTGTTCGATGTTTTGCAACACGGGATTGGAGGTGCTCGTCAAAGTATTGCTGTCGCCCTCATAGATTGCGAGCAGAATATGCTGACCGGCAGCAAGCGAGGAGGTAGTAAGAGTCGCAATGCCATTGACTCCCACAGAAGCTGTCCCGATAACCGTAGTCCCATCTTCGAAGCTCACCGGACCCGCGGGAGCCGCGCCCTTTCCAGTCACCTGCGCGGTAAGAGTGAGTGGAGCGCCCGCAATCGACGGTGTGCCCGAGGTAGTCAGCACAGTCGTCGTGCCACTGTTCTGCACCGTCTGGACCAGCACCGGGCTGCTGCTCGTCTGGCTCACGCTGTCCCCACTGTAAGTCGCAACAATCGAGTGTTGCCCAGGACTCAGAGCATTTGTTGTGAACGTCGAAGTACCCGACGCCCCCACGATGCTCGTCCCGAGAACGGCCGTCCCATCGCGGAACGCAACAGTACCGGTAACAGGCGAGCCTCCGCTGCCCGAGACCACGGTCGTAAACGTCACCGAAGTGCCCGACAAAGATGGATTGCTGCTCGAAACCAGAGTGCTGGCAGTCGGCTGCAGGATCGTTTGAAGAAGAGGACCCGACACGCTGCCAGGATGACTCGAATCGCCGTTATAGGTCGCAATCAGCGTATGCGCCCCAATCGATAAGTTCGAGACAGTTAGAGTAGCCAGTCCGTTCGCGTCGATCCCCGTCGTTCCGATGCTGTTCGCTCCGTCGCGGAGGATCACTGTGCCGGTTGGTTGAGATCCCGTCCCACTCACCGTCATCGCAAACGTAACGGCACTTCCAATTAGCGCAGGGTTTGTATTGCTGCTCAGCGTGACCGCGCTCGTCGACGGTTGAATCGTCTCCAGAAGTCCTGGCGAACTGGCAGCACTGTTACTAGCATCGCCAATGTAAGTCGCGACGATCGTATGCTGCCCCACCGCGAGACTGGTGGTCGAGAAGTTTGCGCTACCATTCGCTGCGATTGGCGCCGACCCAAGCACCGCAGTGCCATCAGTAAACGTAACGCTGCCGGTCGGAGCAACAGTAGTCCCGCTAAGGCTGGCAGTAAAGACAACCTGTAGCCCGGCTACCGAGGGATTGCTGCTTGAAACCAAAGTAAGACTCGGCCCACCTTTGTTCACCGTGATCGTCTGCGGCGGAGACGACGAGGCCGCATCATTTGTGTCTCCGCTGTAACTAGCCGACAGCGTGTGTTGGCCAAGAGAAAGATTCGAGACAGACAGGCTTGCGGAACCGTTTGCGCTAAGGTTCGCCGTCCCGATCACGTTTGTGCCGTCAAGAAACGTAACCTGTCCCCCGGGTATACCGCCCGAGCCCGTAACCGTGACAGTCAGAGTCTCCGTCGAGTTCACCGTCGAGGTGATCGCGCTGACCGCCATCGAAGTTTGAGTCGTCGCGCGCTGCACCAACTGACTCAACGTCGAAGACAGGGCCGCATTATTATTGGCGTCTCCACCATACGACGCAGTAATCAAGTGCGTCCCTAAAGCCAGGCTCGTAGTGTTGAAGATCGCAACGCCCGCCGCATTCAGCGTGATCGCGGCTAAAGTCGCAGATCCGTCATGGAAGGTAACCACACCGGTCGGCGCAGGCTCCGAGCCCCCAACCGCCGCCGTGAACGTCACATTGGCGCCGGCGCTCACAGGATTCTGACTCGATGCAAGCGCTACCCCTGTGACTGGAGAAACAATATGAGTCAAGCTCGCCGAAGTACTACCGGAATCATTCGTATCGCCAAGATACACCGCAATAATAATGTGCTGTCCGACAATCAGCGTCGAGATACTCAGCACCGCAGTTCCGTTAGCCGTCAGCGAAGGGCTGCCGATCACCGTCGAACCATCCATGAACTGCACGGTTCCACCTAACGCGCCCGAACTCCCCGCCACCGTAGCAGTGAACGTCACCGGAGCGCCAACTGGTGTCGTCGAAGCACTCGCGGTCAGAGTGGTGGTCGTCGTTGCCTTCACGACAACCTGCGTAATCGCAGGCGACACACTTGTTCCGTTATAGGTATCTCCGGAGTAGGCAGCGGTCAAGGTATGAGACCCGACCGTGAGAGAAGACAGCGAAATCGTGTCCAGTCCCGCAGCGTTGATCGGGCTCGAACCAAGCGAGGCCGAGCCGTCATAAAAAGTAACCGACCCAGTAGGAGCAGACCCATTGCCAGTGACAGTCGCGCTCAAAGTAACAGGCAATCCCGCCGTCGACGGGCTTCCCGAAGTCGAAAGCACAACTCCCGTTGTCGCCTGTTGAACCGTCAGAGTCAATGCAGGCGTCGTTCCCAGGTTGTTGTTATCTCCTCCGTAGACGGCAGTGATCTGGTGAATCCCCGTGGAAAAAGAAGGCACCGTAAAGCTCGCGATACCCTGCGCATTCAGCGCCGCCGTACCAAGCACCGTCGCACCATCCATAAACGTCACGACGCCCGTAGGAACTCCACCATTGCTAGTGATCGAGACCGTGAGTGTGTCACTCTTTCCTGCAATAGAAGGGTTGGCAGACGCAATCAGCGTGCCCGACGTAACCGCCTGCTGCACCTTCTGCACAATCGTCGTGGAGATGCTTCCGGCATAGATGGCCGACCCGCCGTAGATCGCAAAAATCGTGTGCTGCCCAACCGCCAGCGAGTTCAGAGTTATCGTCACCGTACCCCCGCTAACCGTCGCGGCGCCAAGTGTCGTCGTCCCATCCATAAACGTCACAGTTCCAGTGATCGGGCTCGATGGCACCGACGACGCCGGCGTGATCGTCGCAGTCAGTTGAATACTCGATCCGGCCGGAGCGGTAGCTGCGTTTGAAGTGATCGCCGTCGTAGTGGTAATTTGCTCGATGGTCTCCTGCACCGCCGCCGAGTTGCTTGCGCCATTATTCGCATCGCCCCCGTACACGGCGCGAATCGAGTGCGACGCAACAGACAAGGTCGAGAGAGTAAGGGCAGCCGCGCCATGAATGTCCAGGGTCAACGTACCCAGAACCGTAGTGCCCTCCTGAAACGAGATTGTGCCCGTCGGTGTTACAGACCCGCTCCCCGTCACACTCGCCGAAAAAGTAACAGCGGTTCCATACGGGACATCCGGGTTACTGGTGATAAGGGTGGTCGCAGTCGAAGAGGCGACAACGATCTGATTGAGCGTAGACGAACTCGCGATCGAATTGGCATCCCCACTGTAGCTCGCCGTTATGTGGTGTGTCGTAACGCTCAGCGAGGACGTAGTAAAATTAGCCGCTCCCGTTGCATCGAGAGTCACCGTACCCAGGAGAACTCCCCCGTCGAGGAACCTGACGCTCCCGGTAGGAATTCCCGACGTCCCCACGACAAGCGCCGAAAAAGTCACGCTGACCTGCGGAGACGAGGGATTGAGACTCGACGTCAGCCCAACCGACGTCCCATCCTTGACAATCTGAGTTATGGGGTTAGACGTTCCCGGCGCGGTATTCGAATCGCCCGCATAGCTCGCCGTAATAATATGAGTCCCACTCGCAAGGCTTTGGGTCGGAAACAGCGCCACGCCGGCGCTATTGAGCGTAGCAGTGCCAATCGTCGCCGGTCCATCAAGAAAAGTAACGATGCCGGTCGGCGTCACTCCAGTGCTCGTCACCGCAACGGTGAACGTAACCAGCGCCCCCGTGGCAGAGGGAGAGCCGCTTGTGTTCAACGTGATAGTCGATGGATCAAGCGTCAAAACCTTACCACTGAGAGTGATCGTCTGCGGACTGGTCGGCGAATCCGACGTAACAATAATCGTTCCAGTTACCGTGTTGCCAATCACCGTCGGCGCAAACTGAGCGCCGATAATGCAATTCAAAGCCGAAGCCATCGCCACGCTGGTCGAGCATGTAGTAGCAACAGGATCCAGCTGCGTATTCACACCCGGATTCAGACTGGAGATATTCAGCGGCGCGTTCCCATCATTTTCCAGCTCTTCATCCTGTGTGGCCGAAACGCGCTGTACCCGGATCGTCGGAAAATTCAAAACCGCGTTGATGCTCTTGACCAGGCGTATCCGATTGTGGAACACGTCGCTGACATAAAGATTTCCCGATCCATCAAGTGCCATTCCATAGGGTCCATACATGCCCGCCGCATTCGCCGGTCCACCGTCGCCACTAAAAGACTCCAGATTGCTACCGACTACAGTATCGATCTCACCTGTAACAGCATTCACCTTACGAACCCTGTTGTTGCCAGCGTCAGCAATATAGATATTTCCTGCCGCGTCGATCGCCGTCGCCGCTGGACTATCCAGCACCGCAGCGCTCGCTGGCCCGCCATCGCCGGCAAACCCCGAAGTTCCATTCCCCGCAATGGTCGAAATCGTCCCATCCAGCGCAACTTTGCGCACGCTGTGATTGTTCTGATCAGCAATGTAAATCTGGCCGTCAGGACCAACCGTCACACCCCACGGTCCGTTCAGACTCGCGCCTAACGCCGGCCCTCCATCCCCTGCATAAGCTGCCGCATGGTTCCCCGCAAACCCAGTGATAATCCCGGTAGAAAGATTCACGCGCCGGATCACATTGTTTCCACTGTCCGCAATATAGAGATAGCCTTTCGCCGGATCGATCGCAACCGAATCAGGCGTATCCAGATGAGCAAGAATCGCGAGCCCGCCGTCTCCCGAGTATCCCTGTACTCCCAGCACGCCCGCTACCGTCGTGATCCTCCCCGTAGCCGCGCTCACCCTACGAATCGCATGATTATTGCTATCGGCAAAGTAAAGATTGCCCGCACCGTCAAGTGCAACCGAAGTCGGCAGGCTAAGCGAAGCCAGCGTCGCCAGCCCACCATCGCCGCTGTTACCGGCACTCCCGTTCCCGGCATACGTCGACATCAGCTGTGAGGCCGCATCCACCCGCCGAATGCGATTGTTGCTCGAATCGGCAATGAACATATTTCCAGCCGGATCCACCGCCACTCCGAATGGAAGAAAGATCGGAGAAGAGGTAGCTGGCTGCCCGTCTCCACGGTAGATCCACGACACATCGCCGGCAACCGTATTGATGATGCCTGGAACAAACAACGCAAGCGGCCCACCACCCGTTGCCACCAGCCACGTATCTCCCAGCGGCAATCCCGACACATCAAATAGAGCGACCGCACCTATATGCTGCCCAGGATATTTTGGACTGAACGTAACCGGGAAGCTGCACGTCTGCCCCACAACCAGCGTGCTCCCCGTCAAACAGGTGCCTGGCCCAGAAATAGCAAAATCAAGATTGGCAACTCCCCCGGTAAGCGCTCCCACCTTGCCTAACTGACCAATCGCCGTCACTACAACTGAGACCGTCTGAACTGCGGATGTACTTCCAACCGCCGTCACCCCTGGCAATGTCACAGGAGACGCGTAAGCGCAACTCGCCGCTACGCCAAAGAACAGAAGCGCGAGGGAGAAACAGAGCTTCGCGGTAAGCCGCGGCCGCCCCTCGCGGCGTGCAAAAGTTGGGAAGATCAGATCACCAAAACGGCAGAAAAAGTTTCCATCAAATCGAACAGGAGCGAGCATGTTTACCTCAGGAACTCAATGGAGATAAGGTTGCGACGTGGCTCCAAAGTCGGGGGAGGAAAACGCCAGAGATCGCAAGATGGCACACATGACCCTTTGGTAATCATGACTTTAGGTAAGTTTGGAGCAACAGGACATTACCCGTAAGTTGCACGGAATCTGCGACAAAGGCGCGCCGATTGCCATCACGCGTTCATCTTCCGGATCGAAAGAGCAGACGAATCCGCTGACTTAGCCGCACGTCAGGCCGGCAGATGTCTTTGCCAGGGAGCGATACGATCGTTCCACACGCCGCCAGATCGCACGCCCATCCCATTGTCCTGAAAGGCCACAGACACACAACCCACATAGGCCGGGGCTGGATTGCTCGTCGCCAATCCGTCTTCAGCTTGTCTATAAATAATTTGTCACACAACCAGTTGCCTTTTGGCCTAGGCCTTCCCACGCATCTTCGCTGCCCACCACCGCGACCCCACCAGCAGAAATCGCCAGTCCTTCAGAAACTCCGGCGGCTTCCCTTCGATCGCGTGCCCCACAAACTGCAGCAGCCACCCAAAGCAGAACAGCCCGACTCCCACCCACAGCAATCGGTGCCACACAATCGTCGCCAACAACACCGGCAGCGACAAAATAATAATCGGTATCCCAAACGTATGCGTCAGCCTGTTCAGCGGATGCTGATGGCTCTCCGAGTACTCCGCGATCCAACTTTCCCAACTACGTCCGCCCAGCATGGCGACACCATACCCTAGCCTCCTCACCACCCGCAACCAAAATCATCGCACCAACCGCCAGACTGCCTTCGCCCCACTCTAGCCGCACTCGCCGCAGCGGCCATCACTCCCACTGCGAGCTATGCCGCTCCAGCCACCAGCACGCCGGATTCCCCTGCTGCGGAAAGATCGACCGGCTGCACGTCACCGGCACCGTGCCCATATAGTCGTACTCCACCTTGCTGCCCTTCAGCGGAGTAGCCAGAAACTGGTTCACCTGCACCACCCCGTAAGCCGTCCCATGCGCGACGCGCACCCGCAGCATCGCCCAATCCCCCACCCACAGCGCTCCCGTCGCAACCGCCAGCGCGACCAGCAATCGAACCACCCGCCCAAACCATCGTCCCATCAGCCAAAGTATGGCACACAGGAGAAGTAAGCATTGCGGCAAACAAGCCGATAACTCCTGCAGGGGAGACCGTGAGCCCCCAGCTTAGCTCAGTGAGCCAACCAGCATTCGGCGCCATGCCTTGCGTTAGACCAAGAGAGAAAAGAGAGATCAGAGGATCGAATGAAGTTCAAAAAGTCATTGACCCGGTTGATCTTGGTTGCAGCGCTTCCCCTGACCTTCCCGGCCCCCAACGCACTCGCACAGAGCACCCCCACCGCAACCCAGCAGCTTCAGCTCTCCACCTTCGCCGGAGCCACCGGCACCTTTACCAACCTCGCAGGCGGAAAAAACCTCGACATCACCGCCGGCGCCGACATCACGATCCTCGCCTTCCGCCGCTTCCGGCCCGCCGCCGAGATCCGCGGCTCTTATCCCATCGACGAAGGCACCATCAGCAGCCAGAAAAACTTCCTCCTCGGCCCCAAGGTCGAGTACCCCCTCGGCCGCCTCCACCCCTACGCCAACTTCCTCATCGGTCGCGGCGCAATCGACTACCTCAGGGGCGGCTACATCTTCGGCAACTTCCGCTACCTCAACTCCAACACCCTCGTCCTCTCCCCCGGCGTCGGCCTCGACTACAACCTCACCCATCACCTCGCCGTCAAAGTCGACTTCCAGTACCAGCACTGGAACACCCCTGCCGTCCCCTCCGGCAGCATCAGCCCCAAGGCCACCACTCTCGGCGCCGTCTACATCTTCGACTTCAACCCACACCATCGCCACAACCAGTAGCCTCACTCCTCGCAGCCGATGGCCTCAGAACAAGCGCCCGCCCGAAGCGTCGCCCTCAGCCACGGACATCACACTTTTGTTGTCATCCCCGAAGGGGATCTGCGTTTGCGTTTTGCGTTTTGCGTCTTGCCTTTGCCTTTGCTGTTGTCCTTTTGTTGTCATCCCGCAGGGATCTGCTTTTCCTCACTCACTCAACAAACCGTCATTTCGACCGTAGTGGGCCACAGTCTCATCGTGGTCCGCGTAGTGGAGAAACCCCCGCATTTGCATTTGCCGTTCTCCTTTTGTTGTCATCCCCGAAGGGCGTTGAGATAGAGCGAGGCTTCACAGGCTGAGGAGTCTGTTTCGCTTAAGGGCATGGCTGGTAGCCCAAGGCTTTAGCTTGGGTCGCCGTGCCGCAAAGAGCCAAGCCGCGCAAGCGGCACGTCTCTGCCGAAGGCTGGAGCAAAGCCCTCAGGGCGAAGTGACAAATATTGCCTTGGCCGTTGTCGTTGCCATTGCTTGTCCTTTTTTGTCATTCCGCGGGGATCTGCTCCTATCGCGTCCAATCAACACCATCAAATCGACGCCAGCCTCTGGACTCCACTCCCCCCATAGCGTATCTTTTTGCCGGAAGCCTAAATTCATAACAACCGGAGAGAAACAAGATGACCCGCCTAACCCGTCGCGTGTTCCCGGCCCTTGCTGCATCTCTCGTCTTCACCCTTTCTGCCCCCACCGTTATCGCCCAGGAACCCACGCCCGGTCCCACCTGGTCGCAGGAAGATACCCTCCGCATCGTCCAGCAGGTACAGAAAAAACTTGCCGGTCTCTCCACCCTCGGAGTCTTCGACTGGCTCACCTTTGGCATTCACGGCAAAGTGCTCGTCCTCAAGGGCTACGCCTCCCGCCCCGTCCTCAAGAGTGACGCCGAAAACGCCGTCAAGGGCATTCAGGGCATCGACTCGGTCGACAACCAGATCGAGGTTCTCCCTAACTCCCCCATGGACGACCGCATCCGCGCCTCCGTCTACAACCGCATCTACACCCAGCCCTCGTTGCGCAAATATAACGCCAACCAGGGCAACATCGGCCGCGCCATCGGACCCGGAGCCGGTATCGCGCTCGCCGCCGGCGGCATCACCAACACCCCGCCCATCGGCTACCACGCCATCCACATCATCGTGAAGAACGGCAACGTCACCCTCTACGGCGTCGTCCTCAACCAGATGGACTCGTCCATCGCAGGCATGCAGGCAAACTCAGCCCCCGGCGCCTTCAGCGTCGACAACGATCTCATCGTCCAGGGCTCAGCCTCCAAACCAAAAGAGAAATAAAAACTACTCGCACCTCTTCCCGATGCGGGAGCCGTCCAAACCGGCTCCCGCATCAACCAACGCCCCCACGTTATCGCCCCCCGAGCGTCTATCCCGTCTAAATCTTAAGCATAGCCTTGTGCCGTTGAGATGGCGAGGCTTCAGTGGCTGAAAAAGTCTGTTTCGCTTAAGGGCTCGGCTTCAGCCGTGCCGCAAGAGCTTTGATTGCATTACGGCTTTAGCCGCCTGAGGTCCGCCTTTCGTTTCGGCGTCCAACCCAACCCGCGCAAGCGGGAACCTCTCTGCCGAAGGCTGGAGCAAAGCCCGCAGGGCGAAGCGACAAAATATTGCCCTTGCCTGTTCTCTTCAACCCTGTCAAAAATCTGTCAAGCCCCAAAATCACCTAACCCAAACTCGCACAACAAGATGCACCTGACGTATCAGTTATAGCCAAAGCTCTATAATGAAGAGAGAGACAAGAAAGCCCCGCCGAATGCGGGGCTCTTTGCTTTACCAAAAGGAGATCGGCCAGGGGTCAACCAGCTAACTCCTTTGTTTGGAGGAATCTGCAAGTAACCCATTTAGAGTGTTTGTTTTGGAGATATCGACACCCCGTAAACCATTAAAAATAAATGACTTACACGCTGGTAATAGGGGGGGGAGGGGGGGAGGGGGGTAGTACCCCCCTACAAATTGAACAGCTCCCGCAGGCGCTTGGTCTGTGCCCGGCTCACCGGAATCTCCGTCTTCTGGGCGTCGTCCATCCGCAACTGATAGCTGGACTTGAACCACGGCACCACCTCCCGTATGTGCTGAATATTCACCACATACGACCGGTGCGCCCTCCAGAACGTCTCCGGATCGAGCTGGTCCATCAGCTCCTCGAGCGTCCTGCAGTTCGAGTGTCCCTCCACCGCCTTCGTCACCACGCTGATCGTACCCTCCTCGATCGAGGCAAAACAGATCTCGCGCTGATCCACCAGCAACAACCGGCTCTGTGCCCGCACAATCACCTTACCGGAGCTGGCCTTCGGCGCCTGCGTCTGTTCCTCGACCAGCCGCAGCAGCGCATCCAGCTTGGCCCCGGTCTCCAACGCCAAGCCCGCCGAACCCGACGGAGCGGTCCGCAGCGCCTGCGCCTTCTCGATCGTCTGCATCACCCGCTTTCGATCGAAGGGCTTCAGCAGATAATCAATGGCATTCACCTCGAACGCACGCACCGCATACTGATTGAACGCAGTCGCGAATACCACCTGAGGCATCGGAACCTTTCGGTCCAGCAGCTTCTTCAGCACGCCAAAGCCGTCAAGGCCAGGCATCTGCACATCAAGGAACACCAGGTCCGGCTTATGCGTCCGAATCAGCTCCACCGCTTCGATCCCGTTGGTTCCCTGCGCCAGAACCTCAACCCCGCCCGCCCGCTCCAGCAGATACTGCAACTCCTGCCTGGCCAGAGGTTCGTCATCGATGATGAGTGCAGTCAGTGACATGCTCGCAACTAGTCACTATATACGCGCAGCCGCGCCGGCGCATGGTCCTCGGCCAGATCATGCCCGCACTGCGTGCAATACACATCCGTAATCTGCACCCCGCGGAAGCAGCGCCCGCACGCAGGAGCCAGCTGGAACTGGCACTGCGGGCAGAAGTGCACGCTCGAGGTAATCTCCGTACTGCAGTGCGGACAAGGCATCAGCATCGGCTGCCGCAGCAGGAAGTACACCACAGCTCCAATCCCGCCCGGCAACACCACCACAATCAGCATCCACAAAGCTGCCGGCATTCGCCGCCGCCGCACATCGCGGCTCACATACCCCACCAGCAGCACATAGCTGGCAAACGCCGTCCCCCACGAGTACCCCATCAGCAGCCGCATCGGCAGCAGCTCATGCTTATGGTGCGGCAACACGCCATGGAACAGATATTGCACGGCCCCGAATACCAGGATGGCCAGCACCACCGACCAGGTCGGTATCATGCTCAGCTCATCCTCACCCCCTGCCAGGGTGACCTGCGATCGATCCGACTCCTGACCCCAAAATCTCATCATCCAGCCACCTCGCGCTTACGGGCACGGCGAAACAACACCAAAGCGAGCAAAGCCATCGACACAGGAAAGAACCACAAACAGAGAACCAAAAACTGATTACTCGCATCGGGAACACCGTTCGGTGTCACGTCATACGCGTCCAGAGCGCTCCACACGGCGGTGCAGATAATGACAAAAAGAGAGGAACAAACCGCCAGCGGAATCCAGAGGCTTCGAATGCGATTACGCCGCGCGGCAAGCGTCTTCGCGCGCTCCCGAACAACACGATGAGTTCGATTGACCACTGACGCACGAGCGCCCATCCGCAGATCCGTCAACTCTTCCCTGGGAGCCGACCCAGGAGCGTCTTGCGACGAGGCTCTCTCGAAGGCGTCGCTCATATCGCCACCTCAGCGATGGAACGAGAGGATCGAAGCTGCTCCATCTCCGGCTTCAAAGCTGCCAGGCCGCGATAAAGCCTGGACTTCACCGTCGATAAGGGAGCCCGGGTTACGGTAGCGATCTCTTCCAACGACAGTTCTTCATAAAATCGAAGCACTAGAACCTCTCTGTAGCTTGGTTCCAGTTTGAGCAAAACCTCGCCGACCTCGGCACAGTTTTCGCGGGATTGAAACTGCTCGAGCGGGGACGGCCCGGACATCGCGACCTCAAACGGACGATCGTCCTCTTTCCCTTCACTCATCTCGTCAAGACTCGCCATCACGCGTTTTCTCGACAGGTCGATCACCAGATTTCTGGCAATGGTAAAGAGCCAGGTGTCGAAGCGCGCTTTGCCGTTGTACTGCGCTCCCCGCAGTAGAACCCTCATCCAAGTCTCCTGAAAGAGATCCTCGGCAACTTCACGCTTGCCTGTGAGGAAGAGCAGATAGCGAAGAAGGCGGTGCTGATAAAGCTCAATGAGAGTATCCAGAAGTTCTGGACTCTGCCTCTTTAACCCTTGGGCAATCACCGCGTTCTCGCTTGAGGCTTGAGCACCGAGCGTTGACGCGAGCGAGATGGAACCATTTTGCACACTGCTAGAGACGTTCTTCCGGTCTAACAAGACTCGCTCTTTGCCCACACGGTTCATAAAAAGAGAGATTTCCTTTGAGAGATCCTGAGTGCTATCCGCAGGGCCGCCCTACTCTAGACATTCTAAGGCCTCGCTGCTTTTCTCCGGGTGGGGGGCGGTAGACTTGAGGGATGGAAGTTCTTTATGGGCTGCACCCTGTTGAGGAGGCTATCCGGGCGGGGGGGCGGCAGCTTGACCATGTCAGTGTGGCGCGGGAGCGTCGGGATGAGCGGCTGGAGAGGCTGATCGAGCTGTGCCGGACGGCTGGGGTTCGGGTGTCGCTGGAGTCTCGGGACCAGCTGACCAGGCTCGCGCGGACGGATGCGCATCAGGGCGTGCTGGCGGTGGTGCGGGAGCGTAAGTTCCTGGGGATTGAGGACCTGCTGGCTCCGAAGGCGGAGGGACAACACCGGTTCTTCCTGGCTCTCGATGGCGTCGAGGACCCGCACAACCTTGGGGCGCTGCTGCGGACCGCGGATGGAGCGGGCGTCGATGGCGTGATTCTGCCGGAGCGGCGTTCGGCTCCGGTGACCGCGACGGTCGCCAAGACCTCGGCTGGAGCGTCCGAGCATGTGCGGATCGCTCGTGTGACGAACCTGGTTCGTGCGCTCGAGCAGATGAAGCAGAAGCATGTCTGGGTTCTTGGGCTGGATGAGCGCGGAACGCCGGATTACACCGACTATGACTTCAAGGGCGACTGCGTTCTGGTGCTGGGGCGCGAGGGCGCTGGTCTGCACGACCTGGTGAAGAAGACATGCGATCACCTGCTGAGGATTCCGATGGCGGGACAAGTGTCGTCGCTCAATGTGTCGGTTGCGGGCGCGATCGTGATGTACGAGGCGATGCGGCAACGGCGTCAACCTGCAGCTCCGCCTGCACGAAAGCCTGTGAAAGAACGTAAGGGATTGGGATCTTGAAGAGTTTGAAGGTTGTATCGGCGGGAGGCCGCTGGCTGGTTCTGGCGGCTGTTTTTGGAGTATGTTTTGCGCAGGGCCAGGAGTCTCCGCCTGCCAACGAACCGGCCGCACCGCACGGCAAGGTCCTGTTCAGTAGAGACCAGGATTCACCGGAGGTCGAGAAGAAGGCGAAGGCTCCGGTGGCCGAGACGGCAGTGGAGGTCTCGGATGCGGAGCGCACCTCTCTCACCTTTACGTCCTACGATCTCGACGTGCATCTGACTCCGGCAGAGTCGATGCTTGCGGTTCATGCGAGGTTCGGCGTGAGGAACACCGGGAAGGCGCCGCTGAGCCGGCTGGTGTTTCAGATCTCTTCGGCGCTGAGCTGGGAGAGTTTTGCAGCGCAGGTCGGGGGACAGACCGCGGGGCGCGTGGTGCCACTCTCGTTTACGCAACATGCGATCGATACCGACGCGGACCATACGGGCAAGGCGACGGAGGCTGTGGTTGCTCTGCCTCAGCCGCTCGAGCCGGGCGCGATGCTTGTGCTGACGGGCTTCTACTCCGGCGAGGTGGTGCAGTCGGCAGAGCGGCTGGAGCGGATCGGCGCGCCGCTGGACCAGTCCGCGAATGCGGACTGGGATCGGATCAGCGCGGAGCGAACGGCGCTGCGCGGGTTTGGCAATGTTCTTTGGTATCCGACGGCGGCGGCACCGGTGTTTCTGGGCGATGAAGCGAAGCTGTTCCAGAGTGTCGGGTTGACCAAGCTGCGGCAGGCCGAGGCGACGGTGCATATGCGGCTGACGGTGGAGTACGTCGGCGACGCGCCGGATGCTGCGTTCTTCTGTGGCCGGCGCGAGCAGCTGATGAAGGTGAGCGAGAACCAGAATCTGCCGGTGGCTGAGTCTCCGGGGGTGGCTACGGCTGAGTTCTCTGAGCGGCCGCTGGGATTTCGTGCGCTGAGTCTGTTTATCACTGACCGGGCGGGCACTGTGACGGACAACAGCCTGATCTCGGCCGTGACCGACCACTACGACGCGCTGCCGAGCTATGGTGCGGCCGCGACGAAGGTGCAGCCTCTGCTGGCCGAGTGGCTGGGAGCCGGTCCGTTGCGTCTGCTCAACATCCTCGACCACGAGGGGCAGCCGTTTGAGAACGATGCCCTGCTGGTTGTTCCGATGCGTGCGGCGACGCCCGAGGTGCTGGCTCCTTCGCTGGTGCATTCGCTGAGCCATGCCTGGTTCGGCTCGTCGCATGTGTGGCTGGATGAGGGCGTGGCGCAGTTTGCTTCTCTGCTTTGGGTTGAGCAGGCACAGGGGCGCGAGGCTGCGGTGAAGCAACTGCAGCAGGAGGCGAACACGCTGGCACTCGTGGAGCCCGGTCCTTCTTCCGGCTCGCCTGTCGTCTCTTCTGCCAACCCTGCCGGAACGTCGTCCAGTTCGTCGGCTGGCTCTTCCGACTCCGATGCGGGGCAGAGCTTGATCCTGGCCAGTGATGAGGTCTACTACCGGACCAAGGCTGCGGCGGTGCTTTGGATGCTGCGGTCGGTGGTGGGCGATGACGCGCTGAAGCGGGCGCTGCAAGCCTACCGGAGCGACAAGATGGACAGCGACCCGAAGGAGTTTCAGCGGGTTCTGGAGCGAAGCGCGAAACGGGATCTGGCCTGGTTCTTCGACGACTGGGTGTATCGGGACCGCGGGCTGCCGGACCTGAGCATCGCCAATGTGACGCCTCGTGCGCTCGACAAGATCGGCGACAAGGGCAAGGGGTTCCTGGTGTCGGTGGAGGTGAAGAACGACGGAGACGCGGCGGCGGAGGTGCCGGTGACGGTGCGATCCGGGACGTTGACCTCGACCCAGAGGCTGCGGATCGCGGGGCGGTCGAGCGCGTCGACCCGCGTGGTCTTTGAGGGGACGCCGGATGAGGTGATCGTCAATGACGGCAGTGTGCCGGAGGTGACGGCTTCGATTCATACCAAGCAGATTGTGGCGCATTGAATTCTCCTTTCCGGGGAGCCCCCCCCCCTATTACAGGCGCGTAAGTCATTTGTTTTAAATGGTTTACGCGGTGTCTATGTCTCCAAAAACGTCATTCTAAAAGGGTTACCTGCAGAATTTTCAAAACAAAGGGTTTATGGGTCGAAAGGCGAAAACCGCGGCGGTTGCCGGGGTTTTTTCTTTGCTGCTTCCAGTATAGCTGGTGGGTGGTAACTGATACGCCACGCCTATCTTGTTGTGTGGACTTTGGTTAGGGGGTTTGAGGGCTTGACAGGTTAAGGAGAACAGGCAACGCTTCGCATTAGCTGTGGATAGCAATCCGCATAGACAGAAGGTTTGAGAACTTCACCGCCGAAGTTGCCGAAACCCGACTTTTCGGGAATATTTGCCAGTGATAAGCAGTTATTATTCGTGCGGTCGCAAGCTCCCGCCCCAGGGAAGATCCCCTGAGTAAGAGGGACATTTGAACAGAAGAAACTTTATGAGCATGGTCGCGGGCGCTGCGACCGCGATCTCCACCGAATCGATGCTG
This sequence comes from Edaphobacter lichenicola, assembly GCF_014201315.1. Taxonomy (NCBI): domain Bacteria; kingdom Pseudomonadati; phylum Acidobacteriota; class Terriglobia; order Terriglobales; family Acidobacteriaceae; genus Tunturiibacter; species Tunturiibacter empetritectus. The sequence goes on from NZ_JACHDY010000002.1 coordinate 429,160, forward strand.
GCGGCGTTGCCCAAACGAAAGATCAAGGCCATTGCGCTCGATGGTTTAGCCGTCTTCGATACGCGCCCTGTCGCCGCTCTGACGGAGCGCACCTTTCCCGGACGCGGGGACGAGATCACTGCTTTGTGGCGCAAACAGCAATTTGAGTACACATGGTTGCGGACCCTTGGGCGAAGGTATGTCGATTTCCTGCAAGTAACGGAGGAGGCGCTACGGTTCGCCTGCAGGTCTCTGAGGCTGGAGCTTGCGAAAGCGGACAGCGACAGGCTGATGCAGAGCTATCTTGAGTTGAAAGCATGGCCGGACGCTCTGCAGGCATTGAGAGCGTTGAAAGCCGGTGGTCTAAGGATGGCGTTTCTCTCAAACTTTTCGGCTACGATGCTGGATTGCGCCGTGCGGAACTCTGGCCTCGAAGGTCTCTTCGAGAGTCATTTGACCACTGACCGGGTGAGGGCATTCAAGCCGGATCCCCAGGCCTACGAGATGGCAACAAGTGCCTTCGGTCTTCAGAAAAAAGAGATAGTCTTTGCTGCTTTCGGAGGATGGGATGCCGTTGGCGCAAAGTGGTTCGGCTATCCAACGTTCTGGGTGAATCGTGCGCAGGCTGCAACAGAAGAACTCGATGTGCTGCCTGATGGAGCTGGTAAGGACTTGAATGATCTGGCAGCTTTCGTCCTGGACAGATAGCTGTCAGGCGAAAACGGGGATATCGGCGACTTCGATCCTGGGGTTCAATGCAGACAGCTCAAAACAATTTCCATTTAGCGAGCTCGACTTTTCATTTAATGCGGCTTTGCACAACAGACTTTTTCAGCCACGTTATGGGTAGTGTCGGGGGGAGAGTAAGAGCAGGTGTGCATGCAATGGAAAAAGCTAGCGATGTGGTCGGGGAGCTGGAGCGTGGGGTGAGGTGTCGGTCCAGGTTTGGGGTTGGCCCCAGGGGCGGCTGGCGGTGAGGTCGATGCGGTAGGGACCGGTGGCGCGGTTGGTGGGCAGGACTTCGGCGAGGCCGTCGCCTAGCTGGGGGAGCGCGGTTGCGAGAGCCATGAGGCGGGCTGTGGAGGCCATGCCGGTGAGATGGAGGGTGCAGCCTGCGGCGTCGAAGTGGCCTTCGAGGGTTGCGGGATCTTTGCCGCCGAGAGCGAGAGAGACAGGCTCTAGTTGAAAGCCGTCGGCTGTGGGAGGGGTGGGTTTGTGATGTTTGCTTTGCGCGGTTTTGGAGGCGGGCTTGGGTGAGGTAGCGGCGGCGGAGTGGAGGGCGATGTCGCCGGTGACCAGAGAGGTGGTGCCCGCGTGGGGGTCGATGAGACTAGCGTTGGCTACGACCAGATCCCCGTGCCAGGGGAGGGTGCCTGCGGGGCTGGGCGCGTAGGAGAGATTGCCTGTGAGGGCGCCGGCGGCGGAGATGTCGGCGGGGACACGATTGCTGGCTACGCGGAGCCAGTCGAGGAGGGTCGCGGCGGGGAGGCCGGGGGTGCCGAGCTGCAGGTCTGCCGACTTGGGGTTGCGGAGATCGGGTAGGGTGCCGGTGAGGGCGACGATGGGCGCGTCGGATGAGCCGGCGGGCGGCCAACTGCAGCGCAGGTCCTCGAAGGAGTGGAAGTCGCCGGTTGCGGAGCCGAGGCATTGGAGATCGATGTCCATGGGCTGGGCGGGTACGAAGTCTGCGCGGCGGGTGTCGGTGAGGCGGAGGTGGGCCTGCACTTTGCTGTCGCTGACGGTGCCCTGGGCGTTGGCGGTGAGGGTCATGTCGCCACGCAGGCCGGCGTCGCGGCCGAGGAGAAAGCGGCTGGCTCCGCCGAGAGGAGCGTTGCGCCAGGTGCCGCGCAGGTTGATGGGGACCTGACCGAGGGAGGGGGCGCGGCTGAGGGTTCCTTCGAGCTCGAAGATGCCGGTGTCGGAGACGTCGGTGTCGGTGCGGGCGGGATGGGCGGAGAGGCGAAGATGCCACTGCTGGGGGTCGGGGAGCCAGAGGGCGAAGTCGGCGTCGGTAAGGGAGAGGGAGGATTTTTCGCGGTCGAGTTTGAGGTTGAGGCGGGCTCCGGTGGCTTCGATGTAGGGGAAGCGGGGGGCGGGGCCGGCTTGCCGTTGCGCGGTGGGCGCGGCGGAGATGTGGGCGGCGTGGAGGAGGATGCTCTCGAGGTTCCACTTGCCGTCCGAAGCGTGGACGAGGTTGACGCTGGGTTCGGTGAAGCTGATGGTGGAGAACTCGACGCGGCGGCTCCAGAGGGAGCTGAGGCGAAGGGTGGCGCGGACGGAGTTGGCTCGGATGACAGGCTCGGAGCCGAAGGCTGGGTCTTCTTCGACGACGAAGTTTTCGAGCGTGAAGCCGGGGAGGGGGAGGAGGTTGAGGGAGACCTTGTCGAGGTGAACGGGGCGGCCGAGGCTGTCGCCGATACTGGTGGCGATGCGGCGCTGATAGCGGTTGACGCTGATGTAAGGAGGCAGCAGGATGAGCAGCATCACGGCAAGGATGACGAAGGCCAGGTAGAGGAGGCGACGCAGCGTGTGGGTGCTGAGGGACGGAGCGGTGTCTGTCTCCGCGGCGTCGGTGGGGGCGGCTTCGCTGGGATACACGGAGGGCTCGTAGATGGGATCGGCTTCGTGCATGAACGATGGTCCGGCGCGGTGGGTTAGGCCGTGCCGGAGTGACCTCTATTTAATGAGATGAAGCGTGCGCTTCCAGCGTGTCTCGTCGAAGATGTGGACGATGATGTGGCCCATGAAGCCGAGACGCTCGCCGATGCTCTGCTTGTTGATCTGGTCGGCGGGAGTTTGGAAGGACCAGTAGACGAAGAGGGGGCGGCCCACGATGTTTTCGCGCGGGACGAAGCCCCAGTAGCGGCCGTCGAGACTTTCGGTGCGGTTGTCGCCCATGGCGAAGACTTTGCCGGGGGGGACGACGAGGTCGCCATCCTGAATGTGGCTGGGAAGCTCGTAGGCCCAGCTGGCGGTGACGTTGCCGTAGTTGTCGGGTGGGACGGAGGGAAAGTCGTCGCGGTAGGGATCGAAGGCGTGCTGGAGGTCGCCGTCGGAGGTGGGCATGCCGGCGTAGGGCTCGTTTTGCGCGACGCCGTTGAGGTAGACGATGCCGTTGCGGAGGTGGATGCGGTCGCCGGGGATGCCGATGGTGCGCTTGACGAGGAAGAGGTCAGGCTCGCCGGGCTTGAAGAAGACGATGATGTCGCCGCGGCGGACGTCGCGATAGAAGGTGAAGGGAGCCCACTTTGCGGGAGGGGCGAGGGAGATGCGGTCTACCAGGACGTGGTCGCCGATGAGCAGGGTCTGCACCATGGAGGCGGAGGGTATCTCGAAGTTCTGGAAGATGAAGGTCATCACGAAGAGACCGATGGCGAGGACGGTGCAGATGGAGGCGAGGGACTCGAGTGGAGTCTCGGCCTGCTCCTGCTGGGCGACGTCTGGGGTGGTGGCTTCGGTGGTGATGGTTTCGGGCAAGACTGGGTCTCCAGCGTCCTCAAATGGATGCAGCTATCAGTGTATCGCTGATGGAGGGTGGGAGGGGAATACGCTATTTGGATGGTTTGTCCCAAGTGCGAACTATAATCTCGATGTAGCAAACGATTAGTCACTTGCTAAGGATGCTTTTAGACGCAGAGCGTGGCTCTGCCAGTTCTGCAACCAGGAGATGAAGTGAGAAAGACTAATTCCCCCACGATGATTCCGCCGCCGATTTCCCCCTCCTCGATTTTCCCTTCCTCGATTTCCACCTCAACGATCGACCGCCGCCGATTTTGCAAAGCTATCACCATCACCGCTCTCTCCTCGGGAGGGGTCTTACGCGGGCTGGCTGCGGGGCCGACGAAGAGCGATGCCTATCGGCTCGTTGCCGAGACCGATCGCGAGCGGATCTTGAAGGCGGGAGCGCTTTATCTGACCGAGAAGCCGGTGACGATCACCTCGTTTCGCTCCGATCGCAGTCCTGGGAGCGTTCACGACTTTTTCTCGCAAGCGGACTACTTCTGGCCGAACCCCAAAGATCCGAATGGCCCGTACATCAATCGCGACGGCCAGAGCAATCCCGACAACTTTAACGAGCATAGGAAGGCGATGATTGCGCTTTCGATCCAGATGCCGGCGCTGACCTCGGCATGGCTGTTGACGGGAGAGCGCCGCTATGGGGAGAGCGCCTGCAACCATCTGCGGGCGTGGTTTATCTCGCCTGTGACGCGCATGAATCCGAACCTGGAGTTCTCGCAGGGGGTTCATGGTGTCTCCACCGGCCGCTCCTACGGGATCATCGATACGCTTCATCTGGTCGAGGTGGCCCGCGCCGCGAGTCTGGTTGCAGCCAGGTTTCTTCGGAAGGAAGAGATGACGGCTCTCATGAGTTGGTTCCGTGACTATCTCCAATGGATGAAGACCAGCGACAAGGGACAGAAGGAGCGGGATGCCTTGAACAATCACGCGATGTGCTGGGCGTTGCAGGCAGCGGAGTTCGCGCGGCTGATTGGAGATGGAGAGACGCGCAGCCAGGTGCACCGGCAGTATACGGATACTCTTCTGCCGGATCAGCTGGGAGCGGATGGCTCCTTTCCTAAGGAGTTGGCGCGAACCAAGCCTTACAGCTACTCCATCTTTAACTTCGATGTGATGGCCAGTCTCTGCCAATCGCTCAAGGGCGTTGGACAGGATCTGCCGACCTTCAAGCTCTCCGACGGTCGTGGACTCTGCAAGGCGGCTGAGTTTCTCTATCCGTACTTGAAGGACAAAAGTACGTGGCCTTACCCGAAGGATGTGGAGCACTTTGACTCGTTGCCCGTGCGCTCTCCGGGGCTGTTGTTTGCAGGACTCGCCTGCGAAAAGGCGGAGTATGTCTCGCTTTGGAAGACCGAAGATCCTGACCCGATCGATCGGGAGATCATTCGCAACTATCCGGTTCGCCAGCCCTTGCTGTGGGTGTAGCAGAGCGACAAAGATCGCGAACAGCCGACGGATGATAAAGCTGTCATTGCAGCTCGCGTGATCCCGAGTGATACCCTAGGAGGGTTTCGAGCCTGAATAACTGCCTCCTATTTCTGAGCATGAGCGAATTTCAATGGCAGAGGTTACTAACGCTCTCCCGGTGGGAGAACTGGTTGGGAATAACTACGAGATCCTGGGCATCGCTGGTGCCGGCGGAATGGGTGTTGTGTATCGTGCCTGGGACGCCAAGCTCGAGAGGACGGTTGCGCTTAAATTTCTACCCACTCTGCTGAACGCTGATGTTCGCGAGAGAGAGTATTTTGTCCTCGAAGCTCGAATGGCTTCGTCCCTCGACCACCCGAACATCGGCGTCATCCACGGGATTGAAGAGACGGCGGATGGGCGCGCGTTTATTGTCATGGGCTTCTATGACGGTCTATCTCTGGCTCAAAGGATTGCCAAAGCTCCGCTGAGCACGGTAGAGGCCGTCGATGTTGCGATTCAGATCGCGCTCGGGCTGTGCGAAGCCCACGCGCATCAGATTGTGCATCGCGACATCAAGCCGTCGAACGTGATGCTGACGAACTCCGGGTCTGTTAAGATCGTCGACTTTGGATTGGCTCGTCTGATTAGCGCCGAGACGGCTACGGCGAGCGGCATCGTGGGATCGATCAAGTACGTCTCGCCGGAACAGGCGTTGGGCCATCGAACGGATCAGCGAACAGATATATGGTCCCTTGGAGTGGTTCTGGCGGAGATGCTGACGGGGCGAAATCCCTTTGAGCGCGGAGCGATTCCGGCGATTCTGGTTGCGATCCTCAATGAGCCTCCACAGTCGCTTGACGGTTTGCCCATCGCACTGCAGGGAATCATCTATCGCGCCCTCTCGAAGGACGCCGAGAAGCGGTATCAGCATTGCTCAGAGATGCTGGCGGATCTGCAGGCTGCACGAACAGAGCTTTCGAACGATTCAACCAATCGAAAAGAAGCGACTGGTAGAAAGACCACGCATCGGTCCAACGACATCCGCAAGTACGTCGAGCAAGCTTCCATCTCTACCTGGTCCAGGGCACAGAAGCCTCGAAACCGATGGCTGCCACTGGGCCTCGGCCTCTGTGGGTTTGTTCTATTGGCCTGTCTGTTTCTCTTTCCTCGGGTCCGCGAACAACTTTTTGGTTCCCGCATAAGAGTGGGCGAAGAGCATATCGCAGTTCTTCCTTTTACCAACATTGGAAATAATCCGGAGAACGAAGCGCTGAGCGAGGGCCTGGTGGATACGCTGTCGGGGAGGCTCTCCAATCTCGATGTTGGCAACAAGGCGCTATGGGTGATTCCGGCGAGCGAGATCCGGCGTCTCAAGGTGATGGACCCCGCCGCTGCGCTCAAAACGCTTGGCGCAAATCTGGTGATCAGCGGAAGCATTCGGCGCGATGGAGCGGCGATAAACCTAAACCTCAACCTGATCAATACAGAGAATCTTCGCCTGATTGGTTCGGTCGATGTTGTGGATCAGGCTGGAGATCTCGCTGCGCTGCAGGATGAGGCGGTATCGCGACTGGCGCACCTGATGGACCTGCCCGTGTCCGCCGAGATGCTGCACAACACTGGCGGATCGGTTGTGCCTGCGGCATATGAGAACTACCTGACAGCGCTGGGCTATATGCAGCGTTACGACAAGGCAGGAAACCTGGATCGGGCGATCAACCTACTGGGTGAGTCGATCAAGACCGATCCGAAGTTCGCGCTTGGCTACGGTCAGCTTGGAGAGGCGTATCGAATCAAGTATCAACTGGATAAGAATCAACATTGGCTGGACGAAGCTCAGGGAAACCTTGAGAGGGCGATCCAGCTCGACGGCAGTTTGCCTGCGGCCTACGTTACGCTGGGGCGAATTCACGACGTGAGCGGGAAGCGGGAGCTTGCGCTGCAGGAGTTTCAACACGCTCTCACACTCGATCCGCGAAACGCGCTGGCGGTGCGAGGGCTGGCACGCGCCTATGAGCGGGCTGGTCGCGTTGCCGATGCAGAAGCTGCTTACCAAAAGGCCGTCGCGTTGAAGCCGGACGACTGGGAGAGCTATAACCTGATCGGCCACTTCTATGACCGCCAGGGGAGGTATCCCGAGGCGATCAAGGCGTTGCAGAGAGCGCTTGAGATGACGCCCGACAACGCGGAGGTGTATCTCAACCTGGGCGCAACCTATATCGATTCGGCCGACGCTAAAGCGCTTCCGGCGGCGGAGCAGGCGCTGAAGAGATCGATCGAGCTGGAACCAAGTTATCCTGCGTATGCAAATCTGGCGAGCCTTTACCTTTCGCAGAGGCGGTATAAGGAGTCTGCAGAGGTGAATGAGAAAGCTCTGCAACTGAATGAACACGACTACATGGTTTGGAACAACTTGCTCATCGACTACGAGCGGATTGGAGACAGCTCGAAGGCAGAGGCGGTCAGGAGACGAATCGTACCGCTGCTCGAACAGAATATCCAGCTAAAGCCGCAAGATGCACTCGCGCAGTCCTTGCTGGGGTTGATGCTAGTAGAGGACGGGGCGCGGGAGAAGGCTTTGGAGCACGTCCAGACCGCGCTTGCGTTAGCGCCTGATGACCCGGACATACTGGCGAACGTTTCTATTGCCTACGAACTGTGTGGTGACCGCAAGCAAGCTGTGAAGTATCTTGAGACAGCCATCCGCAAGGGTTATTCTCTCGACAAACTTCGGGATGAGCCAAAGTTGCAAGGACTCATTAGCGAACCCACACTTCGTTCCGGAAAACCTTCACCCTAACCCGATCCCGCTAATCTCAACCAAAGGAGAATCATCTTGTCGATCGTTGTTGTCCCTCTTACTGATTCAACTGCTCCAATCGAAGTGACTATGGGAGCTACGGACACCCTGCAGTTTGTCGCCCAAGTCTCGGGTACCTTCACCAGCACCTATTCGAAGTATTTCTGCCCCCATCTCCCCCATACCAAGTCGCTGAACCAGAATGAGACCTGGCCGAACCCTACAAATTATCCGGAAGGAACCGAGCCTAACCCTTATGCTGCCGGAAAAACCTACACCTTCAGCTGGACGCCTGACGGTGTGAAGCAGCCTCATTTGACCTCAACTCCGGGGACAATCTACGTGGATACCGGGACCCTGGGACATGGCTGATCTAGTTTCAGCTGTAGTGATAAAAGCCTTGCGCTGACACGACGGCGCTCGCGAAGACATCGAGCGCCGTCGCATGAAGACTCGGTAGGGCGTCAGAGATTGAGTGGGGTCGTTGGCTCTGCGGGCATCGCCGTGAGATGCGCCACTTTCACGTTCTTCGCCAGACCCAGCATTGCCAAGAGTTTGATGCCCCAGTAGTTGAAGTCCAGCTCCCACCAAGCCATGCCGTGGCTGGCAGAGACAGGATGGGCATGGTGATTGTTGTGCCAGCCTTCTCCGCCGGTCAACAGGGCGACCCACCAGTTGTTGGTTGAGTCGTCGCGGGTTTTGAAACGGCGCGAGCCCCACAGATGCGTCGCCGAATTGACCAACCAGGTGGTGTGAAAGCCAATGGTGATGCGAAGAAATGTTCCCCATAGCAACCAGGAGAGGCCCAGCTTCCATCCGCCGAGAGCGGTGCCGCCACCGAGCAGAGCAATCCCTGTCAGGGTGATCGGGAGCCAGTGCCATACCGCCAGCCACCGGTAGAAGCGATCGCGTTCCAGATCCGGCGCATAGTGAGCGAGCGTGGTGGTCTCGCTGTGAAGAGAGCCGCGCAGGATCCATCCCATGTGCGACCACCATTTGCCGTCGCGGGGAGAGTGCGGATCGCCAGGCTTGTCGGTGTACTGGTGGTGCATACGATGTACGGAGACCCAGTACGTTGGACTGCCCTGCAGCGCCATGGTGCCACAGACCGCCATGGCATACTCCAACCACTTAGGCGTCGTGAAGCTGCGATGCGTCAGTTGGCGGTGATAGCTGATGGCGATGCCTACGTTCTGACCGAAGAGCCACATCACGAGAAATACGACGACAGAAGACCAATAGAAGGTAAACAGCGCCGCTACGGCTCCCACGTGAAATGCCGCGATGACGACGAAGAATATCCAGTTGAACTCCGCCGACTTCGCCTGTACCACTTCGGCGATGCGGGGACTGCCAGCTTTTTGCGGTTTTGTTACAAGAGTCGCCATGCGCCTGCCTCTAGTGGAGGCTAACGCCGCTCAGGAGGCATGGCTATAGGGTGCAGGTAACAGTTCGGTAATAGTTGCGACTGCGCATACTCACAAACCTACATTCCAACGACGGAGGTAATTGATCCGTAACGATCCTCGATCCCAGGCTGAGACTATCTCGGACGCCTGACCGATCGGCGAATCACTCTGCTTAAAGGGCAGCCAGAGTTTCGAGGGTAGCGATTGCTCAAGCCGCAGCATCTCACATGGATCGGATTCTGAGATAACGGGAGACGTCGGGAGCGATCATTATCATTACTACAATTGCACCGATTCCTGCGGCAGCAGCTAAAAGTTTCATCATGTAAGTCACCTCGGACATTCGTTGCTCGCTTTATACTCCTGTTTCGATGCAATTCACCATGCCGGCGTCTACACTGTGGTCTTTTGTGAGCTTCGCGCATGTTTCTGCGCAAGGAACTGCAAGAAGGCGTCCATCCCCTCGCCAGTCTTCGCCGAAACTTTGAATACGGACATCCCTGGCCGCACCGCCTGAATGTTCGCGTTGGCGGTCAGATCATCGAACTCCACCGCCGCTGCCAGATCGATCTTGGTGATGACCGCTGCGTCGGCGCTGTTGAAGATCGTCGGGTATTTGAGCGGCTTATCCTCGCCCTCCGTTACGGATAGCAGCACCAACCTGAGATCTTCTCCCAGATCATAGGACGCGGGACAGACCAGATTACCCACGTTTTCGATGAAGAGGAGATCGAGTTGGCCTAAATTCCAATCGTTCAAGGAGTGCTCCACCATGGCCGCTTCAAGGTGGCAGAGCGTTCCGGTGGTGATCTGCCGCACGGGTGCCCCACTGCGTGCGAGCCGGATCGCGTCGTTCTCCGTCGCCAGATCGCCTACCAGTGCAGCTACGCGACAATGCGGTCTGAGCAGGGTGAGAGTCTTTTCGAGAAAGGTAGTCTTCCCAGCGCCAGGGCTCGAGACCAGGCTGATGACATAGGTTCCCTGCGAGCGAAACCGGTCTCGCAAGGCGCGTGCGATGACGTCATTTTGCTTGAGAACATTCTTCCGAACTTCCAGCAGGCGCGGTTCATGACTCATTGTTTTAGCTCCAAGGCAGTAATGACGAGTTCTTTTCCATGGATCACTTCAGCCGTCTGTGCTCCGCAGTCAGGACAACAGAACCACTGCATCGACGCCAAAATCTTTGGCAGGTTGCATGCCGGACAGTAAACCTCTATGGGCACGTCTTTTACTACCAGACGCGACCCTTCGAGCGGGGTACCATCGCAAGCTATTTCGAAGGAGAAAAGAAGCGCCTCCTTCACGACGCCCGAGAGAGCTCCAAGCTCCAGGTGGACCGCTTCTACGCGTACGTTGCGGCGCTCTGCCTCCTCCTGTGCCATATCGACGATGCTCATCGCAATCGAAAGCTCATGCATGGATGGCTCCTACGCGAACGGAGGACTTCGCATCGTTGAAGTTGCCGAATGCGGCAAGCGCGGCCTGCCCAAGGCTGATCCCACCGTCGTTGGGAGGCACTGCGTGGTTCGTCCAGATCTCGAGACGGTGGGGCAGGAGAAGAGATTTCAAGTCTTCGAGTAGCAATTCGTTCTGGAAGACGCCTCCTGAGAGCACGACTGTGTCAATCGCGTGGCTGTGGCAGAGTTGGAGAGTAAGCTCGGCGGTTACCGCAGCGACTCCACGTTGAAAACAGCGTGCGATATCAGACACTCCGCAGCCACGCAGCCGGTCACGAATGACTGCATCGAGCAGCGGGCGGAAATCGAGCTCCTCGTCCGTGATGGGGAAGGGATAGGCTTCCGCACTCGAGGAGTCGCGTGCCAGCTGCTCCAGCCAAATGGCAGCCTGACCTTCAAACGTGTTCTCTCTCACAAAACCCAACAGCGCGGCAGCGGCATCGAAGAGCCTGCCCACCGAAGTCGTCGAAAAAGTCCGTACCCCACGGCGGATCAGTTGCATGGCGTTCTGGTAGCGCGAAGTAAAGTGGAATGGCGACTGGGTTAAGTCGGTCAAACCATTGATCTGAGCCAGGAAACCGGATGCGGCCTGTACCGGATATTGCGCGGCACCATCGCCTCCGGGAAGAGCCGCTTCGCGTAGATGAGCAACGCGTTCGAAGCCTCGTGCGAGACTTCCTGTAAAAATCTCGCCGCCCCAGATGCTGCCATCATCGCCGAAGCCGGTTCCATCAAAGCTGACACCAATCACTCTCTTCTCCCACTCGCCGCGTTCTGCCAGAACCGAAGCCAGGTGAGCGCGATGATGCTGTATCGCCCGCGTCTCCTGAGCCGGGAGCATCGCGGCATGACTCGTCGAAGCGTATTGAGGATGACAATCGTGCACCACAAGCAGATCGCGAGTGTCGACGTCATACATCGAGAGGAGATCCTCAATCGTTTTCGCAAAGGCCTGGAACGCCTGATAGTGGGAGAGGTCGCCAATGTGGTGGCTGACAAAAGCGTGGCCGTCAACTACCAGCGTAATCGTGTTCTTCAGGTCCGAGCCTAGGGCCAACACCGGGCGCTTGATCGGCAGCTTTGCCACTGCGCTCGGCGCGTATCCGCGAGACCGGCGAAGAATCACCGGGCCGAAGGTCCCTACTCGAGCTATTGAATCCTCCACTCGCCGCGCAATCGGACGTTCGCCGATTAGGAACGCATCCGCGATTCCGGAGAGCCGCTTCTTCGCGTCCGCATCCTCATAGGTGATTGGTTCATGCGAGCGATTGGCACTGGTCATCACGAGCGCTTCCGGCGCGCCCGCAGCGAAGAGAAGGTGATGAAGCGGTGTGTAGGGCAACATCACACCGAGGTCATGATTGTCAGGCGAGACGCCTTCGAGTTCCAGTCGAGCCCGCGCCAGCACAATCGGACGGGCCGATGATGTAAGCAGCGTCTCAGTCTCGGAGGTGAGACAGACCAGCCGGCGCGCTGCCTCCACGTCTCTGGTCATCAGAGCAAAAGGCTTCTCCTTGCGGTACTTCCTCACACGCAGAGCAGCCGTCGCTATCGGGTTGCGCGCATCGCAAGCCAGATGATATCCGCCCAGCCCTTTGATCGCGACGATGCTGCCCTCCCGGAGGAGCTCGGCTGTCTTTCGAATCGCATCCCAACCACGAGCCGAGTCGAGTCCGTTCTGTCGAAGTGCGAAGTTCGGCCCACAGTCGGGACACGCTACAGGCTGCGCATGAAACCTGCGATTCGCCGGGTTGTGATACTCCGAGTCGCAGTATGTATCCATCGGCCACTCCCTCATCGTGGTGTTGGCTCGATCGTAGGGCAACGCGAGGATGACGCTGTAGCGGGGGCCGCAGTTGGTGCAGTTGACGTAGGGGTATCTATATCGCCGATCGGATGGGTCGAAGCACTCGTTCAAACAGTCGTCGCAGACAGGGAGATCGGGCGAGACGTGGGCCGTTGGGCGGCCTGCGCGGTGACTCTCTCGAATGGTGAATTCGTTCAGGTCTTCAAAGAGTGCAGGCTCGACTTCAACCTCGGAGATGATGGAGGCGGCAGGATGCTTGCTCTGCATCTCTTCAACGAAGGCTTCCATGTCTCGTTCAGCGCCTTCCAGATGAATCTCCACGCCCTGATCGCCGTTGAGCACCCACCCGGCGAGCGTGTTAGCTTGCGCCAGACGGTACACGAAAGGGCGAAAGCCAACTCCCTGCACCACGCCGCGCACACGAATTGAGCAGGCACTCGACATCGCTAATCCGACCCCACGATGCAGCCCCTGCCTTGCCAGCCCACCTGGATGACCTTGCCGTCTTCCACCAGCACAGGCACCGTGCGTACGCTGCTGTCGAGTGCATTCATGCGGGCGCGCGCTTCGGAGTCTGCCTCGACGTCGTACTCCGTGAAGTCGCGTCTGGTCCACTCCAGCCACTCACGCAACTCCTGGGTGTAGGGGCATCGAGCGCTTCCATAGAGCTCAAGCATGGCCATGGCGCAGCACCTCCAACGTCTCGCGCAGCACGTGATAGGCGGAGGCCTGCACCTCTTGAATGCGCGGAATATAGTCACTGCGAACAATGATCGGATGGTCTACCAGACCTCGGCGATAGATCTCTCCCCCGTCGTTGCCCAGCAGAGCAACCGTCAGCAGGTTGCGCTTGCGGGCCTCTTCCAGGGCCATCACGATATTGCGCGAGCCGCCGCTGGTGGAGATTCCGATCGCCACATCCTGCGGTTTCGCGTGCGCCAGGAGTTGGCGCAGGAAGATCACTTCAACGCCCACGTCGTTGGCCAGCGCGGTGATGTTGGCTGGCTCCATGGAAAGCGAGATTGCTGGGATGGTCTCGTATCCGGCTGGAGGAAGAACACAGTCCATCGCCCAATCGTTCGCGTCGGTTGCGGAGCCGCCGTTGCCAAAGAGAATCAACTTTCCGCCACGCAGCAGGCGCTCTCGTATGGCAAGGGCCGCCGCGCCGATTTGTTCGGATTGTTCTGTGGCGAGACGGGTACGCAACCGCGTATCGTCACGCACTTTCATCTGGATGGAAGCCGCGACATCCTCGACGATGCCGGCAGTCTCCTGCTTCTTCTGACCGAGGAAAGGATAGAGAAACTCTGCTTGACCCACGTCCTGACCGAGTTCGCGATGTTCTAAGAAAACGTGAACCGTCTCCCATAGCGTGTGATAAAAAATCTCGACCAGTTCCTGATGAATGAACGGGTCTTGGGTCACCGCCTTCAGCGCGTAGGATCCGCTTGGGCCGGGCAACGCGAAGGTCATTGCTCCTCGCGCCTCTGCCGACTCCAAAGCCGCCCACACCTCAGGATCTCCTTCCGGCGGACCGAAGCCCATGACAATATCTTCCGGGCGAAGAATGGCATCGAGCCATGGGCGCAGGAGCGAGGAGAGATCGAGCGCAGGCAGAGCGCGTTTGCCAACGATCACAGGATGAACGAACTCGACGGAGACGTGTTGGGCGTCGGTAGAGTAGGGTCCGCGTCCAAATGCCAGCAACCGCCCTCCCTTCAGGAAACGTTCCGACATCTCGCGGCAGGCGATAGCCAGCGTTCGGGCCTGCTGCGAAAAGAAGTCTTCCAGGATCTCGTTGCGCAGGAGCAACCGCTCTTCAATGTGTGCTGCGAGATTGACGGCAGTTTGCATACGAGGTCCTAGCAGATCCGCGGCAGAGGATCGCCGACCAACATGTCCACGATCCGACTGCCTCCATAGCGAGTGGTGACCAGAACAGCGTTGGCGGGCTCGACTTGTACCTGCCCGATCATCCGCGCTTCTTCACCGCCTGCGGTCTGCTGCAGCGCGTTCAAGGCGATGTCAGCATACTCCGAAGAGACGATCGCGAGAAACTGGCCTTCGTTGGCGATGTGGAGTGGATCCAATCCGAGCAGTTCGCAGGCGCCACGAACCGCATCGTGCATGGGAATCTCCTCTTCAAGCAACTCGATCCCCAGGCCACTATCGCGCGCAAGCTCGTTGAGAGCGGTAGCTACGCCGCCACGCGTTGGGTCGCGCATCCATCGAATTCCGGGGCCGCACTCGGCTGCGAGCGCTTCAACCAGCGGCAGCACCGACCGTGTGTCGGAACACAGATCTGCTTCGAAATCGAGATCGCCGCGAGCCAGAAGAATCGTGATCCCGTGATCGCCGATCGGACCGGACAAAAGGATCTTGTCGCCTGGACGCACCGAACGCGCATCGACTTTGATACCAGGCAACGGGGTGCCGATCCCCGCAGTTGTGATGTACATACCGTCAGCTTTGCCGCGTTCGACAACCTTGGTGTCTCCACCGGCTATCACGGCTCCTGCCTTCTTCAACGCCTTCGACATGGCGCGGACTTCGGCTTCGAGGACAGAGGCGGCAAGACCTTCTTCGAGAACGAAGGTTACAGTGATGGCAACGCCTTTGGCCCCGGAGACAGCGAGGTCGTTCATCGTACCGTTGATGGCTAGTTCGCCGATTGAGCCACCTGGAAAGCGCAGAGGCTTGACGACAAAACTGTCGGCTGTGAAGGCAATTCGCGTGCCCCCTACTTCAAGATGCGCGGCATCGTTCAGAGGCTCCTGCGAACCTGGATAGAGAAGCGGCGCAAACAGACCTTCGACCAGTCTTCGGCTGGCCTTCCCACCGGCTCCGTGCGCCATTTCAATCTGCGGATCGCGAAATCGAACCACAGAGGGCGAACTTGCGGCCGGAGGTTCAATCTTCAGGCCACGGAGCTGATCCTCGTCACCAGCGATTTGCGGTACTCGTAGTTGTAATATGCTGCGCATGAGCCCTCTGACGAAACCATAAGCGCGCCGATCGGATGTTCGGGGGTGCACTCTTTCCCGAACAACTTACACTGCGCCGGTTTCAAAACACCTTTTAGTACTTCGCCGCATTGTGCCGCCTTCGGGTCCGTCACTCGCGTCTCCGGAACGGAGTAACGTAGCTCAGCGTCCCACGCGGCGTACTTCTCGCGAAGGCGTAATGCCGACTGAGAGATAAATCCAAGTCCTCGCCACTCAAAGTACGGCCGCAGCTCGAAGACTTCGGCCATTGCTTTGAGTGCTGCGCGATTGCCCTCCCACGGCACCACGCGCTTGTACTGATTCTCGACTTTGGCCTCGCCCGCCTGCATCTGCCGCAAGAGCATAACAATGGATTGCAGTAGATCCAGAGGCTCGAAGCCCGAGGTCACTACCGGTTTGCCCTCATTCCTGGCGATCCACTCATACGGCCTGCAACCGATCACCGTCGAAACGTGCCCCGGGCCGATGAATCCATCAAGACGCATATCCGGAGAATCGAGAATGGCGCGGATTGCGGGAACGATCGTGACGTGATTGCAGAAGACTGAAAAGTTGTGAATGCCCTCAGCCTTGGCGCTCATCAGCGTAAGAGCAGTGGAGGGAGCCGTTGTCTCAAATCCGATTGCAAAGAAGATGACTTCCTTCTCGGGATATTTTCTAGCCAGTTCTAACGCGTCCGCAGGAGAGTACACGATCCGCACATCGGTGCCGCGGGCCTTGTGCTCCAGTGGGCTGCCATGTGCTCCCGGAACGCGCATCATGTCACCGAAGGCCGCGAAGATGGTGTTGGGCGCTTTGGCGATAGCCAATCCATCGTCGATCCTTCCCATCGGCAGAACACACACAGGACAACCGGGCCCATGGATGAGTTCGATATTCGAAGGCAGAATATCCTTGAGTCCGAAGCGGTAGATGGCATGCGTGTGGCCGCCACACACTTCCATGATGCGGTAGTGCCGCTTGGGATCGGCGAGACGGCGAATCTCTTCAGAGGCTCTAGTGATCAGTTCAGGGTCGCGAAATTCGTCCACATATTGCATGATCAATCTCCCTAAGCGTGATGCTTCCCATTCAATGGGACCGGACCGGCGCGGTCTGCGCTGTCTTCGAAACCATACCCCCGCACCTCCTCCATCACTTGTTCTGCTTCGCCCAACGCTGTCAGCAGGCGCATCTGTTCTGCAGCATCCCGCTCGCTGATTTTGGACATCGCAAATCCGACGTGAATCAAAACCCAATCGCCGATCTTTGGCATGTCGTCTTCGAGCAGACCCAACTGGACCTTGCGGCGAACTCCAGTCACTTCCACGACGCCTACAAGATTCGGACCGGCAATCAGCTCAACAATCTTGCCCGGTATGGCTAGGCACATGGGGTGGCTCCCTTCCCGGACGCATGATTCTCTACCATGAAGGCCATAGTTGTCACTCCTGTTCCCGCGCTACCATCTCGAAGGAGAACTTCAATTCGTCCTTGAGCTTGATCGCTCCTCCCGCTACGGAGACCAGTTTGATCTCGTAGTCGGTTTGCTTCAGTGTGAAATCTCCCGAGGCTCGCAGCATCGTCCCGAAGACAGCGACACGGGCAGTAACCGGCTGCCTGCGTGTGACGCCGTGAAGGGTCAAGCTCCCGTCAAGAGCGGCAGTGTACAGAGATTCTCCCATTCTTGCGATGGAGACTATCGGTGCTTCGTAGACGATCTCGGGATACTTCGCTGTCTCCAGTACCTGCTCATTCATAATTCTCTCGATCTCGCGGCTATCTTTATCGGAGATGTCGTCCTGGACGCTCAGCGAATTGGCTTTGATGTTCAATCGAAGTTCGCTTCCCTGGCGCGCCTCCGGACTGAAGCTCACACTGCCGCTGAAGTTGCGGACGCCGATGGTCGGATTGTGCCCCACCGCAGACAACAGCCCCGTGGCGAAAGCCTGCACCGTGAATCGACTCGCCCTGGCATCGACGACGTAAAGAACAAGCGTGGCTTTTGCCGTTTCCATTGAATTTGTCACCCTGCATGCCCCATCCTGTTTCTGCGCGAGCTTTTTACATTGCCCGCATCTTTAGATACCGTTGAACATCCGGCATCGCTACCTGGGCGAGATTGCCGATTCCTATTTGCGACATATAGCGGCGAATGAATGGGTTGGAGAGTATCAGTCCCGCTCCAAACACAATCATGGCCACACCTCCCAGCATGTAAAGAATTTCCTTGTCGGTGCCTACTCCGTTGGTTGTTGATCCTTCCAGTTCCATTGACATATCGACTCTCCTTTTGCCGCAGCTTCTTTTTCAGGCTGTCCTCAAACGGATTTGCCTTCCAGGATTTTTCTTATCAAGGCCTCAGTCGTCTTCACAGCTTGCTCTACAGCAACCTCAACTGGTTGACTCAGTCCCATTTGGCCTTCGTCTCCCCCCAGTGTTGCCGGCTCGCAACCGATCAACATCACCCGCTTGAGCGGCCCATGCGTTGCGCTCGCCATACGCAAGACGTTCATGGGATGCATGCTATGCGGTTCCAGCAAGTTTCCCGACGGCTCTGCAGCTTCGTTCGGATCCAGTTCGACGACCGAGACCGTCCCCGGTGGTTGTCCGTGCGGGTAAGCGTCGATAAGAATGGTGGTCTCGTAACGGTCCTGTAAGGCATAGACAAGATCCAGGCCACGGATGCCGAAATCAACGACGCGCACTTCTTCAGGTAGCGTGGAGCCCGCGAGTCGTCGCACCACCTCTACTCCAAACCCATCATCCCCAAGAAAGATATTGCCAATACCGGCAATCAGAATTCGAGCTTGCGACGCAGTTTTTCTCTGGCCCTGCTCTTCTTCCGGGAGCGGTTCGATCTCGGTCACTTTGAAGAAAAACCGATGCCCCGGCTGACGCATCATCCCGAGGTCGCGTCCGGGATCGTCTTCGAGAACCACACAGATGTGCTGCTGTCCTTCGTAGTCCTGTTCAATGCTTTCGACCGTCGCTACTTGTCCGCGCAGCGCAAGGTCGAGAATGTCCCCGCCCTCATGGGGATTCAGACGGACGCGATGGCCAGTCCGCACTTCGACGCCCCCAATCATCACATGATCGACCTGCTCCTTCTCTTCAAGGAGACTCCACTCCCAGTGATTCATAGCGCCTCCTCTTTGACCGGAGTCAATCCGCGCAACACGCCATGAAGCTTCCTGAACTGCTCTTCCGGCATTGTCTCGGTGCGCTCCAGAATCTCTCGTGCGCGATCGTCGGATTGCCGCATCTCGCGTTTTTCGTCGTCGGTCAGTGTAAGGATTCGCAGGGAGAGGATCTCGTCGATCTCGGTTGAGTCAAAGAGATTGCCTGCGCTCTCCGGAGCGATCTGCGGATAGTCATAAAGAATAATGGGCGACGAGAGCACCGTCTCCGCCAGATCCCCAACAAGCACTGGCCACGTTCCGATGTTGTTGCAATGAACGGCAATATCTTTGAACTCCGCGGGTGGATCAAGCAGGGAGACGAACTCCCCGTGCTCTACCCCCAGAATGGTATGTGCGGACACCAGCGAGAACGCAAGTGCGTCTTCGCGGTCAGCAGTAGCCAGAGGTTCGAAGAAGGAGAGATTGCGGACGCGAACCGTCACCATGAACACTCCATCACAGCTCAGTGTCGAACCAAACTGCATCGATGCCGTTAGATTCTCCCACTCTCGGACAATCACTCCGACTGCCCTTCCCAGTTCATCATGCAGGTATTCGAAGTTTTTTCCCGCCGGAAACGTCAGATAGAGTGGAGCAAGCGACGAGAGCGACGCAGGGTCCAGCGCCGCGGAGGTGTGTTCCCGTTCAACAGCCTCCTGCCAGGGTTGAAAGACGCGGCCAGCTACTTCGAGACGATCGACTGCATCGAACTCCGGCTCCATGCCCTCAGGCACCTCGTGTCCCAGAGTGCGAAGCTTGCCGATGGAGCGCTTCACTATCTGCAGGAAACGCAGCTTCACGCTGAGCCTCGTGGATGGAGTGGCTTTGATCAGGCACTCGGTCTGCATCATCCACGCCTCTGATCCCTGCTGCGATTCGCTGTAAGCCTGGGGACAAAGCACTCCGAAGTTCCAGCGCCGCTGGTTTTTGACCGAAGACGGCCGGTACGGATACAGCATGTATCCTTCGTACAGCACCGCCTCTGCGATCTTTTCCACCCGGTCCAGATTCACGATTTCACCGTCGCTTCCATGGGGAGAACTTCTTCGAGTGTTTGCTCCCAGCTGGGAATGCCGTGCTGCATCTTGTAGCGATAGAGGCGATCGAAGACATCTCGCCGCAAACTCAGCCAGACCTGATTGGGATAGTAAGAGTCCATCATCTCGCGCCAGATCTTCACGGGGAGTTTGAATCTCGCCTCCTGCTCCCAGGAGATCGGCGCCACCTGCAGCCCACTATCCGGCGGCGCGTAGAAGACTGTGCCACTAAAAAAGATGTTGAGAGGAATGTCCCCCTCCGTGAGCCCTTCGAAGTATTTGGTGGCAGCAACATTGAAGTCGAAGGTGCAGGGGACGTGAAGATCGGCTACCGTGGCTGCGCCCGCGAAAGCAGGAATGACCATATTGAGGTTGGTCCAGTGCAGGCTGCGCAGCGTCTGACTCCACCTGTCTGGCGTTCCGAAGAGGTCGAGCATGCGCTCCTGCTCCTCTGGTGCGTAGCGTCGACGGGTGACTTCGATTTGAATCTGACAACGCAGCGCAATGGTGTGAATCGTCTCATTGACGGCGGCATTCTTTACCTGGAGTTTGAAAGCAAGTGTGGGCGCGGCTGCGAATGGAACAACGCTCGCTCCTTCGATCTGAAAGCTCAGGTCAGGCATTGGCTTCTCCGCCCACTGGGTCTGCCTTCGATCGCAGTTCCAAGAAGAATCGCCCTATCTCTGTCCAGACAGCAGCTCCTCCGGAGAGGCCTCTCCAGTTGGTACGGATCAGGCCCACCAATTTGTAACATTCATCGATCGGAGCGATGTAGTACTCGGCCTGCGCGAGCCCATGAGCATGGCCCACCCGGTTGACCAGCAGGGCTTCGACATCGGGCAGGAGGCGGCTCAATGGCCGATTACCCTCTGCAATCTCATTCCACGCTTCGAGCGGCAGCAGCGACTCGACCGCGCCCGCCGGGCTAGGATAGAGCGCTATGACTCTGCCTTCGATGCTCGAGCGAAAGAAGAACGCCATGTTAATTGGAATGAGCAGGCTCTCCCACTGTCCGTCAGTCATCTCGAAGTCGATCAGGTGCTGAGCACGGCGGGAGACGCGCTTGTACTTTGACTTCTCCATTCCATCGAAGAGCATGGCGCATGCATCGCAGGCACACAGGATCTGCCGCGAAGTCAACTCCACCAGGTGCGGGTGGTCCTGCGCCAGCCCCGCGCTGCATAACTCGCACTGCTCCAGCGGACGCGATGCGGAACGTCGTGCGCGCGTGAACTGACGCAGCGCTCCGAAGGCCTGTTCGAATGGCGGCAGGGTCTCCTCATTCATAGCAAACTCTTTTCGTGATCGTCGAGGGTGCTCTCAATCGACACCATCTCTTTCCAGGGGATTGCCGGTGGCACCTACCCCTGCGAGCCGCTGACCCATTAAGCTTTCCAGTGTGACAAAGCCTGCAGGCGTTGACTCCTCCAGTCCCAGAACTTCCAGCGACGTCACGTCCGGCGCAAACTCATACATCCCATCCTCCACAATCGACCGCAGATCGTTCGTAGAAGATCCGCAGCTGTGGCCCGAAGTCGACAGACGGACACGAACGGCACCTTCGTGCACGCCCTCGAGCTCAACCGTGCAGGAGAGTTTGCGTAGACGAGGACGCATACGCTCTATTGCTTTTTGTACGCGAGTTTCGAACTCGTCCGGATGAAGGGAGTAGAGCAGCAACAGGTTGCCAACGATTGGGTCCTGCCCCATCTTGTCGACGATCCCCGGGGCAAAATTTCCGGCATCGAAGACAATCTCCATCGCCCGCTCCAGGCCTCTCCCATGCACCTCCATAAGAAGCTGCACCAGCTCCCTTCCCGCAACCTTTGCGTCGCTATCCGGCAGCTCGTCAAATTGTGCGATCAACATACCCAACTGCCGGACTTGTTCCTGGAACTCTCCGTCGTTAGCCACACGCCTCCTCCAACTCTCAATCGGTCACACGTACGAACTACGGCTGGTAGCCGAACATCGGCGAGTGGGAGGTCTCAAGTACCTTTCCATTCCCGAGGTACATGTGAACGCCGCAGGGCAGGCAAGGATCGAAGCTGCGCACGGCGCGCATGATATCGATTCCCTTGAACTTGTCCGGGCCATTCTCCTCGAAGATCGGCGTATTCTGCACCGCATCCTCGTAAGGCCCGGGAGTTCCATACATATCGCGCGGGTTGGCATTCCACGGGGTAGGCGGATACGGATGATAGTTGGCGATCTTGTGATTACGGATCACAACGTGGTGCGACAAGACTCCGCGCACCGCTTCGTGGAAGCCGCAACCGATCGCCTCCTCGGGCACCTTGAAGTCGTTCCAGGTCTTCGTGCGGCCGGCATGCAACTCCGCCAGCGCCTGCTCCGCGAAGTGGAGCGCAGACGCGGCAGCATAAGCCTGGAAGTAAGTGCGAGCGCGATCTCGCTCAATCGCATTGCTCCACTTTGGAATCTTCCACTCAAGCTCAACCTCTGGAAGCGATACGGTCTTAGGCAGATAGATCTTGACGCTGTGCCCTGTTGCCTTCACGTAGCCAATATCCACGATGCCGGCCAGCGCGGTTGCCCAGAAGCGTGCGATCGGACCGCCGCCCGTATCGAGTGCAAGGTAGTCTTTTGTCCGCGCGTCGTACCAACGCGGCGACATCACCCACGTGTACTTGTCCTTGAAGTCGCGCTTCTGCGGCCTGGGCAGAGTGCTCTGGTTCCAGGGATGACGCTGATCGACTGGATTGCCCAGAGGATCTTTACTGACGAAGGTCTCGGAGTTCTGCCAGTCGTCATAGTACGAACTCCCCAGCAGAATGCGGATGTTCAGGTTGATGTCCACCAGATCTGTCGTCACAAGTTTTCCATCGACCACTACGCCCGGCGTGACGAACATGCCGCGGCCCCAGTCCGTCATCTTCTGATAGGTGTAGTCGCAGACATCGGGGTTATTGAACGAGCCCCAGCATCCAAGAAGAATCCGCCTGCGGCCCACCTCTTCGTAGCCGGGGAGAGCTTCGTAGAAGAAGTCGAAGAGATCGTCATGGAGCGGCACGACCTTCTTCATGAACTCCACGTACTTCATCAGCCGGACGATATAGTCCGTAAACAGTTGCACCGTAGGCACCGTACCTACACCGCCCGGATACAGGGTGGATGGATGAACGTGACGGCCTTCCATCAGGCAGAACATCTCGCGCGTGTAACGACTCACCTGCAAAGTCTCGCGATAGAACGATCCCGTAAACGGATTAAGGGCCGTCATGATGTCGCCGATGGTGCGGAAGCCGTGCAGCTCTGCATGCGGCGCAGCGGTCTTCGTTGCTTTTTCCCAGACGCCCGGATTGGTCTCTTTCACCATCTTCTCGCAGAAGTCCACGCCGACAAGATTGTCCTGAAAGATGTTGTGGTCGAACATATACTCCGCGGCCTCGCCCAGGTTCACGATCCACTCTGCGATGGCTGGCGGTCGCACCCCGAAGGCCATGTTCTGCGCATACGTCGCGCACGTGGCATGGTTGTCGCCGCAGATGCCGCAGATGCGGCTGGTGATGAAGTGGGCGTCGCGCGGATCTTTGCCCTTCATGAAGATGCTGTAGCCGCGAAAGATGGAGGAGGTGCTGTGACACTCCGCAACCTTGCGTTTGCCAAAGTCGATCTTGGTGAAGATGCCGAGACTGCCGACGATCCGCGTGATCGGATCCCAATTCATCTCTACTAACTGGCTCTTGTCGGCCTCTGCCTCTGTGCGTACAGCGGTAATCGTGCCCATCGTGATCTCTCCTTGGCTTCGTTAGTAGGAATTGGGTTGGTAGCCTGTTGTCAGTTCGGCCCGCGGATGACGCCACTTCGGCTCTTTATTCACGGTGTCATTGGTCATCTTTCGCAGAGCTCGAATCGCCTTGCCGTAAACACCGATCGCGGTGCTCGACAACTTGCCACCAGGGGGCTCATCCATGAATGGCATGAACTTGTCAGGGAAGCCCGGCATGGTGCAGCCGATGCAGATGCCGCCAACATTGGGACAACCGCCGATGCCAGCCATCCACCCGCGTTTGGGCACGTTGCAGTTCACCACAGGCCCCCAGCATCCCAGCTTCACGATGCACTTCGGAGAGCCATAAGACGTAGCAAAATCTCCCTGCTCGTAGTACCCGGCGCGGTCGCATCCCTCATGTACTGTCGTGCCGAAGAGCCAGGTCGGCCGCAGTTGGTCGTCGAGAGGAATCATCGGCGCCAGCCCAGCTACCTGGTAGAGAAGATAGAGAAGTGTCTCCATGAAGTTGTCAGGCTGCACCGGGCATCCGGGAACATTCACGATCGGCAAACCAGCTTTGGACTTCCAATCCCAGCCTAGATAATCGGCCAGTCCCATACAGCCGGTAGGATTGCCCTCCATCGCATGGATGCCGCCGTAGGTCGCGCAGGTGCCACAGGCCACGACAGCAAGCGCCTTGGGCGTCAGGCGGTCGATCCACTCATTCGTAGTGATCGGCTGTCCGGTGTGCGGGTTGGTTCCCAGGGCGGCCCAGTAGCCTTCCTTCTTGATCTTCTCGTTGGGGATCGACCCTTCTATAACCAACACGAACGGCTCGAGTTTTCCCTGCTCCGCCATGTAGAAGTACTTCATAAAGTCATCGCCATTTTCGTAGGCGAGAACTGGATTATGCAGGTGGACTTTGGGCAGGCCGGGAATCGTGCCCAGAACAACATCCTCGACACTAGGCTGCGTAGCTGCGGTGATGGACACTGTGTCTCCGTCACACCCAAGACCAGCGGTGATCCACAGAATATGCAGCTCAGCCACAGCAGGTTTCTTTTGAGTGACTCGGCCGTAAGGAACTGTTTCTTGAGCCATAACCTGGTTCTCCTCTTCGGATACGGGCTGGTCTTGCCTGAAGATTGCAGGTCGCGCTGTGAGACGCAAACCTGAAGTGCAAATCGCCTGAAGGGGAACTCTCCGACGATCGGCGAAGCGTAGCCAGTAGAGAGGTTGTCATGCAGAACCCGCAAGCGGGACTGACCCTATTTCTTTCTCATACTTCTTACTTAGCGTGGGCTAGGGGATTGCCTGATGCCTAATCCGCAAGAACGTTTTCCTATCCGAATAGCATTTTGGATTTGGATATTGAGAAGAAATGACCTAAACGAAAACGCCGCCTAGCCTGACAGAACTAATTCGACGGCTCACCGCTCTCAACCTCTCAATCCGTCTTCTCGTCGATCTTCCACTGAATCGCATGCTGGATCAGCTCTCGCCCACTGTGCAGGCGAAGCTTTTCCTTGAGGTGAGCCTGATAGGTCTCCACCGTCTTGACGCTGAGGTGCAACTCCTCGGCAATCTCACGCGTGCCGCGACCCTCGCCGATCAGGCAGAACACCTCCAACTCGCGATCCGAAAGCGTGGAGATGCGAGAGTGGAGCGCCGCCGGAGAGCCGCCAATGTACTGTTGAAGCATCTTGTTGGCCATGCGATCGCTCAGATACACCTCTCCGCCAAGAATGCGGCGCACGGCAATCAGCACCTTCTCCGTTGCCTCCTGCTTCA
Organism: Edaphobacter lichenicola; assembly: GCF_014201315.1. Lineage (NCBI taxonomy): Bacteria > Pseudomonadati > Acidobacteriota > Terriglobia > Terriglobales > Acidobacteriaceae > Tunturiibacter > Tunturiibacter empetritectus. The sequence goes on from NZ_JACHDY010000002.1 coordinate 454,268, forward strand.
TGATGTAGCCGTTCGCACGAGCACGCAGGGCACGCTCCGCATAGATAGCCTCATCGTGCATAGAGAGAATCAGTATCGGTAAATCCGGATAGGATGCTCGGATGTTCTTGAGCAAGTCCAACCCATCAGGACCATTGAGCGAGATGTCCACGATCATGATGTCGGGCCTCTTCTGAGAGATGGCCTGCATCGCAGCCTGCGCCTCTTCGGCCTCGCCGCAGACTTCAAGATCTCGCTGCTGGTTGATCAACAGGGCCAGTCCCTGACGCAGAAGGGGATGATCGTCGACTACGAAGACAGTTTTCTTGCCCGCATGCGATTGCTCCGGAATGTTTGTCGCGGCCATAGTTTACCTGCCGGCTTTGAGAGGGAAGATACAGGTCACTGTCGTTCCACGCGGCGGCTCAGGGGCAACCTCAAGCGTTCCGCCGATCATGCCCGCTCGGTAGTTCATGATGTGAAGTCCCATACCATGACTATTGCCACGGATCTCGCCTATGCCACCGCCGTCATCGCTGACCACCAACATGCCGCGTTCGTTCTCAGCGGTCAGGCGAATCAGAATCTTACACGCATGCCCATGCTTGAGAGCATTGTTCACAGCCTCCTGAGCGATATGGTAGAGATGAGTGGCCATCGCGTCGTCGTAGATCAGGACAGCAGGCTCACAGTCGAAACGACAGGATATTCCGAAGATATCCTCTACCTCCGCAGCCCAGAGCTGCAATGCCGACATCAGTCCATGCGCATCGGAGACAACCGGCAGCAGCCCTCTAGCCAGCTCTCGCGTCTTGTGAATCGCTTCGTTCACCAGTCGCACGATCTTGGCCGCATCGCTGGCCTCGGCTACACATTTTTCGGTCAACTTCGCCTCATGCACCTTGGCCATAAAGGCGATGCCCGTCAGATGCTGTCCCAGCCCATCGTGCAGATCCTGCCCGATGCGTCGTTGCTCTCTTGAGCTGATATTCAGCAGGGCTTTCTCCAATTGCTCACGTTCGGTGATATCGATTCCTGTGGCGATGATGTAGTTGGGAGTCCCATTGTTACCCGGCAACATGGTGCTTGACCAGGCGATGAGTCTCTTCGTCCCATGCCGCGTGACCCAATAGCTTTGATAGTCTTCCGGCAGCAGATCCGCGCTCAGCTGCGAGAAGATTGACTTGAAGCGTTCCACCTCTTCAGGCACGAGAAAAAAATCCCAGATGCGTTTGCCGCGAACCTCCTCCAGCGAATATCCGGTCGTCAGCTCACAGGCTCGATTGAATCGCGTAATGCGCCCCTCGGGATCGAGGACGACCACCAGCGCCCCGACGGTGTCAAGAATGGCAGAGACTACGTTGCGCTCCTGGTGCAGCGCCTCCTCCGTATGCTTCAGATCGGAGATATCAAAGGCGACGCCATGGATGAACCATGGCTGTCCGTCTGGCCGGCGCATCATCTTCGCGTCGCAGTGGAACCAGATCACATGCCCGTCCCGCGCGACCACACGATAGGATGACCGCAGCGGCTTGCCGGAGAGAAACATGCCAGCGGCCTCCAGGCTCCAGCGCTGCTTGTCGTCCGGATGAATGTGTTCATACCAACGGATAGGATCTTCCAGCCACTCGTCTCGTGAGTACCCAAGCGACTCCTCAATCTGTGGGCTGACGTAGGCCTCGCTGATGCCGCGATCCAGATAGACCATAAAGACCACTGCAGGAATCTGTTCCAACAGAGCGCGGTATTTCGCTTCGAGGCTCGAAGTGTGAGCCTCGGGATTCTGTGTTGATGTGGCTCCCTTTGGCTGCTCGCTCTCGGAGGGTGAAGTTTGTATGCTGCCCCCGAACAGATTAGCCAACTCGAGCAGAACCGCCTCCGCCTCGCTCAGGTCTGGCAGCAGCGCGATCTCTTCAACGCCAGCCCTTCGGTCTTCCCAGTCGGCTTGTGCAAGTGAAGCCATTCTTCGCTCCGTTCCGCAGGGCGCTTGGTTGTCAGTGTTGGCCCGGTGAAGTACCTTGCTGCCGCCAGCTCGGCACCTTGTTCAGCGATGCCTGAGTGAATTTACGCAGCGCATGAATCGCCCGTCCATAGGTCTGTACGGCTGCTGAAGAGAGAAGCGATCCGGGCGGCTGGTCCATAAATGGCATAAATTTATCCGGAAATCCTGGCATCGTGCACCCGATGCAGATGCCTCCCACATTGGGGCAGCCGCCAATCCCGCTCATCCATCCGCGCTTGCCGACGTTGCACTGAACCACCGGCCCCCAGCAACCCAGCTTTACGATGCACAACGGTGAGCCGTACTGCTCAGCAAATTGCGCCTGCTCATAGTACCCGCCCCGATCGCAACCTTCATGCACCGTGTTGCCAAACAGCCAGGTGGGGCGCAACTGCTCATCGAGGGGAATTATAGGGGCATGGCCAGTAGCCATGTAAAGCAGATACAGCAGAGTCTCCATAAAGTTGTCCGGCTGGACAGGACAGCCCGGAACACAGACGATCGGGACTGCAGCCTTGGATTTCCACTGCCATCCCAGATAGTCAGGAAGCCCCATGCACCCGGTTGGATTGCCCGCCATCGCATGAATTCCCCCGTAGGTCGCGCAGGTTCCTACCGCAATCACCGCCCAGGCATGGGGAGCCAGCCGGTCGATCCACTCGCACGTTGTAATTGGCTGCCCAGTCGTCGCGTCGGTGCCCAGCGACGCCCAGTACCCCTCCGGCTTATTCTTCTCATTCGGAATCGAGCCTTCAATCACGAGGATGAAGGGCTCCAGCTTGCCCTCTGCGGCAAGGTGGAAACGGCGCAGGAAATCGTCGCCAACCTCAGTGGCCAGAAAAGGGTTATGGAAGTTCACCTTGGGAATCCAGGGGATGCCTCCCAGAACCACATCCTCAATGCTGGGCTGAGTCGCCGCGGTCATCGCGATCGTGTCTCCGTCGCAACCTAACCCCGCTGCGATCCAAAGCACATCGATTTCTTTAATCGGCGGCGAATGCTGATCCCAGCGCTCCACGAATCCCCCTTGGGATTGCGTCCGGCAAGATGTTCCCTAACATCTTGTGCCGAAAGGAGAACTTAGGCAAGTCAGCCGCCCATCAACCTCTTCGAGTGATCCTTTCACTCTCCAACAGCGCTCCGACGAGTCAGGCCCGCCCGGCGAACTCTCGCGTCTCTGTGTTCACCTTGATCTTTTCACCTTCTTTGATGAACAACGGTACGCGAATCTCCACGCCTGTCTCCAGTTTGGCCGGCTTGGTCACGCTTCCACTCGAAGTGTCGCCGCGAACGCCCGGTTCGGTGTAAGTGACAGACAGTTCCACCTGAACCGGCAACTGCAGCCCGATTGGGTTGCCGTTATATTTGTCGATCTGAATCAGAACCCCCTCCACCAGCATGTCGAGCGCGTCCCCTACCATCTCATCGCTGAGGGAGAGAGTCTCAAAGCTCTCCTGGTCCAGAAAGTACGAGCCATCTCCATCGCTGTAGAGATACGATGCCCCAACCGTCTGCAGATCCGGCTCCTTGAACTTGTCGCTGGCCTTGAACGTCTTATCGAAGACTGCGCGTGTAAGCATGTTGCGCATCCTCAGACGAACGAGCGTCTGGCCGCCCCGAGCCGTCGGAGTCGAGATCTCCGCCTCCAGGCAGCAGAACGGAACGTTTTCAAACTCGAAGAACATCTTGCGTTTCACGTCGATGGCGTCGATTAGTACAGCCATAATTTCCTCAAATATCTATCGAAAGGGGAGATCCTGCAGCGGGGCTTATGCCTTTTTGAAGGTGCCCCTAGGATAACAGGGCATGCATCGCCCAGCGTCAAACTCACACCCGCCCTACAAGGCCGCGTCTTTTGCCTCAGCCCGTCTTTCTCTCCGGCCTGACCTTCAGGCACACTGATGGAATGGTGCGTGTCGGCGTCGATGAGAACCTTGCTCCGCAGTTGCTTGTAGATCTTCCGCGCGAAGTAGAGATTGTGCGGATTCCCCGCAAACCATCGTCGACTCTGGAAGTCGACTTCTGGATTCTTGTCTTCGCGCGTAAAGATGCCCAGCAGACCTTCTCCCATCTGCGCGGCGTAAAGGTCGTGCAATCGATGATGGCGGGCGTGGACTGGATTGCGCCGTGGCTGCCAAAAGAGATCGTGCTCTGCGATGGGCGCGGAGTTCACGACGTGTCGGCCTCGGAGTGGGTCCTGACCGCGATTCTCACGTCCCTGAAGCGATTTCCGCGCTATCGCGACTCGCAGCTACGTCAGGAGTGGAAAGGTCAGGCTTCCGTAATGGACGGATTTTTGAGCGAAGGCGGCGCCCAGGTAGGACAGTACCAGGTCCTCGGAGACGACCTCGCCGGAAAGACCGTGCTGATCGTCGGTTACGGCTCGATCGGTGCGGCGATTGAGGCTCGTCTGAGACCGTTCGACGTAAAGATCATGCGCGTCGCTCGCAGCCCCCGCAAAGAGCCGGAGATCTTCGCCGTTACGGAGTTGCGCCGTCTCCTGCCGCAGGCCGACGTGGTGGTGCTCATCGTGCCTCTCACCCCGGAGACGCATCGGTTGATTGGAGCAACAGAGATTGGTCTGATGAAGCGCGGCGCTCTTCTCGTCAACGCCGCGCGAGGCCCCGTCGTGGTGACGGACGCTTTAGTGGAGGCGCTCGAAAAGCATCGGGTGCGGGCAGTTCTCGACGTGACGGACCCGGAGCCCCTCCCGGCAGGCCACCCTCTCTGGTCGGCGCCAAACTGCATGATTACGCCGCATGTAGGCGGCTCCACCCCCGAGTTCATCCATCGAGCGTTCCGCTTCGGAGCACAGCAGGTAAGACGTTTTCTGGCCGGCGAGGAGTTGGAAAACATCGTAACCGGGGCTGGCTACTAACCTCCGCTCCCGAATGCCGGCCGCAACTTTAACGATCAAGGAAGGCGCTGGACTGCCACACGCCTTGAGGTGGGTAAGCAGACCAGCAGGATGGAGTTGGAAGCAAAGCTAAGAAGTCCGAGAAGAACCCGGTTTGACTGGCAAGGCTAACGTCTTCGTCCAACCTGAAGCTCGTCTACATCGTCATCATCTTCGTCTTCTTCTTCGTCGTCGTCCTCATCATCCTCGTCATCGTCTTCGTACTCGTCATCCTCATCTTCATCCTCATCTTCTTCGTCATCATCCTCGTACTCATCCTCCTCTTCGTTGTCTTCCTCTTCGTCGTCATCATCGTCCTCGAACTCGTCATCCTCGTCGAGCGCTTTCTTTGCGACGCTTAGGGACTCGGACGTGGAGTACCGTTCGGCCGTATCAAGGGGGCTGTCTTCAAAGGCGGCAATGAAATCCAGACCCAGGGGGAAAAAGGTTGCGTTGAAGTCGAAGGTTAGGGTCTCAAGTGCCATAAAAATCTCCTGTTGAAAATGTGTACTGGGATAGGATGCAGCAGACTGAAAAAAGTGAGTGTGAAAATTCACTTTTCGGTGAATTTGAAGTTGAGTGGAATCTGGCTCTTCTATCGAGACAGGGCTTGATGGAAGGAACTGCGTTTTAGCTGGAAGTCTAGGAATAAGTATCGATCACCGTCATTAATAGACCGCAAACGAACCGCCGTCAGGCCTCGGAGAAGGGTTGGAGCTGCTTCTCCGTCGGTGGGCTCGTCAACAGGCTGACAGCGATCAGACACAGCAGCGAGGCGACCAGCGCCGGAAGAATCGCGTCCCGTTCGCTGACCACCGCCGGAAGGTGCGTGTGGACGAAGCCCGTATCCCAGAAGACCGTAACGAAGGTGCCCACTGCAATACTGGCCACCGCACCCGCTGCCGTCGCGCGTCTCCAGTAGAAGGTGGCCAGGATGACCGGCGTCAGAGCCGCGCCATAGATTGTGTAGGCGTAGAGCGACTTCTTCAGTACCGACTCGATATGGAGCGACTGGTAGAGCGCCCACAGACCGAGCAGAACCACCATCAGACGAGAGACGGCGAGAGTCTTTGTGTTCGAAGCCTGCGGATTGATATAGCGGAGGTAGATGTCGTTGACCAGGTTGGTCGACGGCGAAAAGAGCCAGTTGTTCGCCGTGGAGATAATCTTCGCGAAGATGGCTCCCATCAGCAGCGCCCCCAGCAGGCGAAGCGGCGCCGAACCGGAGAAACCGTGGAGCCCAAGGTAAGCAAGAATCTCGCGGGGGCGCGCATGAACCTCCCCGCTGGCAAAAAGACTCGAGCCGGTGACCGCGAGCGCGACGATAACAGTCTCCAGGACGACGGTGCCGATAATCCAGCCCACAACCGCACGCGTGGCATCCTTCTCCGACTTGGCAGAGAAAAACTTCTGATACATCGACTGATTCCCAAGCAGCAGCAGGCAGGTGGGAAGGAACAGTTCAAGCCCCTGAATAAACGTCAGGTCTCCCAGCACCTGAAAGTGTGTGGCAGGAAGGCTTGCATGGATCGCCGACCAACCACCCGCGTGATGCACGAGGATAGGTAACGCGATAAGCATCGTAAAGGTAGCGAGAAGGCCGATCGCAACATCCATATACGCGACCGAAGCCATACCGGCAATCGCAGTAAAGACGATGACGAACGCAGCAATAATGTACTTCCCAAAGTCGGGGGTAATCAGGTCCGGAAAGATCAGGTGCAGAATATCGCCGCCGCCAACAAACTGGTAGCTGGTCACAGCGGTATAGCAGAAGAGAATCGCAATGACCCCAAGAACCCGGGCCGCCTGGTTATACCGAGCCTCCAGCAGATCGGGAATGGTGAACTGTGCGAACTTTCTGGCGCGTGGCGCGATGAAGTAGATCAGCAGCAGGCCCGCCCAGCCGCCGCCGCCTTGCCAAAGCGCCGCGAACCCGTGTTTATAGGCATTCTCCGCCCCACCGAGCAGCGACCCCGAGCCGATCCAGCTCGACAACAACGTAAAGACCAGCACGAAGGCGGGCAACGAGCGGCCCGCCACAAGGTAGTCAGCCTTGGTCTTCACCTTGCCAAGACGCGTGAGCGAAACCGTGAGCAGGGTCACGACAATAACTGATAGAACGATCGCGTAGAGATTCATTAGGTTAGGTCAGTGTACTGTCTGGCAGCCAATTCCCGCACCGTGGCCTCGCATTAGCCATCGCGAAGCCATCGGCGACAGGAAGCTCCTACCAGACCCTGCAGGTAGGCGCGTGCACCATAGGCTGGCCGGCCTTACAACTGAAGGCCTTCTGAAACTCAGGCATATTCGAGACCACGCCGTTGATGCGCGCATACCCAGGCGAGTGGGGGTCGGTGATCGCACGAACCCGCAGTACCTCCGGGCGCTCGTTCTCGCAAGCCCATTGCGCCATACCAACAAAGAACCGCTGATCCGAAGTAAATCCGTCCACGCTCGCTAGTTGTTGCGCGGCTGTCTGTTTCTTCCACGCAATATAAGCGAGCAGCGTCCCGCCCAGGTCGGCCACGTCTTCGCCGCTGGTCAGCTTCGAGTTGATGTGAATATCGTCCACAACGATGTACTGTGCGTACTGATCGCGAATGCAGTTGATGCGATCCTCAAAGCCCTTGGCATCGGCAGGCGTCCACCAGTCGCGAAGATTCCCCTTGTCGTCGAACTGCCGCCCCTCGTCATCGAAGGCGTGCGTGAGTTCGTGGCCAATCGTCGCGCCGGTGTTCCCATAGTTCGGTGCATCATCCAGCTTCGTATCGTAGAGCGGCGGCTGCAGAACGCCCGCAGGAAAATTGATATCGTTCATCTGCGGGTTGAAGTAGGCATTGACGGTCGGCGGCGTCATGCCCCACTCGTTCAGGTCCACCGGCTTGCCCAGCTTGTGCCATTGGCGTGCGTCTTCGAAGCGATAGGAGCGCACGACATTGCCAACGTAGTCGTCGGGCTTTATCTCGAGCGTAGTGTAGTCGCGCCACTGGTCCGGGTATCCGATCTTATTGCGAATCACGTGCAGCTTGCGCAGAGCCTCCTGTTTGGTTGCGGGGCTCATCCAGTCCAGGTTCTCGATCTCCTGCTTCATGGCGGTCTCGATCTGCTCCGTCATCAGCTGCGTCTTGGCTTTGGTGTCGGCAGAGAACGTGCGTTTGACGAACTCCTGGCCCAGCGCTTCACCCAGGTCCCGGTCCACTCCACGCGTGCAGGTCTTCCAGCGCGGCGGCATCGCAGGAACACCGCGCAGCGTTGTCGAATAAAAATCAAAGTCGGCCTGCTCCAGCGGGTGAGCAAGGTACGGCGCGGCGGCTGTCAGAAAGTGAAGTCGCAGATACCCGCGAAGCGCCTCGACGGATTCGGTCGAAACCTCCGTCTGCACTGCTTTCATAAACTCCGGCTGCGCGACGTTCAGCTTCGCGACCCCGGGCGCTCCCTGTATCTCAAAGTAGTGAGGCCAATCGAAGGCAGGCGCGATCTTGCTCAGCTCGCCAATTGTCATCATGTGATACGTCTTATGCGGATCGCGTCGGTCCACCCTCGTAAGCGAAGCTTTGGCCAGCGCCGTCTCAACGCGAAGAGTCGCATCCGCGTCGAACTTTGCCTGCTCCGCAGACTCGCCGCCCAGCGTAAGCAGCTTCTGGATGTAGGCAACATACTGCGCGCGCAGCTTCACGCTCTTATCGTCCGTCTTCAGGTAGTAATCGCGATCGGGCAGACCGAGTCCACCTGCTCCAAGCGCCACGATCTCAACCGAAGAGTCAATCGCATCCTGATCCGTGCCGGAGTTGAAGAAAAAACTCCCCTCATACTCATGGTGCAGCGAGCTGATCGCCGCCACCAGCTCGGGCCGTGTCTTCAGGGCATCGATGCGTGCCAGGCCCGGCAGCGCAGGCTTCACGCCAAGTGCATCGATCGCCGAGGTATTCATGCAGGCGGCAAAGTAGTCGCCGACCTTCTGTTGCACAGCGTCGCGATTCGCAGCCTTCGCATCCGCCTCGAGAATCCCCCAGAGAAACTGCTCGTTCTCGTTGCCGAGCTTTGCGTAGACGCTCCAGCCAGACTGGTCCGCGGGGATAGGATTCTTCTTCTCCCACCCACCGCAGGAGAACTTATAAAAGTCAGTGCAAGGGTCCGCGCTCCGGTCCAGGCTGGAAAGGTCGAGCGATGGCGAGTAAGGCATCGATTGAAGCGGCTGAACCGCCTGTTGTGCGGGAAGCCGGATCGCGGCGAACAAAAGTGCAGTGGCCGCCAGAGCGACCGAAATCTTCGAGAGCATGAGTTCTCCTGTGTGCACAATCCTAACCTCAAAATCCTCTGTTACGCCAAGTTCCTTCCCCAGAGAAAAGCAGTTCAGATTTCGACGCGTTAGACTTATTCCCGTTACAACAACAGCAGCGCGGAGAGGCGAAACAAATGATGAGTTGGTGGAAGAAGTGTGCCGGAGCAGCTCTGGCCGCAACGGTGAGCACTTTAGTAGCAGGTGCGCAGACCGCGCCGATTACCTTGAGTGTCGATCTGACAGACGCTCCCCGAAAGATCCTTCACGCAACCGAGGTCATGCCGGTGACCGCCGGGCCGCTGACCGTCGTCTATCCCAAGTGGATTCCGGGCGAGCACGGCCCCACCGGCCCCATCGAAAACATGGCCGGATTCTTCATCACCGCCAACGGCCAGCCCGTAAAGTGGGAGCGCGACAAGGTGGATATGTTCGCCTATCACCTCACCGTACCGCAGGGCGTCACGCAGCTTGAGATGAAGATCGACTTCCTTGCCTCCTCCGCTCTCTCGGGATTCTCCGCAGGCGGATCGACCAGCGAAAACCTCGCGCTCCTCAGCTGGAACACGCTGCTGGTCTACCCTGCCGACACCGACGCAAGCCAGGTCATGTTCACTCCATCCGTAAAACTGCCAGGTGGCTGGAACCTCGGAACCGCGTTGGACAAAGATGGCGGCTCAGGCCAGACCTCAACCTTCAAGACCGTCAGCCTCGAGCAACTGATCGACTCCCCCGTCCTCGCCGGCCGCTACTTCCGCGAGATCCCCCTCGCTCCCGAGATCTCGCCGAAGCACTACCTCGACATGGCCGCCGACGGCCCCGAGCAGCTCAACCTTTCGAAGGAGCACATCGCCGACTTCGACAAGCTGGTGCGCGAGACCGGCGCTCTCTATAAGTCCCGCCACTACGGCTCCTATCACTTCCTCGTCACACTTAGCGACGAGGTCGCACACTTCGGCCTTGAGCATCATCAGTCCAGCGACGACCGTGTCATGGCAACTACCTTCACCGACGATCGCGAGTTCGTGCTCGACGGCCTGCTGCTGCCGCACGAGTTCACCCATAGCTGGAACGGCAAGTACCGCCGCCCCGCAGGCCTCGCCACCAGCAACTACCAGAAGCCGATGGAGGGCGACCTCCTCTGGGTCTACGAAGGATTGACTGAGTACCTCGGCGACGTCCTCGCCGCGCGCTGCGGCATCTGGACCCCCGAGCAATACAAGCAGCGGCTCTCCACCATCGCCGCCGAGTACGACAACCGCCCCGGCCGCACCTGGCGCGACATTCAGGACACCGCAACCGCCGCCCAGATTCTCTACTCCACAGGTGGCGGATGGGACAACTGGCGTCTCAGCGTCGACTACTACGACGAGGGCGAACTCGTCTGGCTCGACGTCGACACCACGATTCGCAAGATGACCAACGGCAAAAAAACCATCGACGATTTCGTCGCGAAGTTCCACGGCCTCGGCGGAGACACAGCACCCAAGGTCGTTCCCTATACCTTTGACGATGTTGTCGCAGGCCTCAACAGCGTCGTCGCGAACGACTGGGCAACCTTCCTGCGCACTCGCCTCGATTCAAACTCCTACCACGCGCCGCTCGGCGGCCTCGAAAATGGAGGCTACAAACTCACCTACACCGACAAGCCCAACGCGTGGAGCACGCTCGAAGACCAGCAGTCCGAATCCTTCAACTTCTGGTACTCCATCGGCCTGCACGCAAACAAGGCCGGCAATGTGTCCGATGTCCTCAAGGGTGGAGTCGCCGACAAGAGCGGCATTGGACCAGGGATGAAGATCGTCGCCGTCAACGGTCGCGCCTACACCCCTGATGTGCTCAAGGCCGCGATACACGATGCGAAGGACTCCGGCCCGGCAGCCGAGCTGATCACCTTGAACACTGGCTACTACAAGGTAGTCAAGCTCGACTATCACGAAGGCGAACGTTATCCCACGCTGGAGCGCGTCCCGTCGGTCCCCGATCGACTGAACGATATCCTGAAACCTGCGACGAAGTAAGGTCCGCTTGAATCAAGCTGCAGGCTTCGGAGCACTTGAATCCGGCACTTGCATCGCAGAAGCCGTCGCCGCCGCGAGATCGTTTTGCTCCAGCACGAGCAGACGCTTCGCCGCGGCGGCGGCTTCTATTTCGCTGTTGATCTCAGCCCCCAGCAGCAACATCAGGCCCGTCAGATAAAACCACGTAAGCAGAATAATCACCGCGCCGAGCGAGCCGTAGGTGACCGAATAGTTATTGAAAAGATGAACATACAGTCGTAGACCAATCGAAGCCAGTGCCCACCCTACGATACCGATGGCCGCACCTGGAGTAAGCCAATGCCACTGGCTCCGTTTCACATCCGGCGCGAAGTAATAGATGACCGCAAAGAAGATCGACAGCAGAACAGCGGCGAGCACCCAGCCAAGCCCTCGCACCGTAACCGCCGCCAGCGCCGCCACAAAGTGATCGTAGATCCGTAGATGGGCGAGCCGAGCGAAGAAGTCCGCACCCAGCAGCGAGGCCAGCATCAGTGTAACCAGACCCATCAGCAGAATGGTGACGCCAATCGCGGAGAACCTTGCGGCAAAATACGATCGAGTCTCTTTGACGCGGTAAACAACATTCAATGAATCCTGAATCGCGGAGAACCCGACAGACGCGCTCCATATCGCCGCAACCAGGCCGAAGGTAAGCTTCCCGCTGGTCGCAGCGGCGGTCGTCTGGTTAAAGGTCTCAAGCACCATCCCCATCGCATCGTGCGGCAGAACGATCGAAAGATACCCCAGCAGAGAGTAGTAGATATGCGAGGCGGAACGGGCGGCGAGCCCAAGCAGCGCCGTCGCAGTCACGAGACTGGGAAAGAGCGCGAAGAGGAAGTAAAAACCTAACTCCGCCGCACGTCCGACGAGATTATCGTCAAAGAAAGCATTCCAGGTATGCTTCGCAACCACCCTGACCGGAATCCCCTCAAGATTCCACAGGGAGTGGAGCGGAGAACGCGACACAAGATCCCAGATGCGCCGCTCTACGCGAGTGCCGTGAGCCGGATCGTGTGTTGGTCCCTCGGAAGGAATGGCGGCGCTCCCTTCGCCCTTGATTCGCTCGTTGACGCAACATAACGAGGCGTTTACAACGGGCGTTCTGGCAAGGTAGATGCTGCGCCTGCCCGAAGAGGTAGCCGCTGAAACCTTGTTTTCCACCGGCTCATAGTGCATAACATCACGTCGGAGCATCTATTTATTGGTGAGATGAATGCATAGAACATGGCGAGGCCGGCCGTTTGCGGTGAGAAAGATGGAGCAGCTCTGGCGGTTAGTGCGCGAGAGCCACGAGCAGCCGATGACGGGAACTCCCCGGCCAGTTCAGTTGGTAAAACCAGACGAGCTTGGAGTCACCTTCATCGGGCACTCCTCCTTTCTCCTGCAGGTTCACGGACGAAAGCTGCTCGTTGATCCGGTCTTTTCAAAGCGCCTGATCGTACTCCGCCGGCAACGGCATCCCGGCGTCATGGTCGAGGAGCTCCCCCCCATCGACATCGTCCTTCTAACGCACGCGCACATGGACCATCTCGATATGGCATCCCTCCGCCGCGTCATTCGCGCAACACGCAGGCTGACTGGCCAGACCCCCGAGGTCGTAGTGCCCCGCGGCGTCGAGGATCTGGTCGAACGACTAGGCTTCTCCAAAATCCACGGCCTGGCATGGTGGGAGCTGATCGAGGTGCAGGGCCTCAAAGTTACGATGACTCCCTGCAAGCATTGGGGAGCGAGGATGTTTCGCGACACCCACCGCGGCTACGGCGGATACGTCGTCGAAGGCGGCGGCCAGTCCGTCTATCACTCCGGCGACACCGCCTACTTCGATGGATTCAGCGAGATCGGCGCAAAACTTAAACCCAAAGTCGCCCTCCTTCCCATCGGCGCCTACTTTCCCGACACCTACCGCTCGGTTCACACCAGCCCGGAGGAGGCAGTACGCGGCTTCGTTGAACTGGGCGCAGAGCAAATGGTGCCGATGCACTACGGCACCTTCCGTTTGGGGCGGGAGCCGATGGAGGAGCCCCTGCAAAGGCTCGAAGCAGAAGGGGAACGGTTGGGCATTAAAGGAAAGATAAAAATTCTCGCAGAGGGCGAGACCATGCACCTTTGCCCTGTACCCAGCATCCGATAGGGTATGGCTACTTCAACAGTAAACGCGAAAGCAAGCGGAACGTTTTCGATCGGCGGAGACCTCCCGGTCCACCGCATGGGATACGGCGCGATGCGCATCACCGGCGACGGAATCTGGGGCGCGCCCAAAGATGTCGAAGGCGCAAAAAAAGTCCTGCGACACGCCGTCGAGCTCGGCATCAACTTCATCGACACCGCAGATGCCTACGGCCCTGAAGTGAGCGAGCAGCTTATCGGAGAAGCATTGTCTCCCTACGCGAAGGGCGTCGTCATCGCAACCAAAGGCGGCTTGACCAGGCAGGGACCGAACCAGTGGCTGCCGGTAGGACGTCCCGAGTATCTGACCCAGCAGGTTGAAATGAGCCTGCGCAGGTTGAAAGTCGACCGCATCGACCTCTGGCAACTGCACCGCATCGACCCGAAGGTGCCCGTCGAAGAGTCCCTCGGCGCAATCAAAAAACTCCAGGAGCAGGGCAAGATCCGCCACATCGGCCTGAGCGAAGTAAAGCCTCACGAGATCGACCAGGCTCGCAAGGTCGTTGAGATCGTCAGCGTGCAGAACCAGTACAACATTGGCGATCGTCAGCACGAAGACGTCGTCGAGTACTGCACCAAACACAAGCTCGCCTTCATCCCCTGGTTCCCAGTAGCGGCGGGCAAACTCGCTCAGCCCGGCGGCAAGCTCGACGCCGCCGCAAAGCGACACCACGCGACGGTCTCGCAGCTTTCACTGGCATGGCTGCTCCACCGTTCCCCGGTCATGCTACCCATCCCAGGCACGACTTCGGTACAGCATCTCGAAGAGAACGTAGCCGCAGCCGATGTAAAGCTGTCCGCCGCCGAGTGGAAAGAGATCCAAGACTCCGCAAAATAACAACGACTCCACCTTTACCGAAAAGAGCCGCCACCGCGCGGCTCTTTCCATTTCCGCAGCCCGCTCAGGTCTTAGGCGAGTTCATATCCAGCGGCTTCGCAGTAACGCCAACAAGGTCCTCCTGCGAGTTCCACCCCGGCAGCTCCTGCGAGCCCGTGATCAGCCTCGCACCATCGCTGAACGTCAGATACGTCCACGCCCACTGCCGGAAGACGCTAAGCCGATTGCGAAAGCCGATGAGAAAGAAGATATGAACCACCAGCCAAGTCATCCACGCCGGAAAGCCGCTCCAGTGGGCCTTGAATGGCCATTCGATATTGGCCACCGCCGCCTTGCGCCCGATCGTAGCCATATCCCCTTTATCGAAGTAGCGAAACTGCTCGTCCCTGCCGCTTCCATCGCTGCCCAGGTCTGCGGCCACCAGCCGGCCGATACGCTGGGCGGCATAACGGCCCATCTGCATCGCGGGCTGCGCCACACCGGGCACCTGCTTGCCGTCCTGCTCGAAGTGAGCCAGATCGCCACAGATAAAGATCTCCGGATGCCCCGGCGGATTCAGATGCCCATCCACAAACACCGCACCGCGCTTGTCGGTCTCAACGCCCAGCATCTTGCCCAGCGGCGAGGCCTGCACTCCCGCCGCCCACAGCGTCACCACCGCGTCGATGCGTTCTTCGCCGACCATCACATAGCCGGGCTGCACATCGCTGACGTGAGCGCCCGTGCGCACCTTCACCTTTAGCTCGGCAAGCTGCTGCAGAGCCTTCTGCTGCAGATCTTCCGGATAGGCCGTAAGAATATGCGGTCCGCCCTCAAGAATAAGAACCTGCGCCATCGAAGGATCGATGTGACGAAAATCCCGCGTCATGTAAAGCTGCGCAATGTCGCTGATAGCGCCGGCAAGTTCCACCCCGGTCGGGCCGCCGCCGATGATCACGAAGTTCAAAGCTGGATGTGTTCCCTTCTCCATCATCTGCCGCTCCGCCAGCTCAAAGGCCAGCAGCACCCGCCGGCGAATCTCCGTCGCATCTTCGACCGTCTTCAGTCCCGGCGCAAGCTTGGCCCAGTCGTCCCTGCCGAAGTAAGAGTGCGTCGAGCCCGTCGCAAGAATCAGGTAGTCGTACTCAAGCTGCACGCCAGTCTTCAGAAAAACACGACGCTGTACCAGATCAAAGCCGACAGCCTCATCCATCAGCACATCGACATTCGGATGATCTCGCACGAGCGAGCGAATCGGCTGCGCAATGTCTGCCGGAGAGAGCACCGCCAACGCCACCTGGTACAGCAGAGGCTGAAACAGATGATAGTTTCTGCGGTCCACCAGAGTAACGTCGACCGGAAGTTTGCCCAGAGCCGTCACCGCATTGACCCCGCCAAAGCCACCACCCACAATCACGACTCGCTTTCGTGCAGGTCCGCTTCCTGTTGCTGCTGATACCGCCATCGTTCAGGCTCCTCGGTGTGATATGTCCCTTATCTGATGCCGAATTGAGCCGTTCGGCGTTTCCAGAATTTCCTGCTTCCTTCGACGATCTTCCCACAAAAGGAGTTACAGAAAAGCGGGGGGAAGAAAAAATCAAGGCTGCTTCTGCAAGGCAAGCGAAAGAAAGCCCTGTGTACCCACACCCGCAGCGAGGTTCGTCGTCTCGGCGATGCCCACGATCTGCTGCGGAACAACCGTCAACAAACCATTCGCGTCCGAGACAGCAGAAGACTGCGAGGAGGCAAGCACAGGCGCGATCGGACAACGGCCCCGGCCCGGACACGCCGGTTGCCAGGCGTTCACAGTCTCAAAGATCTGAACCACCGCGCCCCCAACAAGATGAGACGCCGTATCCGTAACCTGCAGAACCACCGGCGCGATCGTTCCATTCGCCGAGACACTCTGATTGGCTCCGCTCACCACGATCACGCGCAGGTCCGCAAGGTCCACGCCCACCGTAGTAAACGAAGCACAGACGTTCGTCCACGCGCAGCCAGACAGCGTCGCCTCAGCACCCGCCGTCAACGGACCAGCCGTCGCAACTGTCTGCGCGATCCCCTGCGAGTTCACCGCAGAGCTGGCCGGCGCCACCGAGACCGCACCCGAAGTCGTCTGCCAGCCAACCGCCACCCCTGCCGTCGAGGCAAAGTTATCGCTCACGCTGATCTGTGGCGTCCATGCAAAGGTTGCGGCCGCCGCAATGTACTCCATCGCCTGCACCGCGGTCGCCGTCTGCACCCGCGCCGCCGCCGTGAAGGAAGCAACCGCCGTGCCATCGACTCCGGCCGCCTGCAGCGTAATCGCACCCGCGCTCAGCGGAGTCACCAGCGTCGATGCCATGCCGTTCGCGTCCGTGTAGACGGTGCAACTGGCCGCGCCACAAGCGGCGAACTGCACCGTGCCGACGGTCGCAGTAAACGTGACAGCCTCGCCCATCACTGGAGTCGCCCCATCGCCGTCCAGCACCCTCACCACAAACGGCGTCGCAGCACTCACCCCAACCTCCACCTGGCCCGACGGCGCACTCACCAGGCTGAGCACAGGCACCGGCGCAGAATAGCTCAGCGCCTGCGTCATCACCGTCGTCCCCCCGGTTGACAGATCCGTCACCACCACATCAGCCACCAGCGCGGTCGTCGAGCCCAGAGCATGAATCGAAGGCGCCGTAGCCACAATCGTGTTTGCAGTCCAGCTCGAAACCGTGGCCGCAACCCCATTCACCGTGACCGTATTCCCCGTGCGAAAGCCCATCCCGGTGATTGTGACCGTCCCTCCCGCCGCACTGACCGTGGCCGGGCTCAACGAGTCTGCGTAGAGCACGCGAGCTCTATAGTTGAAGTCAGGCCGTCCGTCTCCGCGCTGATCGGCGATCGCTATTCGTAACTGATCCGGTTGCGTAAAGGAGGTCCCCAGTGTGGTCATGCCGTTACTCTCGCCGTTGAAGGCCTCTTCCGTACCGGCAACCCCAGGCAGAGAGCCCAGCGCATCGGTCGCGTTCCATACGCCAATCACCGGCATCGCCTTTACGCTGCTTGCGAACCCCTGCTCATCCTCCGCCGTCACCTCAACGGTCAACGAGCGATTGGCTTTGACCGAGAGCGAAGACCAGGCAGAGTGCCCATACCCGCAAAGCTGATCCTGCCACCATCCCTGCGCCGGCACTGCCGCGGGTGCAGCCTCCGTTCCGTCCGCGCCAGAGTTGCAGGCGGTCACTGGATTGTCGGTCGCCCAATCAAAATACGCTTGCGTGTAGCTGCCGTAGAGTCCTTCAGTAAGCACCGGGTCCGAGCCAGAGGGCGCCACGGTATTGGCGATGTAAGGTCCCACCGCGTATTGCCCCGTATACAGCGGATTGACAGGTTCGGTCTCTAGAATCAGTTGCTGCCAGCTGCCGGGAAGCATCGGTATTCGTTGAATCAAGGTATACCCCTGGTACCAGGAGTCCTGGGTCCCCTGACTCCCTGCCATCGACGAATCCTTACCCGTGACCGGGTTGCCATTCGATTGACGATAGAACGAACCCGAGACTCCAGAGGCGACATACCAGTCTTCGATCTTCGACGGCAAGGTGAACTGCGCCCAACGACGTACGACTACGTTCACCCCCTGCATCCCCTCTACGCCGGGAAAGTTCAGATGACCGTTAAGCTCATTCGCATTCAGCAGGCTATCCATCTTCCCCGGACCCGCCTGCCCTTGAGCGATAAAGTAAAGTTCCGCCAGGGCCGACAGGTCATCCGGCCGCAAGGTAAACGGCTGCGGCATGCACTGGTAGGTGTATGGGCCGCAGATGATATCGATCGGATGCATCACCGGCCAGTACAGCGCCTGGTTGGCAGTAGGTTGCGGGCTGTCGGTAAAGACGTTGTCATTGGTCTGCGACCACCCCAGGCCAAGCACGCGGCCAAACGCCCGCATCAACTGATACTGCAACTGCATCTGCTGCTGAGGAGCAGGCCCGGTGCACCGGCCATTGAGGATGAGAATCGCGTGCTGAATGAATCCAGTCGGCACAATCGAATCGACGCTCTCGGTCACTCCATTCTGCCGACATCCCGAAGGGTCGCTCGCTCCATTGCCCAGCAAAAGATCCGTGATCGAACCATCACTGTCGTAGATCACGGCAATCTGCTTGGCCAGGTAGTTGCCGCTCTCGACATCCGCCGGAAAGATCGGCCCATTCGCCCCAAGAAAAGCATTGGCTCCGCTCACATGCTCATCCAGAGCACCGCCCTGCGCCAGCACCAGGCTCGCCGTCGGAACATTCCACACCCCCGCCGCAGCAGCCACAAGAGCATCCGCAGCCGCGTGGTTCACACTCGAGCTCAAATCGCCGGGGTCCGTGAAATAAAGCGGCTGCTTCGTGTACCAGACCACAGGAACCCCGGACGTCGTAAAGTACGGTGGCCCAGTCACCCAGCGCGGCCCTCCGGCCCAAACCGTCGCCGCACTCGCGAACCAGAAGATCGCCAGTGTGCAAAGCGCTTGCAGTCGTATCCCGGATCTAGTTCGTGAGCTGGCGTCAGGGCGTGACATGCTGCGCCTTCTGCCACGAGGTCAACAGCCCCAGCACCGCATCCACCGAGGCCTGCTGCGCGGGGACCGACGCATCCGCCGCACTGGTGTACCCCAGCGGCAGAACCATCGACACCTCGCTGGCGCCCGATCCCGCCGCGACCACCTGCCCGGCCTGCCGCTCGGTCGTACCCAGCTGAGAGAAGGTATTCGCGTGCTCAACCGGCTCGCTGCGGTAAGAGACCGTCCGCCGCAACCTCGCGCCCAGCCAGCGAAGGTCGACAAACGGCAACGAAGGCGGACCCCCCGCACTCTCCGCTACGGCACTCTCCGCTACGGCATTCTCCGCCACGGCACCCGTCGTCCCTGAACCCGCCACCACTGGACCCGCCGCCGCGCTCTGGCGAATCGGGATCGCTCCATCAAGTCCCCCAACCGGCGAACTCATCCCACCCGCGCTCGGAGCATGCAGCAGCATCAACAAGCGCTGCCCCACGCGATATCGCTGACCGCCGCCGGCCCAAAGTCCGCCCCACTCCCGCAAAACATAAGGTTCGCCGGCTCTGCACCCAAGAATCGCCCGATCGACGCGAAAGTCGACCTCGACGATCCCCGACGCCGGCCCGGCACCGCCGGGAAGACGCACCGCCAGCACCTGCCCCATGAAGATGACGCCTGCCCGGTCCGACATCTCGTGCAGCACATCTGTAACGGTCTGCGATCCTGCAGAGGACGCCGTCTCACCCCAGGCCATCGAAGCCGCCAGCAGCGCAGCCACCGCAAGGGCGCGCAGCCGAAAAAAAACTCGCAGCATTCCAGCCATGCAGACCATCCCGTCCCTCCGCCCTCTCCCTGTTCTTCGTCAGGAGAGTCACGTTACGAACGGGTGTCCTGTTTTCGGACACTGCGCCACCCCGCAGTTAGATCTCCGGGTAGAAGTCGAAGAACGCGTCGATGCTCATCCGCAGTTGCGCCTCGATCTCCTCCCGGCTGCCCTCCAGCACATGCAGCGTCACATGTGCCTCGTTGCCGTTCTTCAGGGTTACGGGCGCCTCGCCCACCGATGCGATCTCATCCGCAGGTAACAGCCTCATTCCATACACAAGGGTCAGGTTTGCCATAGTCTCAATTGTTTCACTAATCCCGCCAAAAACCCCGCTTTGCATCTTTTCCGTCCGTGGCGCATTTACACTAGTGGAGCTTATATGCCCGAAAACATAACGCACGACACTGTCATCCTCGGTTCAGGCTGCGCCGGACTCACCGCTGCCATCTACACCGCGCGCGCCAACCTCAAGCCGCTCGTCCTCGAAGGACACGAGCCCGGCGGCCAGCTCTCCATCACCACCCTGGTTGAAAACTTTCCCGGCTGGCCCGAGGGCGTCCAGGGCCCCGAGCTCATCGAGAACATGAAGAAGCAGTCCATCCGCTTCGGAGCCGAACTCCGCCTCGCCCACCTCAGCTCCATCGACCTCACCAAACGTCCCTTCGCCCTCAACCTCGGCAAGGAGACCATCCACACCCGCACCCTCATCATCGCCTCCGGTGCCAGCGCCCGCTGGCTGAATCTCCCCTCCGAGCAGGCCCTCATCGGCCACGGCGTCACCTCCTGCGCCACCTGCGACGGCTTCTTCGCCTCAGGCAAAGAGATCGCCGTCATCGGCGGCGGCGACACCGCCATGGAAGAGGCTCTCTTCCTCACCCGCTTCGCCTCCAAGGTCACCATCCTCAACCGCAGCGAGAAGTTCCGCGCCTCCAAGATCATGCTCGACCGCGCCATGGCTCACCCCAACATCCGCTTCCTCTCCAGCACCGTCGTCGAAGAGGTCCTCGGCGTAGACGAGAAGGACGTCAAGGGCCTCCGCGTCAAAAACCAGCTCTCCGGCGAGCAGTATGTTCTGCCCGTCGCCTTCATGTTCCTCGCCATCGGCCACATCCCCAACGCCGAAGCCTTCCGCGGTATGATCGACCTCGATCCAGAGGGCTACATCCAGACGCGCAACAACGTCTTCACCACCCTCAACGGCGAGATCATCCCCGGCGTCTTCGCCTGCGGAGACATTCAGGACCGCCGCTACCGCCAGGCCATCACCGCCGCCGGCTCCGGCTGCATGGCCGCCCTCGAGGTCGAAAAGTACCTCGAAGAACACGGCAGATAAACCATCAACCGGGAATTGACCCGCCCCCAAACCCCCTGCGAAACTCAGCCCTATGCAATACAGCGGCAAGGTCGAATATGCTCAGCAGCGAAAGATACGCGAACGCAACACCGCACTCTACCGGCTCGCCCACTGGCCCATCTGGATCTGGGTCTTCTTCCTCGCCCCCGGCCCGCTGACCTTCTCCCTCTTCGCCCACGGCTTCGGACGCGGCAACCTCGCATGGCTCATCGCCGTCCTGATCGGCACCGGCATCGCCGCCCTCCGCGGCAGCCTCCCCGGCTCCGAGCCGCGCCCCTACATCCTCCGCTTCGACGAGGACAAACCCAACCCCCTCTATCGCCGCGTCTGCTACACCTTCGCCTGGAGCGCCGTCCTCACCTTCGCCCTCCTCAACCTGAGCGGACTCCTCCTCGCTGCAGCCACCGGCCACTGGTACATGCAGCAGATCTACCACTACGCTTACTTCCCTCTCTGCGGAACCATCCTGCTCTTAGGCACGATAGGCGTACTGCCGCGCGTCCGGCCCTCCACCAAAGGCGAAGGCACAGAGCGCCGCTACTTCTACGGCTCCGTCTGGGCCGTCACCATCTCGCAGGCGCTTCTCCTCGCCTTCTGGAAGACCCTCCCCGAAACCCGCGCAGCCAGCCTCACCAAACTAGCCATCTTCGTCTGCTCTCTCCTCCTCCTGGGCTTCGCCGCCTACCGAGGCGCTCTCCCCCGCACCCGCCCCATCGTTCCAGGCGAACTAATGGTCGCCGACTAAAACTCCCCAACCAACATATTTTTGAAGCCTGATTCTCATGCCGTTCCGCATGGCTTGCTTGTCATTCCGTAATGGGGTGGAGGAATCTGCTTTTTCGGATCCGTAACAATCCCTGAGCACCCCACGAGGCCATCATCCTGAGCAAGTGGCTCACGAGGCTGCTCAAAAGTCTGTTTTGCTCAAGGGCGCGGCTTCAGCCGTGCCGCAAGAGGCTTGGTTGCATTGCGGCTCTAGACGCTGAGGTCGCCTTTCGTCCCGGAGTGTCGAAGGATCTCGGATGGACATGGCTCTCAACACGGCAGGCTCCCGCAAATCGCGCCAACTAGATCACGCCATCCCGGTAGAACTGGTCAGCTTCTTCTTCATCGCAGAACCAACCTGCCGCACCTCGATGCATCCTCTGTTTGGCCATCTTGCGGCCACAGAACATACACTTGCCGATTGCTGTGCTGTCCGCCGGAAACAGGACACCTTTGAACTCCTGCCATCGTTCCTGGCAGGCGCCTACCGGGTCAGCAGTCGCGGCGAGTGCAAACATCTTTCTCAACAAGGCAGGCTCCGATCTGCTACAAGTCCCACTGCGGGGAAAGGGATTACATGGCTATTCGACGGGTGAATAGTACACCCGGACTGGCCGCGCGTCACCCCAACAGCGTAAGCGACGCCCGATAGCGACTTAGGTCTTCGGCTCCGCGTTGGTCTTCTTCTGCTGCGCTCCTTGGTTATAGTTCCAGGTCTGGACCTGGTGGAATAACACCGGCGTAACTTCGGGGCGGTAAACATCGAATCTCTTCCACGGTTATCGGCTGGCGAGAGTCGACAGGATAGGAACGCGCAGTAGATTCCGTCGCCCTCACGTTTTTGTGCAACACCCTCCTTCAGGCCAGACAGTATGCTGGAGGTTCAGAGTCCCGATCCAACCCCATGCTCAAAAAGATCATCCTCCTGCGCGAACGAGTGGAAGACTGGACCGCCTACCCCTTCTCTGTCCCCGCCATCGCCTCCCTGCCTGAGATATCAATCCACTCACGCATCGCCTTCTTCGCCGGAGAGAACGGAACCGGAAAATCCACCCTCCTCGAAGCCATCGCCGCCCACTACGGCTTCGGCCCCGAGGGCGGCAACCGCAGCATCCGCCACGACACCACAGAACACAACCACTCCACAGACAGCCTCGTGCGAGCACTCCGCCTCTCCTTCGACAAGCGCACCGGAGCAGGCTTCTTTCTCCGAGCGGAGAGCTTCTTTAATACCGCGACACACATTGATGAACTCGACAAAGAGGGATTCGGCCCACCGATCCTACGCTCGTACGGAGGACAGAGCCTTCACACCCGCTCTCACGGCGAAACCTTCTTCACCCTCCTCGAGCACAAGTTCACCCGCAACGGCTTCTTCCTCCTCGACGAACCCGAAGCCGCCCTCTCCCCGCAGCGCCAACTATCCTTCCTCATCCTCATCCACGACACCCTGCGCCGCTACAAAGACGCCCAGTTCCTCATCTCCACCCACTCCCCCGTCCTGCTCGGCTATCCCGGCGCCCAGATCTTCTCCTTCGACGACGGCCATCTCCACGAGATCTCCTACGAAGACACCGCACCCCTTCAAATCGTCCGCCGCTTCACCAACGACCGCGACAGTTTCCTCGAAGAGCTCTTCGCGGAAACCCCTTCCCTCTTCGAAGAACCCGACAAGTAGCCCTCACTAGTCCCAACGCAAAAAAATCCCACCACACAACACACCACCAGATAACCAGCAAAACACCATCACCACCGGCTATCATTACCATTCTTTTTGCCTGTTCGCCTTGTTCTCCTTGACCCAACAAAAACGTACGTCATCTCGACCGAAGGCGGCGCACTTTGCCGCCGCAGTGGAGAGACCCCCGTACTTCCTGTGTGACTCGCCCCCAAATTTCACCCAAAAACTGTCTGTCAAGCCCCCAAACCATCTAACTCATTTCTATTCTTGGAGATAGCCGTGGCGTATGAGTTAGACCCAACTCTCTATACTGAGTACAGAGGCAAAATAAGGTTGTCATCCTGACCCTGGGCCGAGGGGGAAGGGTCCCTGCATTTGCCTTTTTCGGCATAACCCGTTTAGAAACAGTATTCTGCAAGTAAGTCCTTTGAATGGAATGTTTTACGAGTAATACCCCCTCTGTAAACCTCTCCATCTAAAGAAGTTACGCCTTTGTAATATGGGGGGGAGGGGGGAGGGGTCATGCCGGGATCTGGCAGCTTCTCGGTACGTGTCCTGCCGGACGGGCCCGCTGCGCGCGGGGCGATCACTTCGTGATGTGTAATCGCTTCGCCAGGCGCTCCCGATGGTCGCGAACCATCTTCCTTCCCGACCAACGGGAGGACCAACCGAAGGGGTATACGAGTCGCGAAGTGACCGCCGCCCGCGCAGGGCGCACTTCCGCGTTAAAACTTGTGAAACATAAAAAACGCACCGGCGATCAGGCAGCCGAACGCCGCAAAGTGGTTCCAATGCAGCTTGTCGCCGAAGTAAAAGGTCGAAAACACGCCGAACACCGTCAGCGTAATCACCTCCTGAATCACCTTGAGCTGATCCGGACTGAAGCTCTTCGACCCGATCCGGTTGGCCGGCACCTGCAGGCAGTACTCAAAGAAGGCGATGCCCCAGCTCACCACAATCACCTTCCACAACGGCACCTCCTTGAACTTCAGGTGCCCATACCAGGCAAAGGTCATAAAGATATTCGAGCCAATCAGCAAAAAGATGGTCCACATAGTTCGTTTCCGTCTCCGCGCAATCTATTAGGAAGCTAAACGATAAGATGCAAAGAGCATGTCCATCGCCGGAAACCTCGAACACCTTCAGCAACAGATCCACGAAGCCTGCCGCCGAGCCAACCGCTCCGACAGCGAAGTAGCCCTGATGGCAGTCAGCAAGGTCCACCCGGTCGAGGTCATCCTCGAGGCCTACGCCGCCGGCCAACGCCTCTTCGGCGAGAACCGGGTACAGGAGTTTCAGGAAAAATCCCAGCACCTCGCCGCACTGAACGACGCCGAGTTCCACCTCATCGGCCCCCTCCAATCCAACAAAACCACCCGCGCAGCCGAGCTATTCCAGGCCATCGACGCCGTCGACTCGCTAAAGATCGCACAACGGCTCGACGCAGCCGCCAAAGCACTGGGAAAGAAGCTGCCGATCCTGGTCGAGGTGAAGCTGAGCCACGAGGAGTCCAAACACGGCCTCGACCCAGCCGAACTACCCGCTCTCCTCGCCGCAATGGAGCCGCTCGAGTCGGTAGAAGCCGTAGGACTGATGACGGTTCCACCGTGGTCCGAGGACGCCGAACTCGCGCGGCCCTACTTCCGCGACCTCCGCAAGCTGAGAGACCAATCGCTCACCAGCTTCCCAAAGCTCACGCAGCTATCCATGGGAATGTCGAACGACTTCCAGGTAGCCATCGAAGAGGGCAGCACCTGCGTCCGCGTCGGGACAGCCCTCTTCGGCAAACGGATCGTGGCCAGCGCCGGATGAACTCCGAGCCCACACCCAATGCGCTCCATCGCGGCCTCTCAACCGGCGCTGCGCTGAGCCTGAACGTTATCGACATGGTCGGTGTCGGTCCGTTCGTCACGCTGCCCCTGATCGTGGGAGTCATGGGCGGACCGCAGGCAATGCTCGGCTGGCTGATGGGCGCCCTCCTCTCCCTCTGCGACGGCCTGATCTGGAGCGAACTAGGCACCGCCTACCCTGAGGCCGGCGGCTCCTACGCCTACCTAAAACACCTCTACGGAGAGAAGACCTGGGGGCGGGCATTTTCCTTTCTCTACGCCTGGCAGGTCCTGATCAGCGCCCCCCTCTCGATCGCCTCCGGGTGTATAGGATTCGCACAATACCTCTCTTTTTTTCTTCCGAACGCCAGCCACCCGTTCGCCTCCACGTCGCTTCTCGGTGTTCCGGTGGTACTGAGCGGACAGACACTGATTGCGATGAGCGCGTGCGCAGCCGCTGTGATCGTTCTGCGCCGCAGCATCTTCGCTATCGGTCGAATCGCACGCTGGCTTGGAGTTGCCGTAGGTCTCACGCTTGTCTTGCTGATTGTGGTTGGATTGACCCACTTCAGCCCTCATCTGGCCTTCGACTTCCCGGCTGGTGCCTTTCGCATCAACCATGCATTCTTCGCCGGCCTCGGCGCTGGAATGTTGATCTCTGCCTACGATTATTGGGGCTACTACGGGGTATGCTTCCTGGGTGCTGAGGTCCGCGATCCCGAAAGGACTATTCCACGTGCCGTGCTGGGCTCAATCGGCGTTGTCGCGACGCTCTATCTGCTGATGAACATAAGCGTTCTTGGCGTACTCCCATGGCGAGAGATGGCACAGAACACCGACAGCCATGCTCGCATGTTCACGATGGCAGTCTTCATGGAGAAGCTGTACGGGCACGCCGCCGCTGGAGTAATTGTTCTGCTAATCGCCCTCGCAGCGCTTGCATCCGTGTTTGCGTTATTGCTCGGATATTCGCGAATTCCTTTTGCTGCTGCACGGGACGGTAACTTCCCCTCATGGTTTGGAGCTGTACATCCGAAACATCGAGTCCCAGTGCACTCCCTTTTGACCCTCGGCGGCATAACACTTATGTGTTGCATCTTCAGGCTGCAGGAAGTCATCACGACTCTTGTAGTGATTCGCATCTTGTTTCAATTTCTGCTGCAGGGAACGGCCACGCTGCTACCAAAGCACCGCTGCGAGCGCAAGACGCGAGGATTTCGGATGCCACTGTACCCCCTGCCCGTGTTGCTGGCGCTGGGTGGATTTGTCTTCATTCTCTTTTCGCGACCGAACTTCCTGCGAGAGATGCGAACAGCCGGGCTGATCCTGGTAGCGGGCTCCGCTGTGTATGCGTTGCGTTTTATAAATGTCCGAAGCTGGATAGAAAAGAGCTAGCGCTGGAGCCAACCGGGGACACCCTATTAGATTTCACCGTCGAGACCTTGGGGTTGAGAAAAGCGGTTCCATTTTAGAACCGACATTAGGGTCTGCTCGTCGATTCAAGCTATCGGCCGAAGTTATAGGTGACACCTGTACTAATTCTGATATTGTTTTGACGGTCGTTCGCGGCGTTGGGAATCTGCGTGTAGACATAGTCAAATTCAGCAATGGTCAAGCCCAGTCTTCGCTTAAGTCGAGTGCTTACGCCTCCTCCTGCAGCTAACCCAAACGAGTTGCGGTTGATCGTGAATTGAAAATTGACATCCTCTTTCGCTCCGCCAAACAGTACTTCGCCATAAGGGACGAAACGGCTTGAATTTCGACGAGTGTACCGCGCACCAAAGAGATAGTTAACTATGGTAATGTTTTGAGAAGTGTTATCAACGTTGTTAGCGTGGGCGACCGCGATATCGGCTACTGCGGCCCATACGGGGGTCACGTTTATAAGTATCGTTCCACTGCCTCCGTTGAGCGAGAAGCAACCGCACTGGCCCGGGGGAGCGTTCGCGTGGAAGTAGTTATAGTTGGCACCTACCGCGAATCGCGGTATGTCGTCGTTGATTCCACCCATTGATATGGCCTGGGCATGCAGAACCCCGGACAAGACGGATAGAAGTATTAGAAGCAGGACGCTTCGAAGATGCATCATTCCTCTCCTACTGAACGATCAAAGTGGCGGTTGCGGCATGTTGGACGGTACCTTCGACACCGGTTACCGTGACAGTGTAGGTTGTGGGAGTAAGAGTGAAATACCCACCTGCGCAGCCACTAAGTGCAGCGATTGGTAGAAGAGAGCCGAGCGCTAGTAGGGCGAGCATCAAAGTACGAGGCATCTTCTTTCGCAACTTTCGGATTGTTCCGAGTCCTAGAAGTCCAAGCATCCCAACAGCGATCGGCAGTTCGTTTCTTTTGTGAGGCATGCCTTGGAGGGGATGGTCCTGTGCACGGAGAGAGTTGCTGGTTTGAACACTGAGAACAACTCCAGTGACTCCGCTGCCAGCAGCTACCGAGGATGGAGTGAGGGTATAGGTTGAACCTGGCGGTAATCCTGTGACCGTTAATGTCACATCGTTGAGAAAGGTTGTAACACTAACGGGAGCAAGGCTGAAGTTATAGCTTGTAGTCGCTCCTGGGAAGATGTTCTGGCTGGCGGGGCCACTGTTTGTGTTCGTGAAATCTTCCACGACGTCGTTCGCGGGAGCTGACGTACTGGGTGCAAAGGAACTGTCTCCCGAATAGACCGCTATGATCTGATGTGAGCCCGTAGCCAGCTTGGAAGTAAGGAGAGCCGCATTAGCATTGGTGCTAAGCGACACAGCGACACCCCCATTCGACGTGAGAATAGCTGTTCCCAGTATGGTTGGGCCATCCATAAACGTTACCGTTCCTGTAGCATTTGGGCTCGAAGCGGTAACGTTGGCGGTGAAGGTAATTCCAGTCGCGATGAGTTGGGCAGGCGTACTTTCAGTGATAGTGATGACGGTTGGGATCTTACTGATGACCTGTGCTAACACCGAGGAGATAGATGGACTATAGCTCGAATCGCCCCCATAAGATGCAGTGATGGGGTGAGACCCAATCGTCAATGCGGATGTGGAAAAAGTCGCTACTCCTGAAGTATTGACTACTCCAGTGCCCAGAGTGGTCGAACCGTCGAGGAAGGTCACCAAACCAGTTGCCCCAGGATGTACGACGGCAGAGAAGGTTATAGACTGACTAACTGCCGATGGATTAGTCGACGATGTCAGGGTTACTATAGTGGCTGTTTTTCCTACTGTTACGAGAGTAGGTGGTGACGTAGCGGGATTATTATTCGCGTCTCCGGAGGTGGCCGCAGTAATGGAATCAACTCCGAGTGGAAGCGATGGAACTGTAAGAGTTGCAACGCCATTCACAATGGTCGCTGATCCTAATGGAATCGTACCGTTCGAGAAAGTAACTGTACCAGTAACGCCGGTTGGGACTGTCTCGGTAATAGTCTCGGGTGTATCGACGGGTAGGTTAGACGACGACACAACAGGCGGAGGCAGGATCGGCGTATTTTTCCCGACGGATTGTGTGAGGCTAGCGGTTGCGGAGTTGTTATTGGTATCTCCGTTGTAGGTGGCGGTGATCGCGTCGCTTCCTGTCGGCAAGGTAGAGGTGGAGATGGTTGCAGTTCCACTCGTTATTGTTGAGGTGCCGAGGAAAGTTGAACCGCTGGTGAAGGTCACTGTACCCGTTACGCCGGTCGGAAGCGTGGCTGTGAACGTTACAGCTTGATTGAAAGCAGACGGGTTCGTGGAAGATGTCAGATTTACTGAAGGAGTTGCTTTTGCCACAATTTGGGTAGTTGAGCCGGTTGCGGGATTGTCGTTCGCATCGCCACCGTAGGAGGCTGTGATCGGATCACTGCCTACCGGAAGCGTCGTTGTAGTGATTGTTACGGTTCCAGTCGTCGGATTTACTGTGCCAGATCCCAACGTCGTGCCGCCGCTAGTGACCGTGATTGTTCCGGTTGTACCAGGGGGAACAGTCGTTGTGATCGTGACCGAACCACCATAGGTGCTGGATCCAGAGGTGGTCACCGTCACGGGCGGCGTATTTTTTCCGACGGATTGTGTGAGGCTAGCCGTTGCGGAGTTGTTATTGGTATCTCCGTTGTAGGTAGCAGTAATCGTGTCGCTTCCTGTCGGCAGGGTAGATGTGGAGATGGTTGCATCTCCACCCGTTATTGTTGAAGTGCCGAGAACAGTTGAACCACTGGTAAAGGTCACCGTGCCGGTTACGCCAGATGGAAGCGAAGCAGTAAAGGTCACAGACTGATTCACCGCAGATGGGTTCGCCGAGGAGGTTAGAGTTACGATCGGAGTGGCCTTGGTCACCGTTTGCGTGGTAGTGCCGGTGGCTGGGTTGTCATTCGTATCGCCACCGTAGGAGGCGGTGATCGGATCACTGCCTACCGGAAGCGTCGTCGTGGTGACGGTTACAGTTCCGGTCGTCGGATTTACTGTCCCAGATCCCAAGGTCGTGCCGCCACTGGTGACCGTTATTGTGCCGGTTGTACCAGGGGGGACCGTCGCTGTGATCGTGACAGGACTTCCAACAGTGCTGGAGCCTGAGGTAGTAACAATCACCGTCGGTGTCGCCTTATTCACAATCTGGGTCAGAGTTGCCGTCGCTGTGGTGTTATTCGTATCGCCATTGTAGGTGGCAGTAATCGTGTCGGAACCTATTGGCAGCGTTGTGCTGCTTATCGTTGCCACCCCGTTAGTCAGGGGTGCTGTTCCCAAAATGGTCGAACCGAACAAGAAGGTCACGGTGCCGGTAGCAGTTGACGGAACAGACGCAGTAAAGACTACCGACTGATTCGCTGCAGACGGATTGAGCGACGACGAGAGTGTCTCAGTGGGGGACGCCTTTGTTACCGTCTGAGTCGTTGAACCTGTCGCGGGGTTGTTAACATTGTCTCCACTGTAGTTTGCCGTTATCAGATCGTTGCCTACCGGCAATATCGTGGTCGAAATCGTGACTGTCCCAGAAGTTGACGTAACAGCGCCTGATCCCAACGTCACACCACCACTAGTGAGCGTGATCGTGCCAGTCGGACCGGTCGGCACAGACGCCGTAATTGTGACGGAATGGCCATAGATGCTCGAACCGGAGGTGGTAACTGTCACCGATGGACTTAACTTCGCAACGACTTGAGTCAAGGTAGAGCTGGAAGCATTGTTATTTCCATCGCCACCGTATGTCGCGATGATGACGTTATTGCCAAGAGGAAGCGTTGAGGTCGTGAATGTGGCGACACCATTCGCCAGTGTTGAACTCCCCAGGAGGGTCGAGCCACTCGCAAATGAGACCGTACCAGCAACGTTTGCCGACAACGTATCTGTAAAGGTAACTGCCCCTCCGGGTAACGAGGGATTGACTGAAGATGTCAAGGTCGACGTGGGGCTGTCTTTAGCTACAGTCTGGGTAGTAGTTCCCACGGCCGAGTTGTAGTTGCCATCTCCGCTGTAAGTGGCGGTGATGAGATCGCTTGGCGGCGACAGCAGGGTCGTAGTTACTGATACCGTGCCACCGGTGATAGTTCCCAAGCCAAGAGAGAGGGTTCCGCTTGTAAAGGCAATCGTGCCAGTCGCGTCACTTGGAACCGAAGCTGTGATTGTAACTGTGTCGCCATAACTGCTAGACCCAGAGGTTATAACGTTTACGGTTGGTGTCGCCTTATTAACTACCTGAACAAGGACAGGGGAATTGTTAGAGCCATACTGTGCGGTGATATTATGGGCGCCCACTGAGAGGCTAGAGGTTGTGAATGTCGCTGTTGTGCCAGATATGATGCCGCTTCCGATGCTCGTTGTACCGTCGAAGAAGGTTATTGTGCCGGTCTTTCCAGTAGCTACAGTTCCAGTGAAGGTAACAGATTGCAGATAAATTGAAGGATTGAGCGACGAGCTTAGCAGGACATTAGAAACTGTGGCCGTAACCGAATTAGAATTGCTGGGGTTGTAGTTTGAGTCTCCAGCGAATACGGCAGTGAGGGTATCGGCTCCCACTGGCAACATAGTTGCCGTTAGCGTGGCGACTCCGTTCACTAGGCTTCCAGAGCCGAGAAGAGTAGTCCCGGTGAAAAATTTCACTGGCTCATTGTTAGTCGTCGTGGTTGGCGGCCCGACTGTGTAGGGGGACAGGACAGCAGTCAACACGATAGCCTGCCCAGGCAAAATAGCTGAAGTTGCAGACGCCGTCAGAGCAAGTGTCGTATTTACGGGTGCGGCAGTAAGTGGGACAGTGGCTGAGACGCTGCCTATGTAAATAGAGTCGCCAGAGTAACTCGCATCTACTTGATGAACGCCACTACCAAGTGGAAAGACAGCGACCTGAGTGAGGGCAGAGGCCACAGATGTCTGCTGGACCTGACTCAACGAAACAGCTGCCCGAGGTGTGTCAGCATCGGTTCCGATGAGATCTGCATTGCCGTCGTTGTTATAGTCTCCTGCATTTACGGCGTATGTGAGCGCGAAGCCACCTATGCCAGGCTCCTGATAATTCTGAAAGGTTCCATCGCCATTGCCCTGATAGACGAGAGCGCCGGTACTACCTCCTGCAATGATGTCAGGGATCCCATCTCCATTCACATCAGCAAGGTGGGGGTCTGATGGGATGTCAGAGACGTAGGGCGTAGTCGTAAAACCTCCCTTTCCGTCTCCAAGAAGGACGAAGAGACTGTTGCCAATGTTGCTATTCCCGCTGCCTGGACGAGTAATTGAACTGGAGACGATATCGGGGAAGTCGTCGGCGTTTGTATCCCCAGCGGTGAGGAACTCCCCTATCTCGGTCGCCACTGAAGATGTTGGCACCTGAAATGTGCCGTCTCCATTCCCAAGGGCAAGATAGAGGTCCGACAGCGAACTGCCGGGTGTCGAAGTATTGACCGCATAGGCCACATCGTCGTGGCCGTCCATGTTGAAGTCCGCAACAACCACGCCATGGGCGAGATCAGGAGTAAGAAGAGTCACCGCCTCAGGGGCAAACTTACCCTTTCCATCGCCAATAAAAATTGTGACGTTCTTCTGTGACTTATTGGAGAGTGCGATATCCAGAAGTCCATCACCGTTAAAGTCTCCAACTGCAATGCTCGCGACATCGCCGGTTGGATAATAAACTGGCGCCTGAAATACACCGCCCCCGCTCCCTAGGATGATCACGAGACCACCATTCGCGCCATCGGAGCAACCAAGGGCAATGTCAGTGACACCGTCTCGATTGAAATCGGCAAGGAGAATCTGGAGAGCTTTCCCTACGATACAGCCGGCATAGTTTACCTTCGGCTGGAAGGTTCCATCCCCGTTTCCAAGAAGTACAGAGATCGTCTGCGCAGCATCTCCTGTTACGACATCCAGGTTGTTGTCCGTATCGAGATAGGCCGACGCAATTGCCACAGACCGCAGGGTTGTTCCATTTCCACCTATTGCAAATGGCTTATTTTGAAGAAAGGTTGTCGAGAGCGTAGATACGGTCAGGTTCTCACTACCAAGCAGGCTGTTACTTGTGCTGGTGTCTAGAAACGAAATACTACCGCTGGGGCCCGTATTTAGCGAGCCAAAACCTGCAACCGTTCCTGTGAGACTGTAGTTTCCGATGGACCCTGTAGAGGTCAATGTTAAGGTCGAAGCATAAGTCCCCGTGACTGCATAGGTGACTGTATTCGACTCACTAGTGGCATAAGTATTATTCGCTCTGAACACCGCCTTGTAACTGTGGTTTCCAATCGGTCCGCTGCCAATCTTTACGGACGCGGTTGCCGCGGGGAAGGTCAGCTGCGCAATACCCAAAGCGGAGTTATTTTCGCAAAACTTTGCTGTCGCCTCGCAAAAAAGCACCAGGCCGGCACTGATTGGCGAGTTTCCCGCTGTAACGGTTGCGGTCAAAGTAATTGGTGTCTTATAGGGGACCGAAGGCGCTGAGATTGCCAGTGTCGTGACAGTTGGCGTTGGGTTAGGCGTTGTTCCAAAGGCCGCAGAGGAAAGAATTGACATCAACACGAGGGGAAAGAAAACTCGTGCGCGGCAAATGCCCATAAACACCGAGACAGAAAAACAAGGCGAACGGTGAGACAAGCGCTTCATAGGGTCCCCTTGGTTCGTTACTTCGACCAAACTTTAGTACCCACCGTAACCTCCTGAGTGAGCACTACCTATTACACGAAAGTTGCACCACGGCAACGGCTTGTTTGGCCCTACTCTCGCTGGGTGTAGTCAGGAGATTCAATAGAGATGGAATGGCAGAGGGCTTGCTTGCAGACCAACTAAACGACCCTTATGTAGTAGTTAAGATGGATTTATATATAGAGACAGTTCGGCGTCGCCATATAGGGCGAAGGTCGAGAGTATAGAGCTAGAGATTATATTTCCGATGGACGTGGGACTGCCAAGGTGGATTGAAGCGGAAGTTTGTCCGAGAATTACTCCTCTATGACGGCCTTGACCAGGTTTCTGGGCCGATCGACATCGATGCCGCGGCTGATCGCCAGGGAGTAGGCAAGCAGTTGAAATGGAACGACCTCTAGAATGGTCGAGAGTAGATCGTTGCTGGCAGGAATAAAGAGGCAGGAGTCGCTGTACTGAGGGACCTCCTGATCGCCTTCGGTCGCTAGGGCGATAATTCCTGCACCTTGTGTCCGCATATCCTTCATCAGCTGTAGGACCTTGGAGTAGCGCAGCAGAGAGTCGGGATCGCCAGAGTCGGCCGTAGCAATCATGATGAGCGGAGAGTCCTTGCTCACGAGAGCATTGGGGCCATGTTTCAGTTCGCCAGAGGGATATCCTTCAGCATTTAAATATGCGGACTCCTTAAGCTTGAGCGCACCTTCCCGGGCGATCGCATAGTGAGCACCACGACCGAGGTAAAGCAGCGTACGAGAGCTTGCCAATTGAGGAGTCAACGCATCAATCTGTCTCTGCCATTCCGGCAATGCGGTTTGAAGGAGACGGGGAATCTCCTGAAGCTCGCGGCCGTGCGCCTCGGCAGCCTGGAGCGTCATACGACCACGAACGCGCGCCAGGTGAAGAGCGAGAGAATAGAGTACAGCGAGCTGCGTGGTAAAGCTTTTCGTTGCCGGAATGGCCTTCTCAACACCAGCGAAAGTTGGCATTGAGGCGCTCGCCTCGGTTGCCATGCTGGAACGAGCATTATTGGTGATTGCGACGGTGGCAAGTCCCCGGGCATGGGCTTCTCGGAGAGCGGCTAGTGTATCGGCCGTCTCCCCGGACTGAGAGATAACGACAACGCCTGGGTTATGCAGCGTATGCGTTGAGCGATAGGTATATTCACTGGCGTATTCGACGTCGACAGAGATCCCAGCCAGATCTTCAAGCATGATTTCACCGGCAAGACCCGCGTGCCGGCTAGATCCACTGGCGGCAATAACCAGCCGCTCTCGCCCTCCGATAGCATCGACCACCGGTTGAAACGTCTCTGCTGTTGAGACGCCGCCCGGCACATATTGCTCGATAGTCGCGGCGAGAGCCTGGGGTTGCTCGTAGATCTCGCGCAGCATGGCGTGAGGAAATGTCACAAGCTCCTGCGGAATGAGCGTCGGTTCTGTCATTTGCTTTTGGTATCCAATGGCTTTTTAGCTGCGTTGACGATTGGCGGGCAGATCTCCGGAGCAACTGACCCGTTGAAGACGGTAAATGTGCACTCGATGAAGTCGCAGGAGCATCTTGAATCAAGCTTATGCTGACCGCGCATCATGGAGAGATACTTCGCCTGAAGGAATGAAATCTTCCATCGTTGGACTTGTATGTACGACTATACTGGATTTGCAGTATTGAAGATAGTGCCTGTTTACGAACAATGGTATCCACGGCTTATCGCCTTCACAAGGTCCGCGCGAAGGTTCAGAACATGGTTAACTAGAGCTTGCGTTCAGCGTGGAGCCGACGAAAGGGCAGCAATGATTAGTACGATAGCGGCGCGGAGACTCATAAATTCGGACTTGGTGGTTGAGTACCCGCTAGTAACAATAGAAGATGGTCGCATCAGCCAGATAGAGAGTCTGAACGCCGCCGCTTCCGAACGGGTCCAGGCCACATATAGCTTTCGTGAGGCCACCCTGGTGCCAACGTATGTTGACATACATATTCATGGTTGCGCTGGACACGACGTCATGGAAGCCGACTCGAAGGCGCTAAAAGCGATTGGGGCCTACCTTTCGAGCCGCGGTGTAGGAGCATACTTTCCAACTACAGTGACGTCTCCGACGGATGAGACTCTACGCTCTTTGACGGGACTCGCGACTGAGATCAGACGGTGGGCGGAGACTGCCGACCATGGTGCTACCCCGTTGGGGATACATCTCGAAGGGCCGTTTCTCTCACATTTAAAACGTGGCGTACATACGGAGGCTCTGCTGGAAGTGCCCTCTGTCTCACTGTTCGACCGTTTCTGGCAGGCAGCAGAGGGCCAGATTCGCCTTATGACGATTGCTCCTGAGTTGCCCGGAGCGACTGAACTGATCGCGCACGCAACTGCCCTGGGAGTTCGTTGCAGCATGGGACACAGCGACGCCAGGGTATGCGAGGCGGAGGCGGGCTTTGTAGCTGGAGCGCGTTCCGCAACCCATACGTTCAATGCAATGCGGGCTATCGATCATCGAGAGCCTGGACTAGCGGCCTATGTGCTGGATAAGCATTCTCTGTTTGCCGAGATCATCTGTGACGGCATTCATGTAGACCCCTTGATGGTCCGGCTCTTCTTCAAAGCCAAGGAGAGGGACCGCATCATTCTGGTGACCGATGGCATGAGTGCCACCGGAATGCCGGATGGGACTTACATGCTGGGCGATATGAAGGTGGAGGTGCATGACGGGCGTTGCACCTCCGATGGCACTCTTGCGGGCAGCGTATTGACTCTTGACCGCGGAGTACAGAACCTCATCCACTTTACCGGCGCAAACCTGGAGACAGCTGTCGCCGCCGCCTCGCGAAACCCTTCTCGACTAATGGGCATCGATGACAGTTGGGGCAGCCTGGAAGTCGGTCGCGCGGCCAATATCACCGTATTATCACCGTCGGCCGGGGTCATACAAACCTTCTTGTCAGGAAGATCGATGATTGCTTGAGCTGAGTTACTCATTCTTGCGCAGGCAAAACCGCTCGATGGATCGACCACTTACTGCTATCCGTTTTTGACAAGATGTGTATAGACAACAGAACCGGGATAGGACTAAAAAGACAAGGGACGCGAATTAATTCGACATTGTGTGTCTGCAAGATGCTGGCTGAAACCGTCATCTCGCATTTTTGTGAGCATTCGGACGCGGATGTCGGAACGTCTCAGGAGATAGAGTGCCGAAGCCTCAAAGTCAGCCTGTTTCAACAATACGTCCTCTGGATAAAAGCGGTTTCATACCGCTGTATTACCAGATTCAGCGGGCACTAATGGAAAAGATTCACTCGGGAGAACTTTCAACGGGGGACCCGCTGGCTTCCGAGGAGGAACTGGCGCGAATCTACCAGGTGAGCCGAATGACGGCACGGCAAGCGCTACATGGGTTGAAGACCAGCGGTTTCGCCATCAGCCAGAAGGGACGCGGCACATTTGTCACCCGACCTAAACTTGAGAAGAACATCATGCATCTGCGTGGCTTTACCGAGGATATGAAGCATCTCGGTATGGTCCCGAGTTCAAAACTAATCGAGCAAACGGTCGTAAAGGCTACAGCAGAACTCGCGGAGCAATTGAAGGTCGAGACAGGTGAAGTTGTGATGCGGCTGCGACGACTACGTTTGGCCGATGGGATTCCGATGGCGCTTGAAATATCACACATTCCATTAAAGCAATTTCCAGGTCTTGAGAAGATCAACTTCGCCAGGCAGTCTCTCTACTTTGTGCTTCGCGAGACGTTCGGTGTGCGTGTCGCGTGGGCCGATGAGGTGATCGAGGCACTGCCCGCAACTCGCGAAGAATCTGACTTACTTACAATCCCCAAAAAGGCGAGCATCCTTTCCATCTCGCGGACAATTATGACGACCGAAGAGACGCCAATCGAGGTTGCGTGCTCTCGATACCGCGGTGACCGTTATCGGGCTTCCATCCGGGTCCCAACTACGACTATTGAATAACTGCGGGATTTAGAGAGTCCATTGCACCCGATAACTCTTGATGTCGGTGCCCTCTGATCGCGAAGAAGAAGATGTAAGCGTAGCAGAGTAGAACAATTGCGAAGCTGTGCTGGTAGCCGAGCGTATCGGCAAGAAAGCCCTGAACCTCAGGGATGACTGCTCCACCAACGACCATGGTGATTAGAATTCCGGAGCCCTGGCTCGTGAATCTTCCCAAACCCTTTACCGCCAGCGGGAAGATGCAAGGCCACATGACCGAGTTACACAGGCCGCAAAAGACTACCGCCCACATTGCAATGTGTCCGTGTGCTGCGACCGTGAGGGTGATGAGGACAGCGGCAATCAGCGAGACGACAGCAAGTGCCCTTTGAGCTCGAATCCAGCGCATCGCGAAGTAACCCACGAAGCGGCCTATCAGGGATAGCCCCCAATAATAGGAGACGTATCGCGCGGCGACCTCGTGGCTCAAGCCCCCCATCGATGGCTGGCCAAGATAGGTGATCATGATGCTTCCAATGGCAACCTCGGCTCCCACATAGAAGAAGATCGCGAGCGCACCTAGCCTTAGATGGCTGAAGCTCCATGCGCTGCCATCAGTACTGGATTTGGAACCGTCTTTTTCAATGACGTCGGGTAACTGCACGAAGGCTGTGATAACTGCCATAGCAAAGGCGCAGGCTGCGAGAATGAGGTAGGGCTTCCGCACAGAGTGGGCGAGTTGCGCCGTCGAGGCACCGGCAGCTATGAAGATAAAGGCGGCGCCAACTCGGGGAGCGGAAGTTGTAGCAATCGAGTTGAAGAAGCCAGCCAGATTTAGCCGGGAAGCCGCAGTCTCCGGAGGTCCCAATGCACCAACGTAGGGATTAATGGCTACCTGGAGAAGCGCAAGTCCGCTACCGACGACGAACAGAGCGAAGAGAAAGAGGGGATAGAAGATGATGACCGAGGCGGGAAGAAAGAGAAGCAGGCCAAGCCCCATCACGGACAGTGCGACGACAATACCTGATTTGTAGCCGATCCTGCCAACGATCCATCCCGAAGGCAGAGACATAACGAAATATGCTCCGAAGAAGCAGAACTGAACCAGCAGCGCCGTGACGTTGGTGAGATGGAAGAGATCTTTGAAGTGCGGAACCAGGATGTCGTTCAGCGCGGTGATGAAGCCGATGCCAAAGTACAAAGAGACCATCAGCATTAGTGGAACGGTGTAGTTTCTGCTGCTTGTCTCGACCGTGGTGATCGAGCTTTCTCCCGCGACTCCAAGCGCCATTTCAATCCCCTGTTCATGTACAAACTGCTTTTAAATGTCTAGATGACTATACTGATTCGACGGATTACTTGCTTGAAGGTTGAATGTCCGTTTGCCTGGTCACTTGGACAAAACGATTCGTGATGGTTTCGGGGCGGGTGATGGCGGAGCCGATGACAACGGCGGTGGCCCCCATGTCCAGCGCCTGGAGGGCCTCCGTGGGGTGGGTGATGTGGCCTTCCAGGAGCACGGGGACTGTCAAGTGTGCCAGCAGGGATTGGAGCA
Source organism: Edaphobacter lichenicola (assembly GCF_014201315.1). Taxonomy (NCBI): domain Bacteria; kingdom Pseudomonadati; phylum Acidobacteriota; class Terriglobia; order Terriglobales; family Acidobacteriaceae; genus Tunturiibacter; species Tunturiibacter empetritectus. The sequence continues at coordinate 493,013 of NZ_JACHDY010000002.1, forward strand.
AGGGCCAGGACGGAGAGCGGATCCCGGCTGTTTCGGTAGTGTAGCCGTAGAGGGTGGTGGCGACGGCATCGGCTCCGGCGCGCTCGGCGGCGAGGGCATCTTCCAGGGAGGCGATGTCGGCGAGGACTGGCCGACGCAGCTCGGTATGGGTGCGGGGGATGAGTTCAGTCCAGGGTTCGGGGGCGGTGAGGCGACGGGCGGTGCAGTCGAGGGCGACGATGTCGGCTCCGGCGTCAACGACGGCCTTAGCGGAGCGGAAGTCGGGGGTGATGTAGACGTCTCCGTTGGCGTCGCAGGTCTTGATGATCCCTATGATGGGGAGCTGCGTGAGGGCGCGGAAGGCGGCGATGCGCGTTGTGCCTTCGGCGCGGAGACCGCCTGCTCCGCCGCGCAGGACCGAGGTTGCTATTCGGGTGAGGGTGTCGAGATCGTCCAGCGGATCGCCTTCTGCGGCCTGACAGGAGACGATGATTCGGCCGCGGAGGAGATGGAAGAGCGAGTTGAAGGAGGAGTTCGAGCCTTTAGGCACTTTTGCTGGCTTCCCTTGGAGGCGGCTGTCTGGCTGTTGAGGGTGAAAGGACACGACGCCGTAGGAAACAGACTATCTGCAAATCGCGCTATTGTGGATGAGAGGAAGAAGGAGCGGTGATTTGAGACAGATTAATCGGCTTAATCGACGTAGATTTATCTTCGGTTCGGCAGCTTTGTCGGTGGTGGGTAGGGCTGGGTTTGCGGCAGGAAAGGATGGTGGGCGACTGCTGGTCGGGACTCAAACGTCTGGCTCGAGCAAGGGTATCTATTCGTACTCCTTTGCGGCGTCGACGGGAGATCTGACGGCGCTTGGCCTTGCGGCTGAGGCGGAGAATCCTACGTTTCTGGCGCTGGCTCCTGACGGGAAGACCGTCCTCGTGGCCAATGAGCTGGATAAGTTCGAGGGCAAGGACGGCGGCGCGGTGTCGACTTTTACACTGGACCGGACCAGGACGCGGTTGTCCAAGGTCAGTCAGGTGGCCTCCGGCGGAGGAGGAACCTGTCATGTCGCCTTCGATCGGACGGGCAAGGCTGCGTTTGCGGCGAACTATGGCGGGGGCAGCGCGGCTTCGTTCGCGGTTGGAGCCGGCGGTGCGTTGAGCCCCGCGGTTTCGTTCTTTCAGTACAGCGGACAGGGACCGAACAAGGAGCGGCAGGAGGCTCCGCACGCCCATCGGGTGACGGTGTCGCCGGATAACCGGTTCCTGCTGGTCAACGACCTGGGGCTGGATACGATTCACCTCTATCGGTTGGATGCGTCTACGGCGAAGCTTGTTGCGAATGAGCCGGCGGCGTGGCGGTCGGCCCCGGGAGCGGGACCGCGGGCGCTGCGGTTTCATCCGAACGGCAGGGTTGCGTACTGCGTCACCGAGATGACGTCCTCGGTGGTGGTGCTGCGGTGGGACTCGGAGCGCGGAGCGCTCGAGACCGTGCAGGAGATCGTGATGAAGCCTGCCGATTTCCAGGGCGCGACCAACGGAGACGATATTACGATCGACCGAGAGGGCCGGTTTGCCTATGCGACCGACCGCTTCGACGATATTGTGGTCACCTTTGCCATCTCGCCCTCCGATGGCAAGCTGACTGTGGTGGACCGGATACCGTGCGGGGGGAAGGTTCCGCGTCACCTGACGCTTGATCCGAGTGGCCGGTGGCTGCTGATCGCCAATCAGGAGTCTGACACTATCTCGGTGCTGGCACGCGATGGGAAGACGGGTAAGCTGACGGATTCGGGGAAGAGCTTCCCCCTGTCGCGGCCGCAGTGCCTGGTCTTTGTATAGCTCCTTCCTGCTGAATCCCCGGACTCTATGCCACCTGGGTACCCCCCTCCCCCCCCGGGGGTATCTTGGCGGTAAAGTCCTTCTATTCAGTAGCTTGCAGAGGGGTAGTGTCTGCAAAGTATAGAAAACAGATGGTTTGTTCCTAAAATACTTGTTATCAGTTAGTTATCTCGGAAATAAAGAAGCCCCCGGGCTCAAGAGCCGGGGCTTTCTTTGTCTATGTATCCATTATAGCGCCTGGCACGTAACTGATACGCCAAGCGCAATGTACTGAATCTAATTGCGTTATGCGTTTTTGGGCTTGACAGAGTTTTGGTCTTCGCGACCAGCGGAACTCCTTTTGAAAAAGGTCGTTTTTGATCGGGCCTTCTTTAAAGTGCGCCTGCGCGGGCGGCGGTCCCTTCGTGACTGGTATACCCCTTCGGTTGGCGCTCCCGTTGGTCGCGAAGAAAGACGGCTCGCGACTCTGAGGGCGTAACTTTTTGTTGTTACACGACTTGGCTGTCTAACCGGTTGGGTGGTATAAAGATCTCGCGTTCATGTAGACGGTCGATAGAGAGCGGGATTCGCCAATGACGGATCACCAGAGCGATGTTGCTGTCAGGGCTGCACTTCGGAAGCCTGTCGCCTCCCACGTGGGGGGCCACCTTGCGCTCGACTTTTGCAATACGGTGGCCGAACACCTGGCCGAACAGCCTGAGGAACTGCTTCCGGACTGGGAGTCGTTTGTCCGATGGACGGTTCAGGTTGGGTTGATCGAGCCTGAGTTGTACGGCGAACTGGTGGATTCTCCGTCGCCTATCGATGAGATTTGGGAGCTTCGAGAGGAGATCTACCATGTCGGGCTGACGCTTGCCCTGGGAGATCCGGTTGCGGAACACGATCTGGTGGCTATTCGCGAAGAGGCGAACGCGCCGAAACCGATGGTTGTGAGTGAGGGGGCAGGACTCCATTGGCGGCCTGATCCGCAGTTCGCGTCGATGGAGCTGCGGTCGATCCTGGCGGGCGAGGCGTTGTCTTTGTTCTGTTCCCGGAGGTTGGCTCGGATCGGTATCTGTGGAGGCGGCCTTTGCGGATGGCTCTTTCTCGACGAGAGCCGAGGGAGACGCAGACGCTGGTGTGACATGAAGGACTGCGGCAACCGGGAGAAGGCGCGCCGGTACTACCGGCAACAGCAGAAGAGCAAATAGGCGTGGGGGCAAAAAAATTACAAAGGAGGGTGTATCGGGGAGGAACGATCCCCCTCTGGATTGCTGGGGTTAACCCCTTTGTAACGTTGAGTTGCCAAAATGGGACCGTTTTTCACTTTTTTTAGGGCGATCAGGCAACCCCGAAAAGTGTTGACAAGGGCGCCTGGGTGTGGTGAACCGGGCCCCATTTTTGTGCATTTAAAATACCCTTTAAGTCTTGCTTTTCTTATACTTAAGGGATGGAACAGAGACCCGGAAACGAACGTACGGCAATCATGACAGGAAGGGCTCGGACCGCTGTTACTCTGGCGGCGATGGTCGTTCTGTCAGCCTTTGCGACGGATAACGCTACTCCGGCATTGGCTCGAGCTACGGACCCCGTCCCGGTGATGCATGATGTCACCACATCAGAGATCGTGAACACGGTAACGGTCCCCCGGCGGACGGTTTTGACGCGGATTAAGAGCGGGCTGGCGAGCTGGTATGGCGAGGTATGGCAGGGACGCCGGACGGCCAGTGGACGGATCTTCGACATGAACGAGATGACGGCGGCGCACAAGACGCTTCCGTTCGGCAGCAAGGTGAAGGTGACCGATCTGCGTAACCAGCGGTCGGTTGTGGTGACGATCACTGACCGGGGGGCGCTGTTTCCGGGCAGGGTGATCGATCTGTCTCTTGGTGCTGCGAGGCAGCTACGGATGGTCAACTCCGGGTTGGATCCGGTGAAACTGGAGCTGCTGACCTACCAGAACTAGGCCTTGCTGGCTCTATCGGCTGGATTCTTGCTTTCTTTAATTTCTTTTAAAGTGCGCCCTGCGCGGGCGGCGGTCACTTCGTGACTTGTATACCCCTTCGGTTGGCGCTCCCGTTGGTCGCGAGCTATCTTCCTTTCCGACCAACGGGAGGACCTGCGCTGTTTGCTCTGCCAAGACACCGGTATACACGTCACGAAGTGACCGCTTCGCGCGTAGCGGGCCCGTCCGGCAGGACATTATCACGCGGGGCGGCGATAAGATGGCTCTATGCCACTGGATGAAAAGCTACGGATGATTTTGGATGCGGGGCAGGCGCTGGGTCGGCCGCCGATTGAGCAGCAGACGCCGGAGGAGGCTCGGTCAGAGAGAGCGGAGATGATGGCGCGGTTTGTGCCAATGGCGGAGTATGCCGATGTGAGGGTGGCGAATCGGATGATTGCTGTTGGTGAGATCGCTGCTCGGGCGATCGCTGGGGCGGGGCGCGAGATTGGTGTGCGGGTTTTTACGCCGGAAGGGGGTGGGGTGTCTCCGGTGGTGGTGTTCTTTCATGGTGGTGGGTGGGTGGCGGGGACGGTTGAGACACATGATCCCTACTGCCGGGCGCTGGCGAAGGAGGCTGGAGTGGTGGTGGTGTCGGTGAACTTCAGGCTGGCTCCGGAGCATAAGTTTCCGGCGGGGCTGGAGGATTGCCTGGCCGTGACGGAGTGGGTGCTGGATCATGCCGGGGAGCTGGGTGGGGACGGTTCGCGGGTGATGGTGGGGGGCGATAGCGCCGGGGGGACACTGGCTACGGTGGTGGCTTTGCTGCTGCGGGATCGCGGGAGGGGAGGACTGGCGGGGCAGATTCTGCTTTACCCGGCTGCGGATTACTATGATCCGCCGACGGCCTCGTACCTGGAGAATGCCGAGGGGTATGGACTGACGCGGAAGGGGATGATCTGGTTTTGGGATCACTATTTGAATGACAAGAGTGAGGCGGCGGACTTTCGGGTGTCGCCGCTGCTGGCGGGTTCGCTGGCGGGGTTGCCAAGGGCTTTTGTGGTGACGGCGGAGTATGACGTGCTTCGGGATGAGGGGCAGGCTTACGCTCGGCGGATGGTGACTGATGGGGTGGATGTGACCCATGTGTTTGCGGAGGGGATGAACCATGGGTTCGCGGCTTCGGCGAATGAGTTTCCGTTTTTGCCGCAGGCGAAGGAGATGCTGCGGAGGGTGGCGGAGTGGGTGAAAGCGGGGTAGATTAGCTGGGCTTCTTTGGGTTCCACTTTTTGCGCGTGGGTGCATCGGTTGACGCGGGCGACGTTGCCGTTTCGGTAGACACCGTAGGGATCGGTTCCGAGGCAGGCGTCGGAGTGGCGGATTTTGGCTGCCACTTTTTGCGTTCGGGTGCTATGGCTTCAGGATTTGGACTGGTTGCGGAAACTGGCGCGGCTGCACGTGCGGGGGTGGTTTGCGCGATAGGGGTAACTTCGGAGAACGTGCCCGGACCGATCTGCTCGGGTAGAGTACCTGCTGACTTGGGCTGCCACTTTTTACGTTCTGGCGCGGGAGAAGTTCGAATGGCTTCTGTTGCAGAAGCCTGTTCTGTGAGTTGAGCCGCGATGGGGGGATTCTGCGCGGGCTGAGTCGGCGCGGCTGATTTGGGTTGCCACTTTCTGCGTTCGACGGGAGGCTCGGCGGGGGTGGCGGCTGGAGGAGCTTCGGTTGGGAGGGTTTCGACTGCAGGAGGCTGCGCTGGCGTGGCAGTCACAGGTTCGAGGTTGGGTTGGGGTGCGGCTGATGCTGCGGGCTGCGGGATCGGCGCGGCGGTGAGACCTTTGCTGCGGCGGACGCCTTCGAGGAGGAGCTCGGCTACGTCTTTGATCGCGATGTCTTCGGAGTCGGCTTTGGTGGGGGTGCTGCCGAGCATGCTCTTGCAGAAGGGACAGCCTACGGCGAGGATCTTTTCTCCTGCGGCGGGGGCGAGGGTCTTCTGGGCTTCGCGGAAGCGGTTGTCGGAGATGCGCTGGTTCCCTTCTTCCTCCTCTTTCCAGAACTGGGCTCCGCCGGCTCCGCAGCAGAAGGAGTTTTCGCGGTTGCGGGGGAGTTCGGGGGTGGAGTTCGAGAGGATGTTGAGGAGGTTGCGGGGGGCTTCGTAGACTCCGTTGTGGCGGCCGAGGTAGCAGGGGTCGTGATAGGTGATGGTCGCGTCGCTGGGCGTGGCGGTGAGTTTCTTTGTGGCTACGAGTGTCTCAAGGTACTCGGTGTGGTGGAGGACCTTGTAGTCGCCGCCGATCTGCTTGTACTCGTGGCCGATGGAGTTCATGCAGTGTGGGCAGCTGGCTACGATGAGTTTGGGCTGGATGGTGTTGAGGGTGGAGACGTTTTTGTCGGCCAGCTGGCGGTAGAGGTACTCGTTGCCGGCGCGGCGGGCGCTGTCTCCGGTGCAGCACTCTTTTTTGCCGAGGACGGCGAAGTTGACCTCGGCGTGGATGAGGAGCTCGACGAAGGCGCGGGCGGTCTTCTGGGCCTGGGGGTCGTAGCTGGCGGCGCAGCCTACCCAGTAGAGGACGTCGGGGGTGGGGTTTTCGTCGGTGGTTTTGACGTTGAGGCCGTCGGCCCAGGCGAGGCGCTGCTCGTGGTTGATGCCCCAGGGATTTTGGGCTCGCTCCATGCCGCGGAAGGCGGATTGGAGCTGGCTGGGGAACTCGCCTTCGATCATGACCTGGTTGCGCCGGATGTCGATGATGTCGAGCATCTGCTCGTTTTGGGTGGGGCAGACCTCCATGCAGGCTCCGCAGGTGGTGCAGGCCCATGCAGCTTCGGGCGAGAGCGCGAACTGGAGGAGCGGACGCGGGCTGGGGGAGTTTTTTTCGAAGGGCGCGGAGGTGAAGGCGAAGGGGCTTCGCTGGGCGGCGAGGTCGTTGAGCTCCATGCGCTTGTTGATCTCGAGCGCGGCGGGAGAGAGGGATTTGCCGGTGGCGGTGGCGGGGCAGACGTCCTGGCAGCGGTTGCACTGGATGCAGGCGTAGGCGTCGAGGAGGCGGGGCCAGGCTAGATCTTCGAGCTTGGCGGCGCCGATGGTTTGGGGATTGGTCTCGGTTTCTGTCTCGGCTTCGGTTTCGAGGTTGAGGGCTGCTAGAGGCAGGACGCCGGAGGAGGGTTCGCGGGCAACGAGGTACTTTGCCGGAGCCATGAAGATGTGGATGTGTTTGGTGTAGGGGAAGTAGGCGAGGAAGGCCAGAACACTACCGAGGGCTCCCCAGTAGCCGAAGATGCGGAAGGCTTCGGCGTTGGCGGGGGTGAAGAGGTGGGAGAGCAGAGTGGCAAAGGGCTGGAGCGGATCCGGACCTTCGGCGGCGATCTTCGCTCCGGCTCCGATGGCTCGGCTGCCGACGTGAAAGAGGATGAAGGCGGAGACGATGAGGGAGTCGCGGGTGATCTTTTGATGCTTGACGTCTTTGTGGAGGAGGGTGCGCGGGTTGAAGCGGAAGTCGGTGCGGCTGGGGAGGGCGAAGCGGCGGATGACCAGCGCGATGACGCCGAGGAGGACGAGGAAGCTCAGGAGGTCGGCGAGGAAGCTATAGGTTGCGACTACGATGATGATGGCATAGAGCGCACCGATGCGATTTGAAGAAAGGCCGTTAATTGTCAGGAAAGGAAGGTAGCCTTCGGCGGCGTCGACTAAGTTGACGAGGCCGTAGAAGACGAAGCCGTAGAAGATGAAGGAGTGGAAGAGGCCGATGGTGGGGCGCTTCTTGAAGGTGCGCTGCTGGGTGAGCGTGGTGATGAGGGCGTAGACGAGGCGGCGGGGGAGATGGTTGAAGCGGAGTTCGGGGTCGCGCGTGCCGCGATGAATGCGGAGGTAGAGGCGATAGAAGCCCCACAGGCCCAACGTGAGGGTGGCGGCGGCGAAGAGGAGGAAGGCGATCTGCTGGGGGAATGGAAGCATTGGGCTTGAGCCGCTAGTCTAGTGCTTGTGATGACGGTCTGAATTGAGTCTTTCTAATGAGCCGTTGGTCTTTCCATGCGTTTCTACGAATCGCGAATGAGGAAGACATACCCCAGGGGCTAAAGCCCCACGTTAGCGGCGAATTGAGAGACCCAAGGCTAGAGCCTTGGGGTACCTAGATGCAAAAACGTTGATTCCTGAGATAACTCCTCGTGTTGATGGATCGCCATCCCGCGCTGCCTCTTTGAACAGTTATTTTTTGAGTTCGATGAGGATGGCGGGGACTAGCTGGGTTACGTCGCCGATGATGCCGTAGTCGGCGATTTTGAAGATGGGGGCTTCGGCGTCGCGGTTGATGGCGACGATGGTTTTGCTCTTGTTCATTCCAGAGAGGTGTTGGACCGCGCCGGAGATGCCGATGGCGATGTAGGTCTTGGGCTGTACGGTTTTTCCGGTCTGGCCGACTTGTTCGGAGTAGGGGCGCCAGCCTGCATCAACGATGGCGCGGGTGGCTCCGACTGCGGCGCCGAGCTGATCGGCGAGGGCTTCGACGTATTGGGTGAAGCCTTCGGCGCTGCCGACGCCGCGGCCGCCGGAGACGACGATCTCGGCTTCGGCGAGCGAGATGCGGGAGCTGCGCTCGGCGGTTTTGCCGGTGACCTTGAGGCGCGGCGTGGGGAGGTTGAGGTCTACGTCGAACTGCTCTCCTGCTTCGGCTCGTGGAGTTGCGGGATTGAAGACGCCGGGTTTGACGGCGACTACGGCGATGGGCGCGGTGGTTTCGATGGTCTCGGTGACGCGGGCCAGGAAGGTGTAACGCTGGGAGGTGATGGTTTCACCGGTGGCTTTGAGGGTGATGACGTCTTCGAGCAGAGGCGCGTCAAGTTTGATGGCTACGCGTGGGCTGTACTCGCGACCGCTGCGGCTGCCGCCGATGAGGACGAGAGAGGCTTCGCCTTCGGTGGCGATCTGCGCGACAGCGGCGGACCAGAGCTCAGGGTCGTACTGGGCGAGCGCGGGTAGATCGGCGACTAGAACCTGATCGACGGCTTTGGCTACTTCAGCGGCGATGGGTGCTATGTTGCTGCCAAGAACTAACGCGGTGACGGGGGCTTCGCGGCCTGATTCGCGTGCGGCGGTGATCATCTCCCAGGTGCTCTTGCTTACTTTGCCGTTGGCATACTCCACGACGACGAGAATCATGCGATCACCCTTGCTTCGTTGCGGAGAAGATCTACGAGTTGCGCGGCGGCAGCGGGGGCGTCTTTGCCATCGAGGATTTTGTTGAGGCGGTTTTTGACCTGAATCTCGGCGCTGACGAACTTGAGCTTTGGCATTACGTCGAACTGGTCGAGGGACTCTTTGCGCAGCTCTTTCTTCTTCGACTTCATGATGTTGGGGAGCGTGGGATAGCGCGGCTCATTGAGCCCCTGCTGGGTGGTGACGACGGCGGGAAGCTCGAGCGTGAAGGACTCGCTGCCTTCGTCGGCGTCGTGCTTGCCGGTGAGGGTGGTGCCTTTGAGTTCGAGGGCGCTGGTCCAGGTGACCTGCGGCCAGTGGAGGCGCTCGGCGGTGGCGGCGGCGAGGGCGTGCGAGTCCCAGTCGGCCTGCTGGCCGCCGGAGAGGATGAGGGTTGCCTGTTCCTGCGTGGCGAGCTGGGCGAGGACTTTGCTGAGGGCGATGGCGTCGAGGCGGATGTCAGTTTCGACGTGGATGGCGCGATCGGCGCCGATGGCGAGGGCGGTGCGGAGGGCATCCTGCACGCGGGCGGGGCCTACGGCGACGGCGACGATCTCGGCTTCGATGCCGCTCTCGCGGAGGCGCAGAGCCTCTTCGACGCCGTACTCGTCCATGGTGTCCATGACGAGCTTGCTGTTTTCGAGCGCGACGGCGTTGTTCGCGATGTGCACGCTCTCTTCGGCGTCGAGGACCTGCCGAATGTACGTCAGTATGCGCATGTCATCTCTACCTTATTCTGTGCATCGTTGGTTTGACTCTTTGGCTTGACACTTTAAAGGATCGCTTCGGGAAAAGAGGATTGCTCCGACGCGAGAAGGATACTGAATGGGCGTTCAGTTCGTCAACGCGGTGCGTTCGACGCTCTACAAATCTTCACTGCGTTTGTCCTGCCGGACGGGCTTGCTGCTTGTGTCCTGCCGGACGGGGCTCCCTGCGCGGGAGGCGGTCACTTCGTGACTTGTATACCTTTTCTGGGTGGATATGGCGGCTTTGGTCCTCCCTTCGGTCGGTGGAAGTTGCGAGTCAAACCTTTAGCCCGATCAGGCGCATGAGCTCGATGCCGTTGCTTTTGGTGACGACACCCTGCTGCAACTTGAAGTCGAAGCTCATTTTTCCGTTCTCGATCTCGTCCTGGAGATGCACGTTGTGAAGGCGGGGGTCGCGCTGCTCGCCGATGGTGGTGAGCGCTAGATCGTGAGTGCTGATGAGGCCGATGGCGCCGCTGTCGAGGAGTGCGCGTACTACGCCTTCGGCTCCGATGAGGCGGTCTTTCGAGTTTGTACCCTGAAGAAGCTCGTCGAGGAGGAAGAGGACCGGGGGATTCTTTTCGGCGAGGTCGCAGATCTGGCGGAGACGCGTGATCTCGGCGTAGAAGCGGGAGCTGCCCTCCTGGAGCGAATCGTTGATGAGGATGCTGGCGCCTATTTGTAGCGGAGTGAGTTGCAATCTTGCGGCACGGACGGGGGCGCCAGCCATCGCGAGGACGGTGTTGATGCCGACGGCGCGCATGAGCGTGCTCTTGCCGGACATGTTGGAGCCGCTGATGAGCAGGACGCGGGTTTCGCCGCAGACGCTGACGTCGTTGCGAACGCACTTTGCTGCGGCGATGAGTGGGTGACCGAGTTGTTCGGCGATGAAGCAGGGGGGAGCTGGGATGTGTTCGAGACTTGCGACGAACTCGGGGAAGGGGTCGGCGGGATGCTCGTAGGTGTAGGCGGAGAGGGAGAGGAGCGCTTCGGCTTCGCCGATTGCCGCGAGCCAGAAGCGCACTGCGGTTCCGTGGGCGCTGCGCCAGGCCTCGGCTGCGTAGGCGACCTGGACACCATAGAGGAGTGGCACGTTGAGGGCGCGCAGGATGGGGTTTTCGAGGGCGTTGATGTAGTCCACGATGGTGCGCAGGCGGGCTATGGCGTGTGAGCCGGCGAGGTGGTGCGAGGAGAGCTGCTGCTTGAGGCTCTGCAAGCGGGGGGATTCGAAGTGCTCGCGTTCGAGACGGGCGAGGAGGGATGAAAGGAGTTGGAGATCTTTGAGGGCGTGCTCGGTGGATTGAAGGACTGCGGCGGTTTGCCTGCGAATTGCGGCGGTGAGGATGGTTGCGAGGATGAGGACGAGGAAGAAGGGAGTTTTTTCTCCGCGCTCGACCCAGAAGACGGCCGAGGCTATCGATGCGAGAGAGAGGAGGAGAGAGAGCCAGCGGAGAGCCGGGTGTTTGAGCTGATTGGGCGCTTCGGCCCAATGCGTGAGAGCCTCGGCGTGGATGCCGACCTTGAGATCTTCGCCAAGGATGGCTATGTCTTCGCGGAGGTCGAGGCGGGTGCGAAGTTCGGTGAGCGCGGCGTGGCGTTGCTTGAGGTCGGCGACGGGGGATGGAGAGAGGAGCCACGTGGCGAGGGTGTCTTCGCCCATGCGGGTGCGGGCGAGCGAGAGGAGTTCGAAGAGACTGCCGGGGCCGAAGAGGTCGAGATCGGTGGCGTAGAGGCTGGCGTGGGTGTCGATGCGTTCGCTCGTCTGGCCCGTGCCCATCTGGCTCCAGCGGTCTTCGATGCGGGCAAGGCCCTTGCGGTAGAAGTCTACGGCGCGTCCGGCGCAGGCTCGACGGCGTAGCACTCTTGCGTGGAGGACAGCTAGCGCGAGGAATGCTGCGGGACCTGCCAGCAGCCACCAGGGGGAGAAGACGTCGTTGTGGAGAGAGAGCCAGGCGGCGATCAGGGTCGCGATGACTACGAGGAGGCGGAGATTTCCAAAGCGTCGATGCAGTTTTTCGAAGTGCGCGACCTGCTGCTCGCGGGCTTGCTGGCGTTGCTTGTACTCTTCTGAGGGAGAAAGATCGAACGGAGGCACAGAGGTATTATCGCTTACCTCTGCGCCACGTTCGTTGCTGGTTAGGTCGTCGCGGCGGTGGCTTCGATGGTGTTGGTGGCGGCGACTCTGGAGTACCACTTCCCTGAGTCCTTCATGAAGCGGCGCTGGGTGGGGAAGTCCACGAAGACCATGCCGAAGCGTTGGGTGTACCCCTCGGACCACTCGAAGTTGTCGAGGATGGACCATGAGTGGTAGCCGCGGACGTCGGCTCCCTCGTGAATGGCGCGGGCGAGTTCGCGGAGATGCTCGCGATAGTAGTGAATGCGGCGTACGTCGGCGACACGGCCGCTGGCATCGGGATAGTCGCCGTAGGAGCAGCCATTTTCGGTGATCTCGATAGGGAGCTTGTAGTCCTGCGAGATGCGCTGCACGATCTCGTACATGCCGCGTGGATAGACCTCCCAGCCGAAGTCGGTGAGGGAGCCTTCTTTTCCGTTGTAGTGATCGAAGCCCATGGCGTCGTAGGAGGGATTGGTAGGGGCCGGGATTTTGAGATTGGCGACTACCTGGCGGAAGTAGTAGTTGACGCCAATGTAGTCGAGCGGTGCGGTCATGCGCTTGTCGTCGCCGCTTTGAACGCCCATGGCCTCGAGAGGGACCCCGTGGACGAAGGCTTCGGGATAGCGGCCGCGGAGGGCGGTTTCGAGGAACCAGACGTTGTTGAAGGCGTCGAAGCGTTTGGCTGCGGCTGCGTCTTCCGGCGAGGAGGTTGCGGGAGTCGTGGACGACATGCTGAAGGCGCTGCCGACCTTCGATTTCGGGGAGATGGCCTTGATGGCGCGGAAGGCGTCTCCCTGCGCGAGGTTTACGGTGTGAGAGGCTTTGAGGAAGAGGTCGAAGTCTTGTTTGCCGGGGGCGTGGACGCCGCTTCCGTAGCCGAGGTAGGTGAAGACCCAGGGCTCGTTGAAGATGGCCCAGGTCTGGATGCGGTCGCCGAGGGCCTTGACGGCGATCTCGGCGTAGTCGGCGAAGCGGGCGGCGGTGTCGCGGTTGGGCCAGCCACCTTTGTCTTCGAGGGGTTGGGGGAGATCCCAGTGGTAGAGGGTGACGAGAGGGCGCATTCCGGCGGCCAGGACGGCGTCGGTGAGGCGCTTGTAGTAGTCAATGCCCTTCTGATTCACGGCTCCTTCGCCGGTGGGCTGGATGCGCGACCAGGCGATGGAGTAGCGGTAGCTGCGCATGTTCATCTGCTTCATGAGGGCGATGTCGCCGGGGTAGCGATGGTACTCGTCGCAGGCGACGTCGCCGGTGTAAGCGCCCTTGACGTTGCCGGGGGAGTGGCTGAAGCGGTCCCAGACGGTTTCGCCTCTACCGTCAACATTCCAGGCACCTTCGACCTGATAGGCGGCGGTGGCGGTACCCCAGAGGAAGTCTTTGGGGAATTTGACTTCGCCCGCGGCTGAGGTTTGCTCTGCGGAGGCGTCGAGGGAGGGGAGGATGGAGGCTGCGGAGAGCCTGGGGAGCGCAGCGGCTGCGGCCCATGCGGAGGTTTGGGCGAGAAAACTTCGGCGATTCATGTCAGGTGGTCTCCGTGCGGATTATTTTTTGAACGAAGTTCGCGAGAAAAAATTTGGAGGGTTAAAGCTCGGATTTAGAAGAGGTTTTGGGGGAAAGCGTGGTCGGAGACGTGGTGTTTTGCTGGTGTGGTTGTGGTGTTTTGCGTGGTAGATGTGGTGTTTTGGATGGTGTTTTTTGTGGTGCTAAAAATGTGACAGGTTTTTGAGATTTATTTTCGGGTGGGGGCAAAAGTTACCCGTCGGCGAAGAGGGTTTCTCTTCGCCGACGGGTCGTTGGGTTGCGTTGGGTTAGAAGAGCGCCTTGAGGGCAAACTGGTACTGCCGTGGGGTGTAGTTGGGATCGGCTTGCGAGATCTTGCCGAAGTTTGTGTTACCGAACTGATCGCCTGGCTGGTTGTTGTTCAGATAGAAGTTCGGCGTGTTGGAGATGTTGTAGCTCTCCGCACGGAACTGAAGTCCGACCCGTTCCGTGATGGCAAAGGTTTTGAAGAGGGAGAGGTCTACGTGACGGTAGTTGGGTCCAAACAGCGAGTTGCGCTGGGTGTTCCCAATGGTTCCGAGGGGCTGAGGAGCGAACGCCTTGGTGTTGAAGAAGTTGTGAATCGACTTCGAGCCACGGGGATCGCCAATCGTGTTAGGACGGTCGTTGCCTCCGCTGTTTTGGGGAACGGCACGGTTGTTGAAGCCGTGCGTCTTCCCGTCGCTCTCGACCGGATTGTCTGCTCCGTTTCCACTGCTGATGATGGTGAAGGGCTTTCCACTCTGCCACTCGGTGATTGTGTTGATCGCCCAGCCGGAGAGGGCAAGCTTCTTGGCGCCGGTGAAGTTCTTTCCGTATTGGAGCTCGTAGTTAAGGGAGAGAGCGAAGCGGTTTTGAATGTCCAGTTCCGCATTCGCGTACTCGGTTGCCCGGATGTTGGTAGGAAGCGCATTGCTCCAACCCTGGCTGCTACCCTGCTGGGAGAAACCAGTGATGTCGCTAAGCGCCTTGGACCAGGTGTAGTTCGCATCGAATGCCAGCCCCTTGGTAAAGCGACGCTGGAAGGAGGTCTGCAGGCCGTTGTAGTTCGAGATACCGCCGCTGTCGATATAGCTGAAGCCTCCGAGATTGGGAAGCAGCGTGGCGGTAGTACGTGCTCCGTTGTTGGGGTTGGCTGGGGTTCCCAGCGTAGCCAGCGGATTATAGGGCAACGGCTGATTGATGTTGTTGATGGATTCCGGCAGATGGCGACCCAGGTTGCCGACGTAACCGATGGTTACGACGTTAGAGCCGAACTGCTGCTGGACCTGCAGGTTGTACTGCATAATCATGGCATTTTTGAACTTCGGAGCTTCCGCTACGAAGCCAAGACCGGGGATCGTGGACAGATCGGCTAGCTGGGCTGCAGTTGGGGCCGAAGGGGGCACGATTCCCTGGCTAAGGTTTCCATTTGTATTGAATTTAGTGCCTGCGCAGTCTAGGTTCTGGCCCGGGGGCAGAACGCCGTTATTTTGGAACGTTTCGATCTGAACAGCGAGTGTTGACTGGCAGGAGGGGCTGAAGACCGAGGTGAACGGAGCGTTCTTCAGGTCTGCGTTGGAGGTGTAGTTGCCGGGGAAGTAGCTGATTCCGAAGCCGCCCCGAATTACTGTGGAGGGTCTCGCGGAGTATGAGAAACCAACGCGTGGAGCAACGTCACCGTGGTCGGTCGGGATATTGACCTTATCGTTGACCCCGTTTACGCCGGCGATCTTCAAAGCCTGTGAAACCGTTGTTGGAGTTAGAGTGAGGGCCTCAGGGTAGTCGAAGTTGGAGATATGGTTGTGCGCTTCAGTGAAGGGAGTGAAGACATCGTAGCGGAGGCCCAGGAGCACCGTCAGCTTCGGATTGACCTTCCAGCTATCCTGTGCGAAGCCACTTGGCTCCCAGCTTCGGTAGTCCGGAGGGTTGATGTTGAAGTTACGGGTCTGGTTGTTGAAGGCGCCGAGAAGAGCTGACGCGATCTGGTTATTCTGCTGCGTCAGCTGGTCGGAGTTGCTGTCTGTGGTCAGATTGAAGCCGTAGGCGCCGACAGCAGAGGCACTCTGTACGTTGCGAGCCTGCCGGCGGGTGAGCCCGAGACCTGCTTTGATGTTGTGGTTGCCCTTGATCCAGCTGAGGGTACCGGAGTACTGGAAGGTGTTGTCGATGTCCTGCAGGGGAACGTATGCGCCGTCACCGATGTCGCCGAAGGGGCCGATGGAGACGGGGGTGAGAGAGTCAGCAAAGGGGCTGAAGCTGGTCTGGCTGGCCGGGAAGCCGATCTTTGTGTCGATTCCGGTTCCATAGTTGAGTGGTAGAGAGAGGTTGTTGATACGGGTGTAGCCTGCACGAAGATCGAGCAGGAGAGACGGTGTAAAGGTGTGCGTGAAACCGAAGGCAAACTGGGTGGCGAAGTCTGTTGCAGGACCATCGAAGTTGTACCGGCCTCCGCTGATCTGGACACCGTTTACCGTTCCAAAGTTCGGGGGGGTAAAGCCGGTGACCTTGTTATAAGACCAGCGACCGAAGAGAAGATTCTTGTCGTTGAACCTATGGTCGATTCGAGCGTCGTAGGTGTTAGAGTTCTGTGTTTTGGCTGGGCTGATGGTGTAGTTGCTGGAGAGACCGCTGCTGGTTGGTGCCGGGAACAGCTTGAGGTAGTTCAACGCGATCGGGTTAATGGGAACAGGTGTTCCTGTGACCGCCCCCTGATACGCCTGGAGAGTGCCATTGCGGTTCGTGAGCAGCGACTGAGGGGTGAGACCGTTCAGACTGTTAATGGCGTTGTACTCTTCAATGGTCGGTACGGTGCCGGTGTAAGTGACGCCGGAGACCTGGCGGAAACCTTCGTAGTCAAAGTAGAAGAAGGTTCGGTCACGGAAGATTGGTCCGCCGATGCTGGCGCCGTACTGGTTCTGACGCAGTTCCGGTTTTTTTCCGGTTGTCTGGAATACCTGGCGGGCGTCGAAGATGTCGTTGCGGAAGTACTCGTAGACCGATCCGTGGAAGGCGTTCGTTCCAGAGCGGGTGACGATGTTGATGACGCCGCCAGCGGTACGTCCGGCCTCTGCAGCATAGCTGTTGGTCTGGACCGTGATCTCCTGAATGCCTTCGACGTTGGGCTTGATGCCGATGGTGCCGATGATGCGTTCGTTGTCGTCGACACCGTCAACGACCCAGTTGTTGAGGGTGTCGTCCTGTCCGTTGACGGAGAGGCCGGCGGCGTTGTTGCGGCGATCGTCTGGACGGCCACCGCTCGAGAGTCCGTTACCGGCTCCGGGGTTGGCGCCTGGGACGAGGTCTACGAGCTGAACGAAGTTACGTCCGTTGAGAGGCAGATCCTGCACGGCCTTTGCCGTCACAGTGGAGCTGACGGTTGCGCTGTCGGCCTGGAGGAGCGGGGTGGATGCCGTGACTTCGACGACGGTGTTCTCTGAACCTGTGAGCAGGTGGACGTCGTTGCGGGCGCGGTCGCCTGCTTCTACGGACAGGTCCTTGACGATGGAGGCCTGGAAGCCTGCGGCTTTGACCGAGACGGAGTAGTGGCCGACGGGCAGGAGGGTGAAGGTGTAGTCGCCTGAGCTATTGGAGACAGTGGTGCGCTTCTCGTTGGTCCCGTTGTTGGTGAGGACGATGGTGGCGTTGGGAACGACGGCGCCGGTGGCGTCAGTGACAGTGCCAAGGATGTCGGCTGTGGTCAGCTGCGCGAAGGCGGCTGAGGTGAAGAGGACCAGAAGTGCCAGCAGATATGCCGGCTTGCTCCATCCTCGAGATATTCTGCGTCCGCACTGGCCTAGGCGGCTTATCTGGGTCGTTGAATCGTAGATCATATTGTCCTGCCCTTCGTACTCGGTTTGTAAAACGTTTAAGTCGATCTAACGTTCTGCTGCTTGTGTTGGCAGAGTTCTTGTGAGACTGCTTCAACACAATGAAAATGCTTTGCTTACCGCTGTTGTTGGATGGAAGTCGCCGTATCCGGGCAAATGTTGCTCGTATTGCATTTACTTCAAACGTTTGAGTAGAGGAAATGTCGTCAATCTTCCCCGGCTGAGGATTCTGCGGGATCGGCCTATTGCTTGTCAAGAAAGTTTTTGGCGTGGAGGTGACTCGGAGGAGCCGGGGAAGACACTTGCCGCCTGCTGGTCATACCAGTTTTCCAGGAGTGGAAGATCGCTCTCCCAGCAACGGAGGAACTCTTTACCAATGCGTGAGTTAATGTCGCTTTCGGGCTGTATTTCGATAGGCGCGGTGAGGTTGATTTCGAGAGTGGTCGGACGATTTTATGAGGGCTGCGGGACTCTGGCTGGTTACTCCTTTTACCTGGTTACTCCTTTAATGGCCGGGGGGCGCAAGGCTTTTGGAGAGGCGGAGCTGGCGGCCTGGAGGGTGCTGAAACGTGGTTTCCAGGGATGTGCGGGGAGGCTCAGTTTGGGGTCTTGAAGGTGGCCAGAAGGCGCTCGCGAACGAAGACGATGTGATCGCGCATGGCCAGGCGGGCTTCGCGCTTGGAGTCTTTCTTGAGGGCCTGGTAGATCCTGGTGTGTGCTACGGGCGCTGTGGTCGCTGAGAGCTCATAGGATTTGGAGCGGCAGAGGAGAGTTTTTTGCTGCACGTTTTCGAGGACGCGGCAGAGCTCCTGGTTGCCGGTGGCGGCGGTGATGAGGCTGTGAAACCGCATGTCCTCTTCGATGTGCTCGAGCTTGTTGCCGTTCTTGAGGAACTTTTTGGTGCGGTTGATGCTGGCGGCGAGATCGGTGAGCAACTTGGGGGTGATGGTCGCTGCCTCGATGGCGTGGACCTCGAGGAGTTCGCGGAGTTCGTAGAGATCGCGGATCTCTTTGGCGGAGAACTGGCGGACGTAGGCGCCGCGGCGGGCTTCAATGCGAACGAGGCCTTCGGCTTCCAGTCGATTGAGCGCTTCGCGGACGGGGGACTTGCTGATACCGAGCTGCGTGGCGAGGGACTCTTCGGTGAGCCGGGATAGTTCGCCGAGGGTCCCGTTCAGCACGCTCTGCTTGATGCTGCGGTAGGTAAGCTCTGTGAGATTTGGAATTTTAGCGAGCTTAATCATGATGTGGTCTGGAGGATTCTACACGACTGGACGTGGGCGCTCGCTTGCGTGGCTTGAAATGGTGGTCTCAGCGTGTGTGGGCAATTTCCTGACCTATCCTGCTGCCGATTCTTGCTACCGATCTGGCGATCGACTTTGATTCGATTGGGTAGGACCAATCAGCCGGGGCCGGACGCGAAGACTAACTGCCGGGATGGTACTGACGTGCGGTGTGGTCCTTGAGGTCTGAGGGGTAGAAGTAGACGTTGCGGAGGTCGCCGGTGCTGTAGCGAGTGGCCTGATCGTTGAAGTGGGGAGATGTGGTGTCGCCGCTCTCGCCGCCTGCGGTGAGGGCCTTGGCGCGGACTTTGTCTCCGAACTCGACTACGGCTACGAAGCTGTTGCCGCTGGTTCCGTACCACTTCTTTGTGCCTGGGTAGGGGCGGGCTCCGAAGGAGGCGAGGGAGCCCCAGAGCGACGAGGTGAAGGCGACGGGGATGCTTGGCTGGGCGTCGTTGAAGGGCTGGGCGATTTTCCCAGTCGCGACGCCATCACCGGTGAGGCGTTGGAAGCGATTGATCTCTCCCCAGGGGGTCTTCCAGGTTCCGAAGTCGGCAGTGAGTCTGTCGGAGGCGGTTGCGAGGGATTGGAGAAGCTCGGCGGCGGTGGTTCTGGTGGCGATGTACTCTTCGACGGGAATGCCTGCTTGTTTGGCGTCGGCGAGGGTGTGGCGGCGAATGTCTTCACCCCAGAAGACGGCTAGAGAGGTGGGGATGGAGTTGACGGCCCAGCGGCGGTCCCAGGTGCGCAGGGTTGCGATCTGTTCGGTCAGCTTCGCGCGGAGGAGATTGGAGCGCGGGGCTTCGTCCCAGGCTTTGAGGAGCGCGGGGAGTGGTCTGTCGAACCAGGGGAGGTAGCTGTCGTAGGCAGCGGCGATGAGGGAGACGAGGGTGAAGTCTTTTTTGTTCTCGAGGACGCGGATGGCGTGTAGGCCGCGGGCGGTTTCGGTGCCGGTTTCGACGTAGGCGGGATAGTTCTGCTTGCGGAGGCTGCTGGCGCCCGCTCCGGACCAGGGCCAGTTGTTGCTGTTGTAGAGCCAGCCGCTGTTTGGGTTGAGGAGCTGAGGGAGTTCATCGACGGTGAGGAGGCCCTTCCAGTCGGTGGCGGGATTGCTGCCGTCAACTGGTTTGGTGAAGTCGAAGGTGGGGTCGCGGCGGGGGATGAAGTTGCCGTGGAAGTAGGCGATGTCGCCGTCGGCGTCGGCGAAGATGGTGTTGTTGGAGGAGTTGGCTTTGAGTTCGAGGGTCTGGCGGAAGGCTTTGTAGTTGGTGGCTTTGGTGCGGAGGTAGGACTGGGTGAGGGCTTTGATGGGCTCCTGCATGAGACGGATGCTGATCCAGTTGGCATTGCCTTCGCGGCTGGACTCTTCGCGGACGATAGGGCCGTGATGGGTGCGGTAGATGGTGAACTTCTTTTCGGCCATGCCGTGGTCGGTCTTGTAGGGGACGGTGATCTGCTCGGCTGTGATGGGGCGTTGCTGGTTGCCGTATTTGTAGGTGAAGTGGTCGCCCTTCTTGTCGACGGTTTCGAGATACTCGTCGACTGCGTCTACACCGCTCGAGGTGTGCATCCAGCCGACTCGCTGGTTGAAGCCCTGATAGATGAAGAACTGGCCCCAGGTTACAGCTCCGTAGGCGTCGAGATTGTTGTCGCTGGTTATTTGCAGTTCGGAGCGGAAGAAGAAGGAGGTGTGGGGGTTGATGAGCAGGAGGGCGTGGTGGTCGGCGGTGTTTGAAGGCGCGATGGCCATGCCGTTGGAGCCGGTGGGCTCGGGGGGATCGCTGTCGTGGATGTAGGCGGCTTCGTCGCGCGGAGAGGTGGGGTTGGATGCGTGGATTGCGGCGGGATGAGAGTAGAAGGCTTCGAGCTGCGACAGGTCGATGCGTTCGATATCGCCGCCTATGCTGCCTTCGGTGAAAGAGAGCGCCATCCAGGGTTCGAAGTGGTGGATGACTCGCGGCTTTACGTCGGGGTGTTGGTAGAGGTAGAAGTTGAGGCCGTCGGCGAAGGCGTCCATGAGGGTGCGGAGCCATGCGGGGCTGGCGGTGTATTGCTTCTTCAGCGCCACCGGGTCGATGAAGAGCTTCATGCGGAGGTCCTGATAGATGCGGGATTCGCCTTCGGCTTCGGCGAGGCGGCCCATGGCGTTGATGTAGTTGGTCTCGATGCGATTGAAGTCGTCTTCGGCCTGGGCGTACTCCATGCCGAAGACGACGTCGGCGTCGGTCTTGCCGTGGATGTGCGCGATGCCCCAGTCGTCGCGGGTGATGGTGACGTTTGCTGCTTCTTGCTTCCAGCGTGTTTGTTCGTCGTTTTGCGCTGCGTGGAGTGCTGTGGAAGAAAACAGGATTGCGAAGAGGACGACCAGAGGGTTTAGACAACGTCTATTCTGCATGAACTGCGCATCTCCATGAGCGGGGTGAGTTCGACTGGCGCGGCGGTGCGAACAGTTTACCTGCTGGCGGAGATTTGCCTTCGTTAGAACGAGAACCGTGCCAGACTGACGTCCATGTTTTTGATGAAAGTTGCAGCCTGCGTTTTGGGTATAACCTTATTTTTTTAGGACTTACTTTTTCAGGAGACGATGCGTGCCCGTTGATCCGTTGCGAGTGATCTCCGACCTTAAAGAACTTCGTACCCTGACGGCGGATGCCAATGGTGCCCAGCGGGTGGCGTGGACTCCAGTCTGGCTGGAGGCGCGGGCGTGGTTTCAGAGCAAGCTGAAGGGGCTGCCGTTCGAGCATCATTATGATGCTGCGGGAAACTCGTGGACGACGCTTCGGGGCCGTACAGACCGAGCACTTGTTCTGGGGAGTCATGTCGACTCGGTTCCGAACGGCGGTTGGCTGGATGGGTGTCTGGGAGTCCTGGCTGGATTTGAGGAGTTGCGCAGCCTGGCGGAGGATTTCGATGGCGAACCGCCGATCACGATTCGGCTGGTTGACTGGGCAGATGAAGAGGGGGCGCGTTTTGGACGGAGTCTCTTTGGCTCGTCGGCGTTTGCGGGGACCCACACGATTGAGGCTGATCGCGGACGTACGGATCGCGATGGAGTTCGGCTGGAGGATGCACTTCGGAGTTGCGGGGTCAACGTGGAACAGGTTGGAGAGGCGGCGAAAGAACGCGGCGGCGCAGCGGCTTATCTGGAGTTGCATATCGAGCAGGGGCCCGTGCTCGAAGGGATGGGGCTGCCGTTGGGAGTTGTGCTTGGGACCAAGGGCGTGGAGCGGCATGCGATTACGTTCCATGGACAGGAGGCTCATTCGGGATCCACTCCGATGGGCGCGAGGCGAGATGCGCTGGCCGCTGCGGCGAAGCTGGCGCTTGAGATTCGCCCGATCGCCCGAAGACATCCAGACGCGGTTGCGACGATGGGAAGTGTGAAGACTTTTCCGGGAATTGTGACGGCCGTGGTGGGACGCTGCGAGGCGACGCTTGATATGCGCGATCTCGACGCGGGGGTGCTTGCCTCGATGTTCGCCGAGGCTCGCGCTGCGAGTGAACGCTTTGGGAAGGAAGAGGGATGCACGGTTGATTGGTCGAGGATCTGGAGTATTGAGCCGATACCGTTTGATGCGCAGCTCATTGCGTTTTGCGAGGAAGCTGTCCGCGAGACGGCGGGCGTGTCGCATCGGCTGCCTTCGGGGCCGTTGCATGACGCTGCGGAGGTTGCGCGGGCGGGGATTCCGACGGTGATGATGTTTGCTCAGTCGCTTGCCGGGCTGAGCCATAACAAGGCGGAAGACACGAGGGTCGAAGATTTGATGCTGGCCGTGCAGGCCTTTGACCGGCTTGCAAGGAAGACGATGAAGTGGTTGAGCGAAGGGGAGAGCAGCGGCCGGGAACTGTGATTTCAGGTTGGACTTCTCTTTGACTGGCGAGGAGTTCGTTGAGATAGTGCATAATAGTCACTCCTGACAGGAGATACGCAGCGCAAGGAGGGTCATGTTGTCTTCCATGATGCAACTGCTTCCATTTGATGAGCGTTTCGATGACTCCGCAGACCTCGTGGTGCGCGGCGATTGGAATGTGTTCTTCGATCGGCTTGATCGCAACGAGACTGGTGAGGCGACTGGACTCTGATGAGCGAGCGCGTTCCCTTTCCTGAGCAGGTTTCAGCCGCTCCAGAGGTGGTAGAGCGTTTTGGCGATCTGCATCCGCCCTTCGACAGACAGGCTGCTGTGCCTGAGGCTAATCGCTGTCTCTATTGCTTCGATGCGCCGTGTACGATTGCTTGCCCGACGCACATCGATGTGCCGAGCTTCATTAAGAAGATTGCCAGCGGGAATCTCTCTGGGTCGGCGCGAACGATTCTGGATGCGAATATTCTGGGTGCGAGCTGCTCTCGCGCGTGTCCTGTGGAAGTGCTCTGTGAAGGCGCCTGCGTGATGCATCGGTACAACAAACAACCGATTCAGATTGCACGGCTTCAGCGCTTCGCGATGGATACTCTCTATGAGAGCGGGGCTCCGCTGCCGTTTGAGCCTGGGCCGGAGACGGGGCTGTCGGTTGCGCTGATCGGTGCTGGGCCTGCTTCGCTTGCTTGTGCTGCTGAGCTGCGAAGGCGTGGCATTCGTGCCGATCTGTATGACGCGCATCCGTTGCCTGGTGGTTTGAATACGTATGGGATCGCCGAGTATAAGCTTCCTCTGGTGGAGAGTCTGCGGGAGATTGAGATGCTTTCGCAGCTGGGAGTGGAGTTTCACTTCGAGACGAAAGTGGACGCAGCGGGGCTTGCGGAGCTGGAGCGGACGCACGATGCGGTTTTTCTAGGGATTGGGCTGGGAGCGATTCATCAGCTCGGAGTTGCAGGAGAGCAACTTGCGGGAGTGACGAATGCTCTGGATCTCATCGCCGGGTATAAGTCCGGTGCGCTGACGACAGTGCCGAAGCGCGTGGTGGTGGTGGGAGCGGGGAATACTGCTATCGATGCGGCCATCGCTTCGGTGCGGCTTGGTGCGCGTGAGGTTCATATTCTTTACAGGCGAGGGCAGGAGCAGATGTCGGCGTTCGCATTCGAATATGAACACGCGAAGCACGAGGGGGTGAAGTTCCTCTGGCACGTTCAGCCGACGGGGATTCGCGGGGATGGAGCCGTGAAGGGACTCGAGCTGACGAGACTTGCGGCGACCGAGGATGGTTCGATTGTGCCTGAGAAGGATTCGGCGTTTGTCCTCGAGGCCGACCTGATCGTGTTGTCGATTGGACAGGCTACGCATGCGGATTTTCTCTCTGGGCCTTCGAGTGGGTTCGGGAAGATTCAGCTGGAGCGCGGCCGGATTGTGATCGATCGGGCGACGGGGCAGACCTCTCAGCCTAAGTTTTTTGCTGGGGGAGATTGTACGAACGGCGGGCGCGAGGTTGTGGACGCGGTGGCGGACGGGAAGCGCGCGGGAATCGGAATCGCTGGATGGTTGGGGGTGCAACATGTCAAAGTCTAAACCGACGCTTGCGAGCACTTTCTGCGGTATTGAGTGCCTCAATCCATTCTGGCTGGCGTCTGCGCCGCCGACGAACTGCGGCGAGCAGATCATGCGCGCCTTTGATGCGGGTTGGGGGGGAGCGGTGTGGAAGACGATTGGCGAGCCGATTACGAATGTGAGCTCGCGCTACTCGTCGATCGATTGGGAGGGGCGGCGGATGATGGGCTTCAATAATATCGAGCTCATATCGGATCGCCCGATCGAGGTGAACCTACAGGAGATCGCGGAGGTGAAGCGGCGGTATCCGAAGCATGTGGTGATCGCTTCGCTGATGGTTGAGAGCAAACGCGAGAGCTGGCATGACATTGTGCAGCGCGCGGAGGATGCCGGGGCTGATGGGCTGGAGCTTAACTTTGGATGTCCACATGGAATGAGCGAACGTGGGATGGGATCCGCGGTGGGACAGGTGCCGGAGTACTGCGAACAGATTACGGGATGGGTGAAGGAGAAGGCTCGCACGCCTGTGATTGTTAAGCTGACTCCGAACATCTCGGATATCCGTGTGCCTGCGCGAGCTGCAAAGCGCGGTGGCGCCGATGCACTCTCGGCTATCAATACGATTAACTCGATTACGGGGATTGATCTGGATACCTTTCAGCCTAGTCCGAATGTCGACGGCAAGAGTTCGCATGGCGGCTACTGTGGGCCTGCGGTGAAGCCGATTGCGCTCAATATGGTTCAGCAGATACAGGCAGATACAGCGAGTATGCTTCCGCTGTCAGGGATCGGCGGGATTGGAAGCTGGCGCGATGCAGCGGAGTTTATTCTGTTGGGCTGCAGCACGGTGCAGGTGTGTACGGCTGCGATGCACTACGGCTACAGGATCGTCGAGGATATGCAGGACGGGCTGCTGAACTGGATGGCGGAGAAGGGCTTCGCTACGATTGAAGACTTTCGCGGATTGTCGCTTCCGAATGTTCGCGAATGGAAGCAGCTTAATCTCAACTACCAGATCGTTGCTCGCATTCACGAGGATCTTTGTATCGGGTGCCAGCTTTGCTATACCGCGTGCTGGGATGGCGCGCATCAATGCATCCATCTTGATCGAACCTCGCCTGCGCCGGATACGACGCTGACACCGGGGATGGTTGAGGCTGAATCGGCGCGGCGAATTTCGACTACGCCGATTCCGAAGCTTGACGCGGGAACTTCAGGCAGGACTAATGCGATTACTCCGCTTGAGCGTATTCCGCGGGTAGACGAACACCATTGCGTGGGCTGCAATCTTTGTTCGCTGGTTTGCCCGGTTGAGAACTGCATCACGATGGAGCGCATCGACAAGGATCTTCCGTTCGAGAGCTGGGAGGAGCGGGTTGCCAAGGGCCTGATCACGTCGGGGACGGGTGAAGTGATGAGTACGAATACCTGATGCGATGTGTTTTTGGAGATGGAGCATCCTCTCGTGTCGTGAACTACAGCATTGAAGTCTGGAGCAACGTATGGGAACTCTGATTCAGAACGGCATCGTTGTTACGGCCGACGGCTCCGAAAAAGCAGATGTGTTAGTTGATGGCAGCACGGTGTTGGAGGTGCGAGCTGGCATCGATCCTGCGGGGCATACGGTTGTGGACGCTGCGGGACTCTTTGTTTTGCCGGGCGGCATCGACGCGCATACGCATATGGATATGCCGTTTGGGGGGACGGTCTCTGCGGATGACTTTCTGACCGGCACGCGTGCGGCGGCGATTGGTGGGACGACTACGATCGTCGACTTTGCGATTCAGGCGAAAGGGACGCGGATGCGGGACGCGCTGGACATCTGGATGGGGAAGGCCGACGGCAAGGCCTGTATCGACTACGGGCTGCACATGATTGTGACCGATCTTGGCTCCGATAATGGCAAACAGGGGCTGCACGATATGGACGACATGGTGCGGGAGGGTGTCGCCAGCTTCAAGCTCTTTATGGCTTACCCGAATGTGCTGATGGTGGACGACGGGACGATCTTCAAGGCGTTGCAGCAGACGGCGAAGAATGGCGCGCTGGTGTGTATGCATGCGGAGAATGGGAGTGCGATCGATGTGATCGTGCAGCAGGCGCTTGCGGAGGGAAAGACTGCTCCGGTTTATCACGCGCTGACGCGACCTACGAAGGCTGAGGCGGAGGCGGTGAACCGCTCGATTGCGCTGGCCGAGATGGCTGGAGTGCCGGTGTACATCGTTCATCTCTCGAGCGAAGATGCGCTGAACCAGGTTCGCGAGGCGCGTGATCGCGGAGTTCCGGCGTTTGCAGAGACTTGTCCGCAGTATCTGCTGTTGTCGATCGAAGACCAGATGCCCGGGAAGAGTTTTGAAGAGGCGAAGTATGTTTTTACTCCTCCACTGCGGGAGAAGAAGAATCAGCCGAAGCTTTGGGATGGGCTTGCGACGGACAATCTGCAGGTGGTTTCGACCGATCACTGCCCGTTCTGCTTTGCGGATCAGAAGCAGCTGGGCAAAGATGACTTCAGCAAGATTCCCAATGGTGGGCCGGGCGTGGAGAATCGCATGCAGTTGCTTTATCACTTCGGCGTGAATGCTGGGAAGATTTCGCTGCAGCGTTTCGTCGAGATTACGTCGACCGCGCCGGCGCGCATCTTCGGGATGTATCCGAAGAAAGGGACGATTGCTGCTGGATCGGATGCGGATATTGTGCTGTGGGATCCTGAGGCTGAACACGTTATCTCGGCAGCAACCCACAACATGCGCTGTGATTTTTCGATGTTTGAAGGGTGGAAGGTGAAGGGAAATGCGCGGCAGGTGTACTCGCGTGGGGAGCTTGTTGCCGATGGAGGATGTTATGTGGCGGCGGTAGGCCGTGGCCAGTATCTGCGGCGTGAAGCGAGAGGAGGGGCGTGGCAGTAAATACGATTTCGACACGAGTTCTCGATCAATCCGCCGCTGATCTCGCGGCGGAACATGACTCGCGCCTCTATAACGCTGATCTCGCACCTACTACCGCTGCGCAACGTACGTGGGGTACCTATAACTACATTGCGCTGTGGTTCTCCATGTCGATGGAGGTGACGACGTATATGCTTGCGTCGTCGCTGATCGCGGGCGGCATGAACTGGAAGCAGGCGATTCTGACGATCCTTCTGGGAAACCTGATCGTGCTGGTGCCGATGCTTCTGAATGCGCACGCGGGCGCGAAGTACGGGATTCCCTTCCCTGTGTTTGTTCGCGCAAGCTTTGGGACGCGGGGAGCTAACCTTCCGGCGATCCTGCGGGCGATTGTGGCTTGCGGATGGTTTGGGATTCAGTCGTGGCTTGGAGGGCAGGCGATTGCGGCGATGCTCGGAGTGCTTTGGCCACAGACTGCGCAGATGCCTTTGGTGCTGTGGGCGAGTTTTCTTGGGTTCTGGTTGCTGAATATGTATGTCGTGTGGCGCGGCGTCGAATCGATACGATTTTTGCAGAGCTTCTCTGCGCCTTTCATGCTGGTGATGTCGCTGACGCTGCTCTTCTGGATGCTGCATAAGGCTGGCGGCTTTGGGCCGATGCTTTCGGCACCGAGCCGCTTCCATACCACGGGGAGTTTTCTTCGTTTCTTTTTTCCTTCGTTGACCGCGATGGTGGGGTACTGGGCGACACTGTCGCTGAATATCCCGGACTTTACTCGTTATGCGAAGTCTCAGGATTCGCAGATCGTGGGACAGGCGTTCGGTCTGCCGGTTGCGATGGCGCTTTACTCGTTTATCGGGATCGCGTGCACTTCGGCCTCTGTCACTATCTTTGGAGAGCCGGTCTGGTCGCCCATCACTTTGTTGGGGCGATTTCATCAGCCCTTTGCGGCTTTGCTGGCCCTGGTTGCTCTTTTGATTGCGACACTGAATGTGAACATCGGCGCGAATGTGGTTTCGCCGTCAAACGACTTTTCAAACCTGGCGCCGGGGCTGATCAGCTTCCGCACCGGTGGGTTGATCACTGGCTTCCTGGGTCTGGCGATGATGCCGTGGAAGCTGATGAGCAGCTTTGGCAACTACATCTTTGGGTGGCTCATCGGATACTCGGGATTGCTGGGACCGGTTGCCGGGATCATGGTCGCGGATTATTTTCTGATTCGTGGGACTCGGCTGGATACGGTGTCGCTGTATCGCCGCGGAGGCCCCTATGAGTACACACGCGGGATTAATCCAAGAGCGATTGTCGCGCTGGTCGCCGGGGTGACTGTTGCATTGATCGGGCTTGCTGTTCCCTCTTTGCGATTTCTCTATGACTACGCGTGGTTCGTCGGCTTTCTTGTTGCGGCGTCCAGCTACTATCTGCTTATGCTGGGATACCGAACGGCGTCTTTGCCGATGCAGGGTGCCGTGACACAGATAACGTCTCAGGAATAGGATGGCACTCATGAGTCCGATTGATGTCGTTGAGCCTAAGAGCTCCAATAGATCAGCACCCCTTACGAGCCAGCAGGTGGTGGATATTACGCGGCAGCATAACTACGGCACCTGGCGATTTCAAAAGGGCTGGAACCCGATGCACATCATGGACGCCGAGGGCTGCTACATCGTCGACGGTGCGGGTAAGCGGTATCTGGACTTTTCGTCGCAGTTGATGTGCTCGAATCTCGGCCACAAGAATCAGGCTGTTATTGATGCGATTGCGCGGCAGGCCCAGGAGCTGAGCTACGCGATGCCTGGTTATGCCACCACGGCACGTGCGGAGCTGTCTCAGCTTCTGCTTGAAGTTTTGCCTAAGGGCATCAGCAAATTTTTCTTTACTACCTCCGGGACAGAGGCTAACGAGGCGGCGTTCAAGATTGCGCGCATGTACACCGGAAAGACGAAGATCATTGCGCGCTATCGCTCTTATCACGGCTCTACTGCCGGTTCTATCGCTGCTACCGGCGATCCGCGGCGGTGGGCGATGGAGCCGGGCGGCAAGGGACCGGGCATTCTCTTCGCGCCTGAGGTTCACTGTTACAAATGCCCGATCAAGCACACCTATCCGGGGTGCGGGATTGCGTGCGCGGACTACATCGAACATATGATCCGGAATGAGTCGGATGTGGCTGCGGTTCTGGTGGAGCCTATCGTTGGGACGAATGGCGTGATTGTTCCGCCAGAAGAGTACATGCCGAAGCTTCGCCGGATCTGCGATGAATATGGCGTTTTGCTGATCGCGGACGAGGTGATGACGGGGTGGGGGCGCACTGGTGAGTGGTTCGCCATGAATCACTGGGGAGTCGTTCCGGACATTCTGGTTACGGCGAAGGGGATTACTTCGGCTTATGTGCCGCTGGGACTTTGCGCGACGACGGAGAAGATCGCTGACTTTTTTCAGGATCATTACTTCGCCCATGGTCATACGTATGAGGCGCATCCGCTCACGCTAGCTCCTGCGGTCGCCACGATTCATGAGATGCAGCGTCTTGGACTTGTGGAGCGGGCGCGTGAGCTTGCGCCTTATGTTGAAGACAAGCTCAAGGAGTTGAAGGCGAAACATCCCAGTATTGGGGACGTTCGCGGGAAAGGACTCTTCTGGGCGGTTGACCTGGTAAAGGATCGAACCACCAAGGAGCCTTTCAATACTTATTCAGATAAGGTTTCTGGAAAGCCGCTCCTGGTGGACCAGATCGCTGCGAAGATACTTGCGGACGGTGTCACGATTCAGGCTTGGGTCTCGCACTTTGTGATTGCTCCTCCTCTGATTGTGACGAAGGAGCAGATCGATTTTGGGATTTCAGTTCTGGATAAGCATCTTGCTATTGCAGATGCTGCTTTGGGTGCGTGATCGTGTCCTGCGTCCTGCCGGACCGGCCCACTACGCGTGGGGCGGTCACTTCGTGACTCGTATACCGCTTCGCCTGGTCCTCCCGTTGGTCGGAGATCGGCTAGCCTAGCGTTGGCATGGAGGTGTCTACTCCTTTTCGAATGCCTGTGGGCCAGCGTGAGGTGATGGTCTTCAGTCTCGTGTAGAAACGCACGCCTTCGGGTCCGTAGACGGCGTGATCGCCGAAGAGAGAACGCTTCCATCCGCCGAAGCTGTGGAATGCCATTGGCACGGGAATAGGCACATTGACCCCTACCATGCCGGCCTGGACTCTGTGCGCGAAGTCTCGTGCAGTGTCGCCATCACGCGTGAAGATGGAGGTGCCGTTGCCGTACTCGTGCTCGTTGACCAGCTTCAGCGCTGTTTCAAAGTCGCTGGCTCGTACGATGCCCAGCACGGGACCGAAGATCTCCTCGCGATAGATCTTCATCTCCGGCTTGACATGATCGAACAGGCAGGCGCCAAGGAAGAAGCCCTCCCCTTTGGTGAGAGCGTTGTTGCGTCCATCGACTCGTAGTTCTGCACCCTCGGATTGACCTTGCTGCAGATAGCCGGTGACTCGTTCGAGATGAGCCTTTGTAACGAGAGGGCCAAGTTCTGCGCCTGGCTTCATGCCGTCGCCCATCTGCAGGCCTTCGATGCGATGCTCGATTTTGTCTATCAATTTTTCGGCGGTGGCGTTGCCTACTGTGACGGCGACTGAGATGGCCATGCAACGCTCGCCTGCGGATCCGTAGGCTGCGCCGACGAGCGCATCGGCGGCTTGATCGAGGTCCGCGTCGGGCATGACGATCATGTGATTCTTGGCGCCGCCGAGAGCCTGTACGCGTTTGCCGTGGCTGGTTGCTTCGCGGTAGACGTACTCGGCGATTGGGGTGGAGCCTACGAAGCTTATCGCCTGTACGGTTGGGTGGGCGAGGAGCGCGTCGACAGCGGTCTTGTCGCCGTGGACAACGTTGAAGACTCCGCCGGGCAGGCCGGCTTCTTTGAGCATCTCGGCCAGGAGCAGCGATGCGCTGGGGTCGCGCTCGCTCGGCTTGAGAACGAAGGTGTTGCCGCATGCGAGGGCGATGGGGAACATCCACATGGGCACCATGGCCGGGAAGTTGAAGGGGGTGATGCCGGCTACGACGCCGAGGGGTTGGCGCATGGACCAGCTATCGATGTCAGAGCCTACCTGTTCGGTGAACTCACCTTTGAGTAGATGGGGGATGCCGGTGGCAAACTCGACGACTTCGAGGCCGCGGGTTGCCTCGCCTTTCGCATCGGAGAAGACCTTGCCGTGCTCGCTGGTAAGTAAGGCGGCCACCTCGTCGAGACGGCGCTCGAAGATTTCACGAAAGCGAAAGAGTACGCGAGCTCTCCGAAGCACCGGTTGCGCCGACCATGCTGGAAATGCTGCTGCGGCGGCGGCTACGGCCCGGTCCACTTCCGCGCTGGTTGCGAGGGCTACCTTCGCCTGGACCTTACCGGTGGCGGGGTTGTAGACATCCCCAAACCGTCCGGAGACTCCCACCATGGTTTCGCCGTTTACCCAGTGATGGACCTCTCGAAGTTGGCGGGCAGTGGATTCGGGCGGGGTCAGTGTGGATGTGGCGGACATAGGCGAACCTCCTCTTGAGAGGATTATCCTACCAGCCGCAGAGGGAACGCAGTACCCGCTTTGTCGATAGGGCATACCCGTGCGGAGTTTCGGCGGAGAGGGGCATTGTTCCGGTTTGCAGTCGTCTTATTCTTTTGGGCCTTCTGAAACGATCGTCACCTGTCGGTCACTATCCAGGTGTCGCGCCTTTCAGGCGAGACTCTTGTTCTATTTGTCGTTGCTTCTCTGCCTTGATTCCCCTCTGGCGAGGTACCAGCCGCACGCGGTACAGACAGCCGATTTAGCGGTGTATTAGGGTACCGAAAGATCAGAACTCACGATTACCCTAGAGGTTCGTAACAAGTTCGTCCCACGGTGTAAACTTGGGCGCAAGTACAGCCGCCTGGGGGGATAGAGCTTGCAATTTTTTGCGTTCGACGCGGCGTATCTTGAGAGACTCCGATCTGGAGACGCCCGCACTGAGGAGCACTTTGTCAGGTATTTCGGGGAGCTGATCCACCTTAAGCTGCGTTCGCGACTGAACTCCAGAGAAGCAATCGAAGACGTCAGACAGGAGACTTTTGTGCGGGTGTTGGTTCTGGTTCGCTCGGCCGATGGCCTGAGGGAGCCGGATCGCCTGGGGGCATTTGTCAATTCAGTTTGTAACCATGTGTTGCTGGAGTACTACCGGTCCAGGAATAAGACCGAGTCCTTCCTCAACAACGATACGGTGGCAACCCTGGTGAACCACGAGCCGAGCGCTCTGAGTCTTCTGGAGACGAAGGATGCGCAGCGAATCGTTCGTCAGATTTTGAAGGAGTTGACCGACCGGGATCGGCAGTTGCTGCAATCGGTGCTGCTGGATGAGCGCGATAAAGATGAGGTGTGCGCTGAATTCGGCATAACCCGGGAGTATCTCAGGGTGTTGGTCCATCGCGCGAAGCAGTCGTTCAAGACTTTTTACATAAGCCGCCTGGGCGCGAGCAGGATGAACTAGAAAAGTCCGTGACACACGATTTCACGGATGACTGCCCAGAGTGCGCGCTGCAGATCTCATCCTGTTTAGATCGGAGCTTCGCGCTTACGTGGGGGAGGAGCCAGTTGTCGTGGGCATTCCTGCTAAAAGGCTTGTCTCAGTCGATCGGAAGCCTATCGATTCGGCTATCTTTCGAAGCGTTCATGGAAATAGTTCAGGAATGATTGAAACGATTTTGTGCCGGCCATCACTACAGGGTGCACGAACAGATTGATCTTGAGTTCCAGCCAGTTGAGTTGTTCGGGCTGGTGATGCCTGCGAGAGGTGACGGGAGACATCACCTCCGCAGGTCTCTATCCCTTCGGCCGATCTCTCTTTCGTCAGTGAGATTAGATTCCTCTACGCGTGAAGCGTTTCCTTGAATGACCTACTACAAATGCCAACTCAGGTGGTTATAGAAGGCGCGTGCGCGGATATCGAGAGCCACAAACTTTGAGGATATGATGTTTGCATCTTCGAGGTTGAGACGAGGAGATACGTTATGAGTGCATCATTGAAGAAGGTTCTAGCTGGTGTGGCTGTTCTTGCCTGCAGCGCTTTTGCGAGAGCGACTGACGTGACGATCCACCTGAGCGGCTCGGAGCCGATGTCGCGGAGCATGATGAAGTACCGGTGTGACGCCCAGGGAAGCAAGATGGGACTGCCTGCTGGAGTCTTTTCGGTTGAATATATAAACGGAGCAGGTAACAGCCTTGCGATTGTTCCCGTCGCTGGGCATTCGCTGATCTTTGCAAATGTGACTTCGGGGTCGGGAGCGCGATACGCGGCCGGAAGCTATATCTGGTGGGAGGCGGGAGGCCGGGGGGTTACTTTTTCGTCGGACTCTATCGCGGGGAATATGACCTCTGAATGTCATCGTGCTGAGTGATCCGCGCCACGATAGTATTTCTGCAAGGGATCAGATACGCTGTTCGTCTTTTGACGATTGGTCTGTTCTGGATACGTTGCCGATTGCCCATCGCCAAGCTCGCCGGAAGAGAGACCGCTTTTTATGCGCTTTGAAGAGATCGAAGCAGCTGCTGCAAGCTCCGAGACCGGCGCTCCAGGATGGAGGTTTGCCGTGGCAGCAGGCATCCTGGGTTGGATTCTCGACGCCTTCGATTTTTTTGTCGTCGTCTTTCTGATATCGGAGCTAATGGGAAAATTTCACGTGGGGAAGGCCGCGATTGTGTGGAGCATGACACTGACGCTGGCCATGCGACCGATTGGAGCGCTGTTCTTTGGAGCCCTGGCTGACAGGTTTGGACGTAAGAAGCCGCTGATTGCATGCGTTCTGTACTTCTCTGCGGTTACCGTACTGAGCGGGCTTGCGCCGACCTATTGGATATTTATGGCGATGAGGCTGTTATACGGTCTCGGGATGGGTGGTTATTGGGGCATTGGCGCCTCCTATGCGATGGAGAGCGCGCCCCGGCACAGGCGCGGCGTTCTCTCTGGCCTGATGCAGGGCGGTTATCCCTTTGGGTATCTCATGGCAGCGATCGGAATGCAGACGATCGCGCCGAGGTTCGGCTGGCAGACGATGTTCTTCGTCGGGGTTGGGGTCACACTTGTTATTGTTGTGCTGGCTGCGGTGGCGCCTGAATCGGCAGCGTGGCGGTTGCACCGAACGCCATCTCTCGGAAAGATATTTGGAACGCTGTTTCAGCATTTAGGCGTCTTCGGATACCTTTTGCTGTTGATGGCGGCGATCACGTGCCTCTCTCACGGGACTCAGGATCTTTATCCCGACTTCCTGAAGACGCTGCCATGGATGAACGGTGTCACCGTACTGGGAATGAAAGCTACATTTGGGATTCCGGTGATCTACAACGTTGGGGCGATCATCGGGGCCGTTGTAGTGGGGGCGATGTCGGAGAGAATTGGGCGGCGGTATGCCGTGATGGCTGCGCTTGGAGTGTGTCTGCTGGCGATGCCGATGTGGGCGTTTGGCGGCTCGGTGCTGGCGATTGTGGTTGGATCTTACCTGATGCAGAGCGGCGTGCAGGGGGCGTTTGGCGTGATTCCGGCGCACTTGAACGAGTTGGCTCCGGATGCGATTCGCGGGCTGTTTCCCGGGTTTGTGTATCAACTCGGTGTATTGTTTGCTTCGCCGGTGCTGCCGCTGCAGAACCTGCTGCGGAGCAGATTTGGCTATCCCTGGGCGTTATGTTCTTTTGAGACGCTGGTGATCGTTTCGCTGCTTCTGATCTTCTGGTTTGGTCCGGAAAAGCGAGGCAGAAGCTTTGTGACGGGCCAGCGGGTAGACACGATCGAGGAGATACCCGCGCGGGATATCGCTGCTTTGAAATAAATTTAAGTTACAGATGTTGGTAAGCGACGTCTCTGATTCAGGCCGACTGCTGCAGGACGGGGGTCCGTCTGCCTGAGAAGTAAGGAGCGCAGATGTGGTGCGATTCGACGTTGGACTTATCGGCTTCCTGTTCATGCTTTGAAACAACAGTCGCTAAACAGTTCAAACAAATCGAATCAGATGATCCATCCATCTTTGGGCGATGGGGAGGTGTTGCAGCGGCTTGATCGGCCATAGTGATCTCCTTACGAGAAGGTAAAGCAGTGTTTTGTTGTTCAGATGGGGAAACGCTCGGAGGAGTTGCCCGGGCCACTTGGAACTTACCGCCGGTGTCGACTTGCGGGTGTGTTTCCCTTTAGAGATCGCCTTTTTTCAAAGGTCTTTTTGAGACGAATTCGCCTTTCGGACCTCCGCCTTCAGCTGATCGTTGATGGTTGCAAGGCGCTCGTTTATAACTGCGATTGACTCGGCCCAGGTCTTGAAGGTTTCGGTGGTGTACCCGGCATCGAAGGTTCGGGGGTGCGGCTCTTTGGCGGAATGCCTTCGCTTGGCCTCTTCCAGCCTTTGCTGAAAATATGCAAGCCGTTGTTTGAGATTTTCTTCGCTCATGCCAGCACTTAGTATATTCGATGCAAATCCACAGGCTCATGATCGAGCCTCGAGGTGCCAGTCGAATGGAAAACTTTGAACTGGCCTGGATCGCATGAGTTCCATGATTTTGCTTATCGTCTAGTGACAAGACGAACGAAGCGGTCGGAGCCATCACTGATCGTTCGTGAATGTCGCATGAATTCTTTTTCGTAAATTATTTAGAGTTCGCGGACTGGGCCGACTTGCAGCGTGCTATCTCGACTCACTGGCAACGCTGGGAGTTCCTGCGATGGGGTAAGGCGTGGGAGATTACCTCGCATACCTTTAACTACACCGATCACACTCTTCTGCCAGAGGCGCTCGAGCGCTGGCCGCTGCTGATGTTTGGCTCGTTGCTGCCTCGACACCTCGAGATAATTTATGAGATCAATGCGCGCTTTCTGAGTGCTCTGCACGAGCGGTTTCCGAACGATGAAGATCGCGTGGCTCGCATGTCTCTGATCGACGAGCACGGGGAGAGGTACGTGGCATGGCTCACCTTGCCTGCGTTGGAAGCGAGCATATCAACGGCGTTGCTCGATTGCATACCGAGCTGCTGAAGAGCGATGTGCTTCACGACTTCTATGAGCTGTGGCCTGAGAAGTTCATGAACGTAACCAACGGTGTGACGCCGCGACGCTGGCTGGCGGTTAGCAATCCTGAACAGACTGAGCTGATGATCAGCAAGATTGGGCAGGATTGGATTGGGGATCTCGATCAGATTTCGCAGCTGGAGCGCTATGCCGAAGACTCCGCCTTCCGCGCGGAGTGGCGCAATGTACAGTACGCCGTCAAGGTTCGATTGACACAGTACATCGCCGACACGACCGGAATCGCCGTCGATCCGAAGTCGATGTTCGACGCCCAGGTGAAGCGGATTCATGAGTACAAGCGGCAGCATCTGAACGTTCTTTACATCCTGACGCAGTATCACCGCTTGAAGAAGAATCCCAGACTGGAGATTGCGGCTCGCACCTTCCTGTTCGGCGGAAAAGCTGCTCCTGGATACTTCATGGCGAAGTTGATCATCAAGCTGATCACCTCAGTCGCCGAGGTGATCAATAGTGATCCGGAGGTAAATCAACAACTGAAGGTGGTCTTTCTTCCCGATTACAACGTCACATTCGGCCAGTTGGTCTACCCTGCCGCTGATCTTAGCGAACAGATTTCCACGGCCGCGGAGGGTTGATTTCTGAATACATTTTTTCCGCGAATGGCTTCACTGAAAAACCGCGTTAGGGTTAGCGGGAGATAACCCGATGGGAGGTACAAACCTGGAGGCGACAGAGGAGGCGGAGAACCTACGACGGCCTATGTTAGAGGGTAAATTTTAAAGTGATCGCCGATCAGTATTGCGACTTCGATTTTTCAGGCACAGGCGCTGGCGACGATGTGACCCGGCACATAAATTTCGACCTCCGTGCCGGCTCCGGACCTGCTCCATATTCTGAGCTGCGCGCCGATTGATTTGGCTCTCTCACGCATTCCAGAGAGGCCCCAGTGCGAGTCCTTTCCCTGACGCACAATGCGGTCCATTCCTCGCCCATTGTCGCGCACGATCAGTCGCAGTCCGCGTGTCGAGTATTCGACTTCAGCTTCGATCTGCGTCGCGTCAGAGTGCAGGAACGCGTTGGCCAGGGCCTCACGCGCAATCAAATTGATCTGCTCGAGAATCGCGGGGGTTAAAGACTGCGGCTTTCCCGTCACCCAGATCTGACATCGTGGCCCGGCTGGGGAGAAGTTTTCGAGGAATCCGGAGAGAGACTGTTCGATAGTCAAAGATGTGCCCCCTTGGGTACGAAAGCCGGGCAAGATGATGCTCTCGTCAAGAATTCGACGAACAAAGCGAAAAACTCCTCCACTGGCGCGCTGGGGCAGATCCGCGGGCATCTTATTTACGAACGGAGTTACATCAGATGCGGAGACGGCTTGGGTGGCCGTCCCAGTCGTGGTCTGTTCAATGCTTTGATTCATGGCTCATACCCCTTCCTGTTTCAATCCACTCACGGACGTACGATGGGCAGTTTTTCAGAAGGATCCCCTGGGCCTCGCATGTGGCCAGGAACTTGATGGCTTGCCGGTCTACCAGCCTGACATCCACTAGATCGAGGGCGATGGTTGTCGAATTGGCCGCAGACTCGGCTTCGAAGAGTCCCTGCAACCCCGGTAAATGCTCCTCCTCGATTCGGCCACTGAGTGCGAAGGTCACGATTCCTTTGTCCTCGAATCTTCGAATCTTGAACATTTGGGCGTTTCAAGAGCAACTGCGTGGCCATTTGCAAGTTGCTGATAGTGAATGGATTTTTTGGTGGAAAATTCACAGATTTCGGGAATTCACGAATTTCGTGAATTTTAGGGGAGAGATCCGGCGGCTAATTTGTCTTGAAGAAGCGGTGTTTGTTTATATTGAGCGTCTTGATCTTGGAGTCGAGGGTTGAGGGAGGAACTCCAAGTCTGGCTGCGGCTCCAGACGGGCCCGACACTCGACCCTGTGCCTCGGCGAGCGCGTCCTCGATTGCCTTCTTCTCCTGAGAGGGCGGGATTTTGAGAAGGGTTTGCCCGGCTCGATCGGGTTGATCAACTCCTCCGGAGAGCCAGCTTTCGTCCACAGTAAAGGTCTCGGATTCACAAAGAATGACGGATCGCTCGACCACGTTTTGCAGCTCGCGAATGTTGCCGGGCCACGCGTAAAGCCGAAGCCGGTCAAGCGTGGACTTCTCGATACTTCGAATCTTTTTGCCTGTCTTCGCTGAGTAGCGGGCGATGAAATATTCGACCAGGAGGGGGATGTCTTCTCTTCGTTGCCGAAGAGATGGCATCTCGATCGGAAATACGTTGAAGCGATAGTAAAGATCGTCACGAAAGGTGCCGGCGTCGATCGAGGCCTGGAGGTCGCGATTGGTTGCAACAATCACGCGCACGTTCGCACTGATCACCTTGGTGCCGCCGACACGCTCAAACTCGCGTTCCTGCAAGACGCGCAGCAGAGTAGTCTGCGTCTCGGGTGGAAGCTCGCCGACTTCGTCGAGAAAGAGAGTACCTCCCTCGGCTAACTCGAAGCGGCCGAGACGGCGTTGCGTGGCACCTGTGAACGCGCCCTTCTCGTGGCCGAAGAGCTCGGATGAGATCAATGAGGTAGGAATGGCGGCGCAGTTGACACTGACGAAGGCGCGAGCTGTGCGCTGGGATCGTTTGTGAATTGCGCGAGCAATCAACTCCTTTCCGGTTCCTGTTTCGCCGGTGATCAGGACGGTGGAATCGGTTGGCGCGACTTTGGTGACGCGGACGAGCACGGCCTGCAGAGCAGGCGACTCGCCCACGATCTCCTCGAACATCGAGGTTTGCACGATCTCTTCGCGCAGGGCGATGTTCTCTTTGTAGAGCTGATCCTTGAGCGTTTGTATCTCCTGAAAGGCCGTCTCCAGGGCTGCTCTCGCGTTGTGCTGTTCGGTCACATCCATCGCCGTACCGACGTACTGGCAGAAGTTGCCGGATTTGTCGAAGACTGGATGGCCTATCGAGTGGACGTACCGGGTTTCTCCGTCGGGGAGAACGACTCGGTACTCGAGGTCGAGATTCGACTGTCGATGAGTGATCGCCTTGTCGAAGGCTCTGCTGTAGTTCGCCCGGTCTTCGGGATGAATGCGCTGAAGGAACTTGTCGTGTGGAGGTACACCCTGTTCTGGATCAAAACCCAACAAGCGAAAGTTCTCCTGTGACCAGTGGATACCCCGTCCGACGGCGACGTCATAGGCCCAACTGCCTGTGCGAGTTAATCTCTGCGCGTCTTCCAAGTAGCCTTCGCTGCGTCGCCGAGCCTCTTCTGCCCGCTTGGCCTCCGTTACGTCGGTGACCGCCCCAACGACTTGCAGGTCATCAGGAGCATCGCCTCTTACGATCCGTGCGACTACGCGAAGATACTTTATGGAGCCGTCGTCCATTACCAGCCGATGCTCGATATCGAAGTCTCCTCCATGTACTGAGGCGTGTTCGAAGACTTGTTGAAGTCTTTGCCGATCATCCGGGTGAGTCCGCTCAAGTACCAGTTCGACCGTGGGCGTGGCCTCTGGAGAGCATCCGAAAACCCGGTAGGTTTCAGCGGACCAAAAGACTTCTCTGGTCGGCACGCTCCATCCGAAGCTGCCCGTGCGGCTTAAACGCTGTGCTTCAGCCAGAAATGCCTCGCTCCGGCTTAGCGCTTTCTCTGCCTGCCTGCGTTCGGCTCTTCCACTGGCTTCCCGCAGGGCGCGGCGCACGGACGGTGCCAGCCTCGACAGCCTGGTCTTGAGAACATAGTCTGTGGCGCCAACCTTCAGCGCTTCAATGGCCACCTCTTCCCCGAGCGTGCCGGAGACAAAGAGGAATGGCACCTCCGGGCAGATGCTCGCCGCGAGTTTCAAGGCTGAAAGGCCGTCAAAAGAGGGGAGTTTGTAGTCGGCCAGGATTAGATCAATTTCACCTTTTTCCAGCGACGTGTGAAACGCAGTTTCAGTGTCGACCCGTGCCACTTCGCAGTCAATACCTTCTGCCTCAAGTGTCGCGTGGATCAGTTCCGTGTCGTTGGGATCGTCTTCGAGCGAAAGAATCCGCAGACGGTGACTCGTGCTCACTTATTTACGCTCGCTGGTGGGGGAACATTGATGACCGCCCAGAAGGCGCCAAGTTCTTTGATGGCATTGACGAACTGATGAAAGTCGACTGGCTTTACAACGTAGGCGTTCACGCCGAGCTTATAGCTGGTCACCAGATCCTTTTCTTCCTTGGAGGAGGTGAGCACTACGACAGGAATAAACTTCAAATTTTCATCGGACTTTACCTGCTTCAACACCTCCAATCCATCGACCTTGGGCAGCTTCAGATCCAGCAGTATCACGGCCGGATTGTCGTGAGAGCGCGTTGAGAATTTGCCTCGGCAATAGAGGAAATCCAAGGCTTCTTCGCCATCTCTTGCAACGACGACCTCATTGGCGAGGTTGTAGTCCTCGAGCGCCGTCAAAGTCAGCTCGACATCCTTGGAGTCGTCTTCCACCATCAAAATACGTCCCAGTCTTTCCATATTTTCTTCCTGATTTAGATTTTAGGAATTGAGAAGTAGAAGGTCGCGCCTTGATCGACTACGCCCTCCGCCCGGACTTTGCCGCCATGACGATGGATGATGCGCTGAACAGTAGCTAGCCCTATACCAGTACCTTCAAACACGTCCACGTGATGCAGGCGTTGAAACACCCCGAACAACTTGTCTACATACTTCATATCAAAGCCTGCACCGTTGTCTCTCACGAATACTACGACCTCATTTTTGTTTCCATCGACACATCCGACTTCAATCTCGGCCTTCGGCTGAGGGCGCGTGAACTTCACCGCGTTGGAGAGAAGGTTGACGAGAACGAGCTTGAGCATGGAGCGGTCACCATAACAGACCGGAAGGGTGTCGATTTTCCAGACAATACTACGACCGTTTGTCTCCTGACGTACTTCGCTGAGAGCTTCCTTCACCAGATGTTCGAGGTTTACCTGTGTTTTTTGCGTTTCGACGCGCCCTATTCGTGAAAACGCCAGCAGATCGTCGATCAGGTTGCCCATCCGCTTGGCGGCCTCGAGAATCATCCGCATGTACCGCGACCCCTTGTCGTCCAAGGTGCCAGAGGAGTTTTTCTGGAGCAACTCCGCGTATCCGACCATATGGCGGAGAGGTGCCCGTAGATCGTGGGAGACGGAGTAGGCAAAAGCTTCCAACTCCCTATTGCTGGCTTCGAGATCGGTGGACCGTTTTTCAAGCTCGCTATTGAGGCTGCGAATCTCTTCTTCTCGACGTTTACGGTCTGTGATGTCGTTGTTTGTTTCCAGAATGGCGACAGGTTGGTTGTTCTCGTTGCGCCGCAGCGACCATCGGCTCGCTACCACCACCTCAGTTCCGTCGGCCTTTCCATGTCTCAGTTCGCCCTCCCAGCGCCCTGTTTCTAATAGCTCTGCGCTGATGGCGTCGCTTGGCGTGGTGAAGACGGTCCGCAGGAGATCCCTGGAACGTTTTCCAACCGCCTCGTAGGGTGCCCAGCCATATAGTTCTTCGGCTCCCCTGTTCCAGTAAGTGATGACGTCGCTCATGTCGCGCACGAAGATCGTGTCATGGGTAAGATTCAGCAGGCTGGCCTGTTGGGTTCGCTCGACTACCTCCGCCTGGAGGTTGTCTCGAGCCTGAAGGAGCTGACTCTCGATGCGGTGTCTTACGGCGCTGAAACGGACGATCAACAGGGCAAAGGAGATCAGGACCAATATTGCCGGGATGTCAGCGGGAGTTATGGAAAGAGCGTAGAGAGGTGGAGCGAAGAAGTAATCGAAGCACAGGCTCGAGAGGATGACCGACAACACAGCCGGTCCCACTCCGGCATGCCATGCGGTGAGAGCAATCGCAAAGAGTAAAAGCGGAAGCTCGACATCGTGAAACTTATAGTGTTGCAGTAGAAGCCCTGGCAGAACGGCGAGGATAACGGAAATCACCGCAAAGCCGTAGCGCTGGATGATCGGCAGGAATTTATGCGAACGAAAGTTCCATCGCGCCATCAGCTCGCCTCACCTTTATCATTGGCGGAATCGTCGCACAAGTATAACGCCCACATCTCCGGAGCCTGCCTGATGGAACCAGGAGGAGCCGCCGGATGGGAAGGAATGTCTGGCTCAACACGAGTATGAGGCTAGGCTAAACCCTGCCGTGACTGCGGGACTCGTGCGATCGGGTTATCGGAGACCTTGGTTACTGCCGCGGCAACACTGCTAAGACGAAATAGATCTTCGTGCACGCTTGGAAACCTTCGCGGCCCTATTGAATATTCAGCGTGACCGTGGCCATGTGTTGCAAAGTCGTGTTGGCGGCTCCGGCGGCGGATGCCGTAACGGTTATGGTGTAAGTCTTCGTTGGGTCGTGGTCGCCACTGCCGCAGCCGGTCAAGCCGAGAAGGGCTGCGCCTGCGATGAGCAGAAAGAACGCACTGAACAGCGTGCGTGGCATCCTGCCGAACCTCGCGCGGAGGTGCTTGTTCCGCAGCAGCGGCAGCAAAAACACCG
This sequence comes from Edaphobacter lichenicola, assembly GCF_014201315.1. Taxonomy (NCBI): domain Bacteria; kingdom Pseudomonadati; phylum Acidobacteriota; class Terriglobia; order Terriglobales; family Acidobacteriaceae; genus Tunturiibacter; species Tunturiibacter empetritectus. Next base: position 535,268 of record NZ_JACHDY010000002.1, read on the forward strand.
CTGCGCTGAGAGGAAGTAGTGGTGCCCGCACAGGGGAAAACGGTGGTGTGTTTGCGGCATTTTGCGTCGCAGTTTGAATCGTCAGACTGGCAGTGGCCGAGCCGGCTCCGGGAGCGATCGTGGCTGGTGTGAAGACAGCCGTCGCGCCGGCCGGCAGACCCGAAGCCGTCAACGTGATGGGAGAAGTAAAGGTTCCGCCCTGGGATTGCAGTGCGAAGGTGTAGGTTGCGGACTTCCCGGCAATGACGGATTGCGTCACGGCTCCGGTCGAGGTCAGAGTAAAGTCCGGTGTGGCGCCCACGGTCTCGACTACCGCTGTGGAGGTACTGGTGGTGAAGTTGGGATCTCCACTGTAGACGGCGGTGAGGTTATGAGCGCCCCCAGCAGCCAGGCCTGTGTACGTGTAGGTGGCCGCTCCCTGAGTGATCGGGGCTGCGGTGAGGAGAGTCGTGCCGTCGTAGAAGCTGACGGTTCCGGTGGGCGTGCCCGTGGTGGAGGAGATCGCCTGGGCTGTGAGGGTGATGGGCGCCCCGAGAAACGGCGTGAGGTTGGATGAGGTCAGCGTGACGCTGCTGGCAGCTTTTTCGATTGTGATACTGCCCGTGCCGGAGGCGAGCGTGACGGTGTAGTCGATTGCCGCGGACCCTGTGAGGGAGACCGTGACCGGGTATTGGCCGACTGTCGAGGTTGCAGTAGCGGTCGGAGTGAAGACAGAGGTTACGTTGTTCGCGTCCTGCGGGAGAACGCCATTCAGTGTTCCTGTGATAGCCGGAATGGTTTGTCCATACTCCACCGACAGGCCAGCGATGCTCGCCGTGACCGGTAGAGGAGTAACCGTAAGCGCAAAGGCGCTGCTTGTGATCGCGGCGTTCTGGCTATCACCAGCAAAGGCCACCGCGAGATTATGAGTTCCGGCTGACAGCGTCGAAAGGTTGATAGTGGCGACGTTGTTGAGCAGGGGCGCGGATGCAATCGTCGACGAACCGCTGGTCGTATCTACCAAATTGACCTGACCGGTTGCGATCTTTCCGGCATTGCTGAAGATCACAGTCAGCGTGACGCTGCTGCCATAGGCGATCGAGGACGATCCGCTCAGGCTAAGGGTCTCTCCGCCTGATCCCTGGCCACTGCCTGTTCCTGAACTTGCCCCAGTGATTGTGTTGATGATTCCATTTGACGCCACGGCACGAATCAGATTGTTGTTGGTGTCCGACAGCGCAAAGACCCCGAGAGCCTGCACCGCAGGGGCTCGCGGCGTATCGAGTGTTGCGTTTGTGGCCGCGCCTCCGTCACCTGCGAACCCCTGCGAGCCGTTTCCGGCGACGGTCGTAATGGTGCCTGTGTTTGCGATCAGGCGGATGCTGTTGTTGTCGCTATCTGCCACGTAAATGTTGCCCTGTGCATCGACGCTCAAGCCTCGTGGACGTGCGAGCGAAGCAGCAACGGCTGCTCCTCCATCTCCTGTATAAGACTTGCTGCCATTCCCGGCTAGCGTCGAGATAGTACTAAGGGGTTGACGACGCGTATGCGCTGATTGCGCGTGTCACCGATGTAGATGTTGCCTGCCGCATCGACGGCTACGCCATTCGGAGAGTCGAGTCCTGCCCCGGTTGCGGCTGCGCCATCTCCTGAAAAGAACTGTTCGCCGCTGCCTGCGACGGTCGAGATCGCTGAGCCGGCGATCTTGCGGACGCGGTAGTTGTCGGTATCCGCTATATAGAGATTGCCGTTCAAATCCATAGCGAGCGCTGTCGGACTATGGAGTGTCGCCGAGAGGGCGGAGCCGCCATCTCCGGAGAAACCGGCTATGCCTGTTCCTGCGATAGTCGTTATCGCGCCGCCACTCACCTTGCGAATGCGGTGGTTGTGGGTGTCGGCGATATAGAGGTTGCCGGCAGCGTCAACAGCTACGCCCGCAGGTGAGTCGAGCGACGCACTGGTGGCCGCTCCTCCGTCTCCGGAGAAGCCCTGCTCCCCTGCCCCAGCAACTGTCGTGACGATGCCAGCCAGGTTCACCTCGCGGATGATGTGATTGTTCAGCTCGGCGATATAGAGATTGCCAGCGGCGTCGAAGGCAATTTGCGCGGGAAGGGCCCGAGACGCAGCGGTCGCCTGGATACCGCTTGGAGGAGTTTGCGCGCCGGCCATAAGGGGCAGCAGGCTCACAAGTGCTAATCCCTTTGCCAGCCAGCGAAGTTTCAGTCGAATTCCATGTGATTGCATCAGGCTCGTTTCCATCATTCCGGCATAGTGCGTTGTTGTAACCCACGTTCAAAAAGCGACTATCGAGGTTGCGTGCTCTTTATGGCAGCTGGAACGGGGCGGGCACGGTGAGCGGGTTACCCGTGGCGGTGGAGCCAACTGTTGCAGGTGTAGTAGGGGTCAGAGCCCAGCCCCCTGTGGACACGGCTGGCGAGTAGTTGTAGCAGGTGGGGTTTTCGATGCTCCCTGCCGAAATCAAAACCGATGTGCTGATACCGAGCGAATTTGGGTTGGAGAGGGTATACAACTCGTTGGTCTTCGCCGAGTACACCAGATTTTTCGCGAGCATCTGGGCTCCTCCACTACCTCCATCGTTGTAATAAGGTGTCCCAGTACAGTTGGAGCCGGTCCACCAGATCTGCGCTGTGGGAAAAGTTCCGTCGACGCCGACCTGATAGATATAGCCGGAGTGCTCCACCGTGTAGTGAAAGTAGTTGTCGTAACTGATCAGATAACCCTGGCTCGCGCCGTTTTTATCCTTCAACAAGGCGCCGCCTGAACCGGCTGCACCCGTTGCTCCGGTGGCACCGGTCGGGCCGGTGGGACCAGCTGGGCCCGGTGCTCCATTTGCTCCCGTTGCTCCGGTCGCGCCGGTTGCTCCATTTGCTCCATTTGCTCCATTTGCTCCTGCGGCGGCTACGATGTTCCACGCAGTCGTATTTGTAGGAACCACATTGGTGCTGGCTGCAATTGCGATATAGGTGGCGCCGTTATAGCTGACGGCATTGTTGACGGCATAGCTTTGCGTGCCTACCCAGGCGCCCTTCCAAACCATACCCACAGGTCCGGCTGGACCGGTTGCGCCAATCGCGCCTGCAGAGCCGGTTGCGCCGACAGGACCGATTGCACCGGTAGCTCCGGCCGGTCCGGTCGCGCCTATGGGACCGACTGGCCCTGTTGTTCCCTGCGGTCCTGTAGCACCAGTCAGTCCCTGGGGGCCTAGAGCGCCGACAGGTCCAGCAGGACCAGACGCTCCCGCAATCCCTTGAATTCCCTGTGGCCCCTGCGGACCCACGGTGCCGGTTACACCTTGAATTCCCTGTGGCCCGGTTGCGCCGGCAGCAGCAAAGACCGACCAAAATGCCGGCTTCGCGGCCGGACTATTTCCCGTGTTGTTGCTCTGGAGCGAGATATAGGTCGAACCGTTGAAGGTGACTGCATCATTGGCGGCGTAAGTTGTTCCCGCAACGTAGGCATTGCGGTAGTTCACGCCTGTTCCGGCAGCTCCTGTTGCACCTGTCGGGCCGGCAGGTCCGGTTGCGCCTGTGGCTCCTGAGGTCCCGATCGAACCTGCGGGCCCTATTGGACCCGCAGGGCCAACGGGTCCCTGTACCCCTGCAACACCCTGAGGCCCTGCAACTCCTTGTACTCCGGGAGTGCCCGGAATACCCTGTGGCCCCTGAAGCCCTTGCGCTCCCGTGGCACCTGGGAGCCCTTGCGGTCCCGAGGATACGAGGGTTACATCCAGTTGAGCCGAATGCCCCGTCTCATCATTCTCTTTGCTGTCGAAGAGAGCGTTGGCAGTGGCGGAGGTCAGAGCCAAACCGTTGTTGCTTCCCGGCGTACGCAGCCACGCTTGCACCTGGGCCGTCACATCGATGGAGACAAACTGTCCCGCCACCGATACCGGGAAGCTGTCTATCGAGCTTCCAGTCGCCGGCGCGGTCGCCGAGGTGACGCTGTACTCACCTTAGGCCGCAGTCACCGGCGAAACCGTCACCGAACCGGCAGCATTGACTCGGTTCACAAAGACGGTGAGTGTCGCGCGAGAGACCTGCGCCGAAGTCGTCCCTGCAGGCAGCGTAGTCAGATCGAACTGGAGAAAAGTCGTGCTCCCGTTGCCCACATACAGATTGGAGAGCGTCCGTAGTTGATCGATGCATGGGTGGAGTTCACATGCGCATCGCCGCTCAGCGTCACATTGAGCGCAGAGGCTTCATGAATGCCGAAGAAAAACACGCCAAGAGAGAGAACCACGCGCACAAGTCCGAATCGCTTCAAAAGACACACTCCTAAAGAATGAGAGAACACAAGGATGAATAAATAAATGCAGTGCTGACATCGGGACAGGGAGCCGAAATCAGACGGGAAAATTCTGGGATATCTTGCCTGACGGCGTCGCAAGTAACTTTGAAATCAACATGCCGACAGCAACCGTACAGGAGACCTATTGATATATCTGTACGACTTTATGGGCAGCGAGAAGCCACCCTCAAAGTGGGTTGATACCGATGGCTATCTACCTTGAACTGCCAAACGGGAGGGCTCTCGGTCGACGAAGGACGCATCTTCTGACACGTCCTTACCTGTATGAGCGGCTCAGAAAAGTATCTTGACGGAGAATTGAATCTGCCGCGAGGTGCCTGCGGTTTTGCTAATTACGCCGAAGCCCGATCCTTTGATCGTGTTCGCCGGCAAACCCATATCCACGATGTTGAACAGGTTGAAGAACTCTGACCGGAACTGTACGTCGAAGAGTTCGGAACCTCCCGCGCGCCTTCCGACAGGAGTGTCTTTGATAAGCGAGAAATCAAAGTCGTAGTAGGCCGGCCCGCGAAAGGTGTTTCTACCGAGAGAGCCGAAGAATCCCTGATTCGGCCCGGTGCCGCCTGGCTCGTTGATTGGAATTGAGAAGAAGCTGGCGTTGTTTGCTCCCTGTCCAAAATAGTCTTCGCGAACCTTTCTGGCGGTGGAGAGTTGCGGCTTCGCGATCTGGTTGGGCCGGTCTACTCCGTTGGAGCCGGCGCCTGTCTGCTGTACGCCGGAGTAGACCGTGAAGGGCTGGCCACTGCTGATCGTGGAGATGCTCAGCAACTCCCACCCTGCGGTGACTTTTCGGTTGATCGGTTGCAGCAGCTCAATCTTCTCCAACTGCAGATCCTGAGCAAGACTCATGGTGAATCCGTGCGTAACGTCGAAGCTGGAAGGACCCTTTTCTGCCTGGGTATTAAACGGATTTTGTGGATACGGATTAGAGATCGCGCCAGTGGTGTTTCCATTTGCCGTGACCCCGCTCGTGTCATCAATCGACTTTGACCAGGTGTAGCTTAGCTGCATGCCAGGGCCGCCCTGAAAGGGTGTCCCTGTAAGCGATGTTTGCAACGAATGATAGGTGGAGTGAGCGTTATTGGTGATGAGCTGTTCCGTACCGAAGCCGCCAATCGCGTTGCCTGATCCGTCAAACTGGGTATGAGGAGCGAATCCCGGAGTGGCTCCAGAGTAGCTGTTGGGAAAGGCGGTGCGCGGCAGCTTGACCGATGCAGTGCCGACATAGGCGGCGTCCGCGGTAAGCTTACCGAACTGGCGTTCGGCGCCGAGTGTCCACGTTTGCAGATAACCGTTGCCGAAGTGGCGGTCGATTCCTGTCAGGTTCAGCGGCGTGAACTGAGCGCCAGGCGAGAGTGCAGCGAGATCTCTCTGGTAGCGCTCCACGTCGAGAACGGTGTTCGATGGGACAGTGTTGGTCATACCGCTGGCGAAGATGTTCTGTCCGGTGGGAGTGTAGAAGGTGGGTAGCTGCGCCGAGGTGATCTGAAATCCATATAAAATTGGCGCTCCGACAGCGGCAGTAATGTGGGGATAGATCACGAAGGGGACAGCGCCGGTTAGAAAGTTGTCTTGCCAGATGTTGGGCGGAATTGTTGTGATGCCGCCGCCGGCGTGAAGATGAAGCATGTTCGTGACCCTCCAGTCGACTTGAACGCGAGGAGCAATCCCGCCCCAGTCAAAGTGGTATCCGGGCTGCGGATTGACGAGATATTGCTGCTCCGAACCGTTGATGAGGAAGCCCGAGGTGCGGTGAGCACGTTCGGTGATGGGAGAGTAGATCTCGTAGCGAATGCCATAATCGAGGACGACCCTGTCGGAGATCTTGAAGGTGTCCTGAGCATAGATCGCTCCGCCGTTACGTGAGATTGCTGCGGGGCCGATGTGATCGCCGCCCGAGACATACGGGGACGGGACCGCCGTGGTGTAGACGAAAGCGCTCCCGGTGAGCAGCCCGCTTAGAGTATCTGGAAGAGGATCGCCGACGTGGATGGTATGAGCGCCGCTCTGCGAGGTGATGTTTACAGGGGAGTATGCCGTCCCTCCACCGAAGTCGTATTCGCCGTTTGGGCTGGTGCCGAAGTAGGTCGTATCGCGATTGGCACGGAACTCTCCACCAGCCTTGATAAGGTGACGTCCGATGGTGATTACGAAGTTCTGTCTAGCCTGAAAGAGGTTGCCGTATGCAGAGATGACTGAGCCAGCCGCCGAGTTGAAGGCTTCAAAGAGGCCGTCGTTAAACTTGACCGCGGGGTCGGTGCGGTTCGGTGTTGGAAACTGGGGCGTCGTTCGAGTTGCGCTAATGGAACTCTCGAAGGAGAAGCGAGGGGAGACCGTCTGGTTGTAGGTAAGGACTCCGTTGCGCTGATGATCGACGTACACAACACCGAAGCTGGGATCAATGGTGGTCTGGTCGGGGTTGGTGGTGGGGCCGAAGAGATTGTTGAAGTTGAATCTTGCAGTGAGGTGTTTGTTCGGGGAGAGCACCTGGTCGATACGCACGGAGAACTGGTTGGCGTTCGTGACTACTTTGGAGGACACCGCGTAGGTGTTGGCGCCGTAGGAGCCTGTCGGGTTATTCGGCAACGGATAGCGAGAGAGAATCTTCGCGATCTCCGGAGTGGGCGTAATGACCAGTGTGTCTCCTGGAAACGCGGTCGTGTCGATGCCAAGCCGCTCGGAGGCCGTGGGCACTGGGAGGACCTGCGTCGTTCCAAGAACCTGTCGAAAACCTTGATACTGCCCGAAGTAGAAGGTCTTACCGCTTCCATCGTAGAGATGGGGCAGGATGACCGGGCCGCCGTTGGTGAAGCCGAATTCATTGCGTCGAAACGGTGGGATTCGGCCCGGTTCGGCGATGGAGGGATGATCGAAGTAGTTGCGTGCATCGAGCGCAGAGTTGCGCAGGAACTCGAAGACGGAACCGTGAAAGCCACTGCTTCCGGAGCGTGTCGTGATGTTCGTAAAGCCCGCGGCGCCGCGGCCGATCTCGGCGGGCATCCAGCCTGAGGTCGATTGGATCTCCTGGACGGCATCGACGTTGAAGTTGCTGAACGTCGCACCTCCCATCTCGGGGTCGCTCGTGTCTGCGCCGTCCATGGCGAAGACTGCCTCGACGCCTCGCTGTCCGTTGATGGCGAACTGCTGGGTGAAGTTTGTCTGACCATTCGCGTCGGTCATCGTTCCAGCCGCGAGCAGCAGTAACTGGCTGAAGTCGCGTTTGTTCAATGGAATTGCGCTGACGGTTTGACTGGAGAGCTTCTCTCCGCCGGTCTTCGCAGTGTCCTCCGCACGAAATGCAACCGAGACGGTGCCATCGGCGGAGAGGGCTACTACTGCTGGCGGCGAGTCTGCCTTGAGTGTGAGTGACTCCACGGAGCGGTGAACGACTCCGTTGACCGTTACCTCGAGCTTATAGTCGCCGGGGGCTAGATTGGGAAATTGGAAGCTGCCGTCTGCCGATGTCTTTGAGTTGAGTTCGCCTTGTTTCGCAAGCAGGCGGATCGTTGCGCCATGGATCGATGCACCGGCGTTGTTCTGTAGCGTCCCGCTCCAAGATCGAGTGGCCAGTTCCTGGGCGCAAAGCAAAGAAGATACGAAAAATACGAAGAGGACAGTCTGAATGCAGCGCATGAGACGCCATTATATTGAGACTTGCATCGGATTGGCCTAGAGCTGATGGTCTAGAGTTGATATCCGCGAACATCTTCCCCAGCGCAAAACCTCGTAGCCCTGACGACGTTTTCCATCAGAGAGGCGACTGTAACGGGTCCGACGCCTCTGGGTACGGGCGTCAAGAAGGCTGCGACGTGCTTCACGCCGTCGAAGTCTACATCTCCAATCAAATTGCCATCCTTGTCGACTCGGGTGCCTACGTCGATCACTGTGGATCCGCGGCGAAGAACATCCGCTTTCAATTGATATCGAGGGCTGCCGACGCAGGTAATGACAATATCTGCCGCTCTCGTCAGATCGTCGTGCGTCTCCTTCGGGGTAAACCGATGACACCATGAGACCGTTGCGTTTCCCATTCGGCCTCCCAACATATGATGAATCGGCTTGCCGGTGATGTCATTCCTGCCTGCGACTACGACTCGTTTTCCTGTCGTTTCTACACCGTAGAACTTCAGCATTCGACTTACAGCCAGAGCGGTTGAGGGAAGGAACGTCAGGCGCTCGAGTTGTCCTCGATATAGCTCTGCTGTTGAATGTCGCGATACACCATCGACGTCTTTGAATTGATGGATGCGGTCGAAGATATCGAATTTGCCTCTTGCAGCGCCGGTAGAATTTTCGATGTGAGTTGGAAGCGGTAGACCGATCATGATTCCGTGAACGGATTTGTCTTCACTCAAGGCGCTGATTGTGTCTTCAAGCTCTGCAACGCTGACGGTGGAGTCGAAGGTATGGGGCTTTACTGCGATGCCGATTTTGGCGAAGCTCTTTATTTTGTTCTGCAAATAGACTTCAGAGGCTGCGTCTCTTCCTACCTGGATCACCCTTAGTTGAGGGGTCATTCCGTAGCGCTCTTTTAGATCAACGACATCTGCTTTTACTTTGGTCACGATGGCGTCGGCCACCGGTTTGCCGAGCATTGGAGTTGCTGTCATAAGTAGGGTCCTTAGGACAGTTTACAGTCTGGTTGCGGGGATGATCGGGTCGGCGCCACCTCCGGATTTGAATCTGGGGGTCGGGTTTGGTGTTCGGCTGGGTGGCGGAGTGGAGTATTTTTTTTGCGCGGGGGTTTGTGCGTTTTTGCTGGGGGTTTTTGAGAAATCGGGTGTTTTGACGTGGTGTTTTGGTGGTGAAGTTGTGGTGTTTTGCGTGGTGGATGTGGTGTTTTGGCAGTCACTCTTCCGGTCGCCAAAAAAGTGACAGAGATCTGGGATTTATTTTGGGGGCTTCCCGCTTCAGGAGAGGCTTCGGTGAGTTTTGGTATGGTAGTGCGACCGGGCCCAGAACACAGTTCCTGTCTTTGGAGGGCGTTCATGGAGAAGGTTGATGTGATCAATGCCGTTACTTCCGCACCAGGGCTGCCGGCCAGTCCTTTTGGAGCCACCGGGTCACCCTCGGTCGCGGTGCCAGCCGGGAGTCACCTGGTAGTAGAGACGCTGAGTGTTCAGCTGGATGTGACTCCGGCGGGGAGCCAACTCGAGGCCTTGGTGAACTACATCTGCGGGGGCGTGAATGTCACTTTGTTCGTTCCACTGACCTTTGCGTACGCTCAGAGCTCTAATGGCTATGACTTTTATGTCGCTCTGCAGGCGGTGCGCCTTTACGTTGACCCGGGAACATCTATCTCCGTCACAGGGTACAGCCCGGCAGGCTCAACGGGTACGCTGTTCGTGACTGTGTCGGGCTACCTGGTCTGATTCAACGTCTGATTCAACGTACCCTTCGCCTCGTGACTACTTAGCGGCGGGATTTACGGTCAGTTGTTCGTGGATCAGTTTTTGCGATACGAGCTGACCGTCTGGGCCCATCGTCAGGACTACGACCCAATCGTAGACGTCGTCGGGCCACCGGCCGTTGGGCAGGAGTTTGTCTGGCGATGCTCCGAAGGCGGTGAGGAGCGCGGGCATCTCGCCGTGACGCCAGGCGATGAGGGGGGAGTGGCCGTGCGGATGAGATCTGAGTTCGGCGACGAGCGCCGTGGAGTCCTTTGAGCTGATGGAGGAGTTGATGGGGAGGCTGATGGCTTTGCTGAGCGGCTCGAGGGTGAGCGTGGGCCGGATGCTGCTCTTGGAGTCGGCTCCGGCGTAGAGGCTGTCGATTTCGATCGGCGGGAGCTGATCCTGAAAGGGCTGGAAGTACTTTACGTAGAGGTGGGCGCGCTCTTCGCCCTGCGCGGTTAGACCGTTGCCGGTCTCGGGCTTCTCCGAGTGACGAATGATGAGTACCATGTTGCTGGCGAGATGGTCCTGGGGCTGCCGCGCCGACGCAGCCTGGAAGGAGACAAGACCGAGAGCAGAGATCGCAAGGAGAGCTAACACGAGAGAGCGCATGGGGAGTCCTTCTGAATTGCTTCCGTTTTTATTGTGAACTACAAGGGGGACTTTGGTAGGGGGTCAGTTTCGATTTGCAAGCCAAAACAATAGGCCTGACCCGGCAATCATGAAAACTCCAACAAGAACACAAAGCAGACTTGCAAGCCGAATCCTTCGCTCTCGCTCATCTCTTGAGAGGTGGATACGAGACTTTGGGGGATTATCGGCATCTTCATCTTTCTAAGTTTGTTCGGCACGATGTATGAGGGCGAGCTCGGTTTGAGTTGTGGGGGAATCGGGCGCTGGTGAATATGAGGCCCGAATGGCTCGAGTTTTCATTTTTTGTTGATATTAAGGCTTCTTTAAAGTTGATTTCAGCAAACTTTAAGTTCGTGGTTCGGGATGTGAACAGACGATTACAGATAACTCTCTTGAGATTTAATGCGAAGAGTCGTGTGGCTTGCTGCGCTGCAGGGCCAGTTGTGAAGCTGCCTGGTGATAGTTTGCCCCTTTGTTTAATACGTCGAGTTCAATTCGACAAGTTTCCGACCAACGTCAGATCAACGTCTGCCTCTTTTGCGACTTTGAGGATGAAGACGCTTGGATCTTTTAGGCCCCATTTGACGTAGGGGACCGAAAAATGAGTCTTCGCAGTGCAATGAGTGCCCTCGATGTGAATCTGCATGGGGACGGTCAGCTCATGAGGCGTGCCGTGAAGCGTGAAGGTGCCCATCACCTGTACGGTCGAGTCTCCTGAGGGAGCGACTGTGCCTTGATAACTCTGTGGAGAAAAAGTCACCTCGGAGAAACGAGACGCCTCGAATACCTCGGTCGTCATCTTTTTGTCGCGGGAGTCGTTCCCAGTCTTGCCGCTTCCTGCAGCCACGACGACTGAACCCGACATCTTCGGAGAGCTTCGGTCAAAACCGATCGATCCGTTCTGCACGTGAAATGTCCCATGCGTCTCGTGTGCCGAGCCGGCGAGCGTAAAACTCACCTCGCTGGACTCCGGGGTGATGTTGAAGCTCTGATGCTGCGCGTAAGCGGGCATGGCGCATGACAGTGAAGCAAAAAGGAAAAGGGACACAGGCAGGTTCTTCATTGATGTTCTCCGTTCGTAAAGGCGGTGCGTGGAAAGGGGTTTGGCTGTTTGATCGTTCCGTTCAGCCAAGGTAGCGAGTGATCATGTCTCGATCCGAGAGGTATTCATGGCCGGCATGTCCTCGTCCTGTAATCCGAACTTGATGATTCGCGCGATGCGGAGGGTGCGTTCCTCTTCTGAGTTAGACGGTAGAAAAACATAAACCCCAGCTAAATGCGCTGGGGTTTGAATTTATAGTTTGGGGCATTGGGGTTCATACCGCACCAAAAGCCACTTATTTAACATTGCTTCCGCGGGATACCTCTGAAGATACCCCGCGGTCGCAAAGCGATGCGATATTCCTTATTTGGTAACTATTAACTCTGCATGCAGGCTCGCGGTTGAGTCTTCGCCAGCCCAGACATCGAAGGTACCCGGCTCCACATCCCAGAGCTTGGTTTGCGGGCTCCAGAACTGCAGTTCCTCTTTGCCTAGCGAGAACTTGAGCGTCTGGGTCTCGCCGGGCCGCAACGTAATCCGGCGGAAGCCTTTGAGCTCGCGCACGGGTCGCGATGCCGATCCGGCTTGTTGGTGAATATAGATCTGAGCTACGCTGTCACCGGCGACCGTGCTGGTGTTGGTGACGTCGACCTCGACTTCCGTGGTCTGTTCCGCGTTGATGCGATCTTTGCTCAGACGCAGATTGGCAAACTTGAAGGTCGAGTAACTGAGTCCGTAGCCGAACGGATAAAGAGGCCTGGTGGTGAGATCCCAATAGCGCGAGGTAAAGCTGGGGCGGTCCTCCGGCTCGTGGGTGAGGTTGTGGTTGTAGTAGAGAGGCTCCTGTCCGGCGGTCCGGGGCCAGGATACCGGCAGCTTGCCACCGGGGTTGACATCGCCGAACAGTACGTCGGCCACGGCGTCGCCGCCCTCTGTGCCTGGATACCAGGCTTCAAGAATCGCTGGGACATGGTCGGCAGCCCAACGGATATCGAGTGGGCGTCCGTTTTCCAATACCAACACGACTGGCTTTCCGGTAGCGGCCACGGCCTCCAGCATCTGCTGCTGCATACCGGGTAGATCGAGCGTGGCGCGCGAGGCAGCTTCACCGCTCATGGAAGCCAACTCGCCGAGCACTGCAACCACCACGTCGGAGTCAGCCGCGGCGGCTTTGGCCCTGGCGATCCAATCCGTTACTTCTGCGTCGGTTGGCGGCGGCAGTTTCTTTGCGCCCGTCATGGCATCAAACATTGAGGGGTATTCCCGTGCGGGCGCCACACCTGGGACATAGTTGATGTTTGCGCCCAGTCTGTCCTTCAGAGCGGCCAGCACTGTCACCGGATGGCTTTTGCCGGGGCCGCCGAAGAGGCCCTCCACCGTCCATCCGCCTTCAATATCCTTGGTTGAGTCGGCCAGGGATCCGATCACTGCTACTTTTTTCAGATTCTTGCTCAGCGGCAGGGTGTGGTTGTCGTTCTTGAGCAGCACCATCGAACGGGCAGCCAACTTGCGTTCGAGCGCGAGGCCTTCGGGGCTGCTGAGTTGAGCGTCGACCTTCGACTCGTCCACATAGGGATTGTCGAAGAGCCCCAACCGATACTTGGCTTCGAGAATGGGCATGACTGCCGTGTCGAGTTCCGCCTCGGTCACCTTGCCGGAGGCCACCAGCTTTGGCAGGTTGTGAATGTAGGTCAGGCTGGCCATGTCCATGTTCACGCCTGCTGTGAACGCTTTGTATGCAGCATCTTCTGGATCGCGCGCGTAACCGTGCGTCTGGAGATTGCCCACAGCGATCGCATCGGAGACGACAAAGCCCTTGAAGCCCCACTCCTGGCGCAGAACGTCGTGCAGCAACCAGCGATTTCCGGTGGCAGGCACATCGTTCAGATCCATATAAGCGCTCATGAAGGACGCTGCTCCAGCCTTTTCTGCTGCATGGAAGGGAACGAGGTAGACGTTGCGGAAGAGGGACTCGGGAATGTTGGACGAATCGTAGTCGCGCCCACCTTCGGCCGCGCCGTAGCCGGCAAAGTGCTTGACGCAGGCCAGAACACTATCGGGACCAATGGAGTCACCCTGAAAACCACGCACCTGCGCGGCCGCCATCGCCGACCCCAGGTAGGGATCCTCGCCCGCGCCTTCGACGATGCGGCCCCAACGGGCATCGCGCGCTATGTCGACCATGGGAGTGAAGGTCCACTGGATTCCTGCAGCGCGAGAGTCCTTCGCGGCCTGATGCTGGGCTGCTTCTTCAACAGCCGGGTCCCATGACGAGGCCATGGCGAGCGGCACTGGAAAGATTGTCCTGTAGCCGTGGATGACATCGAAGCCGACGAGCAGGGGAATGTGGAGCCGAGACTTCTCCACGGCCACATGCTGCATGCGGTTGAGCTCTTTCACATCGAACTGCCAGAGCACCGAGCCTACCTGTCCTTTGGCAATAGCGGCGTCCGGCTTTTCGGTTGCCAGTCCTGGGATCACGATGCCCGCAGCCTGGTTCAACTGGCCGACTTTCTCTTCCATCGTCATCTGCTTCAACAGGGCCTCGGCGCGGCGGTGCGCCTCCTGATTGGTGAGAGGAGTAGTTTGTGCAGCGACAACGCCGGAGATGGCCGATAGTAGACAGGCCGACGCAATGAGTGCGCCGGATGAAAGGTAGCCTCGCAATTTGTTCATGTCATCCTTTGTAGAAATAGTGTTGATAGACGATGGTGTTAAATCTACATCCGAATTTTAGGCTCTGAACAGGTGAGGGGGACGATCCGGCAAGGATTTTTGCAGGCCTAGTTTACGCCTATGCTTCACCCAAGCCGGATCTGAGGTTCTCAAGTTGCAGAGTCGCTACTTGCTTGTCGGTTCTGCAAGGTCAAGACGAGCTTTCCAAGGATCAGCCATTCCCTTCGGGCCGTCGTTGGTGAAGTTCATGAGTTGATCGGTTTTGGTTTGGTAAGCGGGCCATTTGGGAAGGCCAGGGCCGTTGGGGTTGCCGGTTTTGGCGAAGTTGATCCAGTAGGCGTTGGTGTTGCGGGCGATTTTTTCGTCTGAATCGGTGAGGTCCTTCTCGTAGCGTGGCTTGACGGTGTCGAAGACGTAGGGGATTTCGCTGGCGTGAGGAGCGCCGAGCCACTCTTTGCGCATGGAGCCGGCTACGTAGGAGAAGCGAAACTCGTAGGCGGGTTGTCCGGCATCGGCGACCTTGCGGGCGATGAAGCGGGCCGGCTCGATCATGAACTGGTCTCCGCCGACTGCGAAGACAAGGGCCTGGAAGTTGGCTGTGCCGTCGGGATCGTAGGTCTGCTGGGCGGCCTTCGCGTTTGGACCGAAGAAGGCAAAGAGCTCCTGCTTATTTTTTGCGGGGGAGAAGCCAATGTCCATGCTGTTGGCGCCGACGATGATGGGGACAGAGTGCTGCATACCGGCGGCGTACATGGCGCCGACCTCGCCGCGCATGATGGTGCCGTCGATGACGGGGCCGGAGTAGGTGGCTGCCTCAGCGTTCATGTTGGCCATGTTCATGTTGTCGACGATGGCTTCGGCAGGCAGGGCGCGCAGTTTTTCGAGAGCTGCGGCGTCTTCGCCTTCGATGCCGTTCTTCTTTGCGAAGGCGAGGCCGATGCTCTCGGCCGAGGGGCGACCGCTGGGGGAGACGGTGTGGAGGTAGGGAGTGTTAAGACCATTGCGGCCACCTCCGGACTCTACGATGGCTCGCTGGAAGAGGCCGTCGGAGAGCTTGGTCGTCATGAGCATATGGACGGAGAAGCCACCCGCGGACTCTCCGAAGATGGTCACGTTGCCGGGATCTCCACCGAAGGCGGCGATGTTGCGTTGGACCCACTTGAGAGCAGCGATCTGATCCATGTAGCCATAGTTGCCGAGGGCTTCGTCGGGATGTTCTTTCGTGAGGGCGGGATGGGCGAAGAAGCCGAGGCGCCCGAGGCGATAGTTGAAGCTGACCAGGACGGCGCCGCCGCTGGCGAACTGGCTGCCGTCGTAGACTGCGGGCGAGCTTCCGCCGTTGACCCAGCCGCCGCCGTAGATCCAAAACATAACGGGGAGTTTTTTTGCGGAATGATTGGCCGGGGCCCAGACATTGATGACCAGGCAGTCTTCCGCGGGCGGGGTGCCGAGGGGTGCGGCGTCACTGGGGAAGGGCAGCTGCATGCAGTCGTGGCCGTAGGCTGTGGCAGGGAGTGGAGCAGACCATTTGGCAGGAGGCTGCGGGGCACGCCAGCGCAGCTCTCCGACTGGCGGGGCTGCGTACGGAATGCCTTTGTAGGAGATAACTCCATCGGCGGTGGCGCCGGTGACGGGGCCGGATTCGGTGTTGACCGTTTGAGACTTCATCGTGCAAGGCAGAAAAAGGAATGCCGTTGCGAGCAGGATGCTGGCTCGCTTAAATGGGACGAACGTGTGCTGAATATTCATTGGTCTCCTAAACCTCGCTTACGATTTTTTGCAGGTTGTCATCCAGGTTGTTGCGGGCTACGCACGTGTTGTCGAAGACCATGGTGGACTTGTTTTCGGCAGTAAACTCGGGCCATTTGGGGAGGCCGGGGTGGTTCGGATCTCCCGTGCGCGCGAAGTTGATCCATGCGCCGCTCACTTTGTCGGCTAGAGCCTGAGCTTCGGGACCGCCTCCGGTCATGTTTTCGCAGCGTTGGATGTTGTCGAAGGTGAAGGACATCTCGGCGCAGTGGAAGGCCATGGGTCTTCCGTCGAGAATGGGCGGCTGCCAGGTGAAGTAGTAGAGGTAGGCAGGAGCGCCGCCGGCTGCGGCTTTGCTCATCGCCTGATCAATGGCTGCTCCGCGAACCGAGGAAGAGGCGATGATCGACCATTGCTGGAAGGGCTTGGCGTCGGGGTAGAGCTCCTTGACCGCTTTGATGGCGGCATCGGCTTGCTGAGGCATGACTTTCTGAACGTGAGATTGGAGGTCGGCGTCAGTCCACTGCCAGTACTCGGGATGGTCCATGGCCGTGACGAACTCGTTGAGGTTGGTGCCGACGAGGAGGGGGATTTTTTTTGCGCGGTCGGGGGTTTTGGGACCGAAGGCGTTTTCGGTGACGACTTTGCCATCGAGGACCGGAGCCCAGCCGAGCAGGTTGCCGATGTGGCGAAAGTTGATGAGAGTGGGCGGAGCTGTGGGCATGGTCGCGATGACGGCTGCGGCTTCGATCTCGCGCCAGGGGATGTCGTTGAGCTTGGCGATGGAAGACTTGTCGAGGTTGAGTTGTTTGAGGAAGGCGTCTGTAGTGCGGGCTGCGTCCTCGGGGTTGCGAGAGTGGCCGAGTGAGCCGCTCTGGACGATGGCGCGGTGGAAGAGGCCTTCGGCGGAGGGCATGCAGGTGAGGGTGCAGACTTTGCCACCGCCACCGGACTGGCCGAATACAGTGACGCAACCGGGGTCGCCGCCAAAGCGGGCGATGTTGTCACGCACCCACTCGAGCGCGAGGACGATGTCGAGCATGCCGACGTTGCCGGATTCGGCATATTGGGGGCCGTAGGCAGAGAGGTCGAGATGACCGAAGACGTTGAGGCGATGATTAATCGAGACCATAACGATGTCGCCTCTGCGGGCGAGGTTTTCACCGTCGTAGGACTTGAGCTCCTGGGCGGAGCCGGCGGTATAGCCTCCGCCGTGGAGCCAGACCATGACGGGGCGCTTCTTGTTGTCGTTGATACCGGGAGTCCAGACGTTGAGGCAGAGGCAGTCCTCGCCGGGAGTGCCGTCGTCCCAGGCGAACATCCAGGCTTCTTCGTCGTGCTTCCAGCCGTGGCTGTCCGGCTGCGGGCAGCAGCTGCCGTAGTGCATGGAGCTGCGGAGGTTGGTCCACGGTTTGGCTTTCTTAGGAGGCATGAAACGGGCAGAGCCGCCGGTGTCGTCGCCGTAGGGAACGCCTTTGAAGGTGAAGATACCGTTGCGGATGTAGCCGCGAATCTTGCCCAGATCCGTTTCGACGATGGGCTTGGTTGCGTCAGCGATGACAGGGTCTTTGGCCAGCGGGGAGCGTCTGGACCTGGTGTTGCCAACGGCATGAGCGGCCGGTACTCCCATGCCGACTGCGCCGGCCGCCAGTGCGAGTGATTTGAGGACTGAGCGGCGAGCTATGCCCGTCGTAGTCTCTGGAGGACATACTTCTTCCTTCGTGCTGATCTTCATTGGTTTTGTCTCTCCGGATGGCTTGGTTAGAAGGTAAGTTTCAGCGCAAATTGGTACTGGCGAGGGGCGTAGGCAGTGCTCATGGATGTGATCTGACCGAAGTTGGAGCCGCCGAGTGATGCGTTCGGGGTAGCGAAGTTAGCCATGTTAAGGATGTTGAAGGACTCGGCTCGGAACTCGAGATGATAGCGATCGCCGATTGGGAAGGTCTTGAAGAGAGACAGATCCAGGTGTCGGTAGTGTGGCCCATAGAGTGCGTTGCGACGCTCGTTGCCGACGGTGCCGGCAGCTTGTGCCGCAAAGGCAGCAGGGTTGAAAAATTCGTTGACGGTGGGGGTGGAGACACGAGGGCTGCCAATGCGGTCGGGTCGATCGGCGTTGTTGGCGCCGGGGTTGGTGTTGCTGACGTCGCTGGAGTTGGTGATGCTGAAGGGAGTTCCGGTGTTCCAGACGCCGATGGTATTGAGCTGCCAGCCCTTGAGGCCAAGAGCTCTAAGGCCTGAAGCCGTTTTGCCGAAGGGCAGCTCATAGTTGATGGTGCCGGCGAAACGATTGCGTATATCGAGCGCGCTGTTGCCGTAGTCGAGAGTGTCGACTAGGTTGGGAACACTGCCGTACCCGCCAGCACCCTCTTCACTGAGGCCGGTGGAGTTATCGAGGCTGTGAGCGAGCGTGTAGTTGATGTTCATGGTGAGTCCATGACTCAAGCGACGCTCGACCGAGGTCTGAAGGGAGTGGTAGGAGGAGACGCCGCCGGTCTGGAAGTAGCCGATGACACCGACGTTGGGGAGCTTCGAGACATAGGGCCGAAGCGGGGTGTAGCAAGTGGCATCGGCTCCGCATGTGTTCGGCGGCGGGGCGTTCAGGTCCGGCAGAAGTTGAGCGAGTTGACGTCCGAGGAGGCCGACGTAGCTGACCGTATACACGTTGCCTGCTGCCTCCTTCTGAACCGTCAGGTTGAACTGCTGCAGGTAGCTGGTGCGGAAGTGCGGGCTGACGGCATCTGGAATCGAAGAACCGGGATTGTTGATATTGGTCGGCACAGGCACCGGGAAGCCATCGATGAACTTGGTGAAGTTCGGTCCGCAGCTGAAGAAGCCGCAGGAGCTTACGGTCGAAACAAAAGGTGGATTCTTGAGGTTAGCGTTCGAAGTGGTGTTCATCGGGACGTAGCCGATACCGTAACCACCGCGAACGACCAGATTTTTGGCAAGGGTGAGGGCGAAGCCGAGGCGCGGGGCAAGACCATGCCAGTCTGCCTGGATACCTGCGGTGTTCGAGACGCCGTCGACGCCGGCTACCTGCAGCGCGCCGTTCGCGGGGTTGAAGGTGGAGATGTTGTTATTGATCTCTGTGTAAGGGGTGAAGTGGTCGTAACGCAGGCCCGCATTGATGGTGAGGGTCTTCGAGGCATGCCAGTCATCCTGAATGTAAACGCCGGTCTCCGAGACGCGGAGGTGAGGAACGACGAGCTGCAGCGACCGCTGGGTGTTGAGATAGTTGCCCTGGATCAGGCCTGGGTAGTCGAGGAAGATCCAGAGACCCTCCGGGTAGCTGCTCTGGAAGGAGGTGAGCTGACGACGTATGAAATTGCCGCCGATCTTGAAGTTGTGATCGCCGTGGGTGTAGGTGAGGGTGCCGAGATATTGGAAGGTGTTGTCCTGATCTTTCAAAGGCTGGAAGAGGACGCCGCCAAGACTCGCACCGGTGACGACCACGATCGGCGCAAGTCCGGTTGAATCGCTGATGGGAGTGTTGACGTTAGGCTGGCCGATGGCTTCATTCGGGTTAGTGCCGTCCGCGTTGGGGAAACTCTGATTGTCGACACGAGTGTAGGCAGCTTTGAGTTCGAGCAGCAGATTGGTGTTGAAGATGTGGACGTAGTTGAGCGAACCAGTGTAGGCGAGATCCTTGGCGGAGCCGAGGCCATTGCCGATGAAGCTGGGATTGATCGTGATGCCGGCGATGGTCGCGTCTGGGAAGGGACCGGGCGAGTTGGTGGAGACGTTGTTGTAGGCGAAGCGGGCGTAGAAGGTGTTCTTGGGGTTGAAGAGGTGATCGATACGTGCGTCGAAGTCATGGCTGTACTGCGTGTTCTTATAGCCGGACGTATAGGTGTTCGGGCCGTTGTTAGGGGCCGGGAAGAGTCCGAAGTAGGCGATCCCGGCTTTATCGAAGTCTGCAGGGGCGATGACGGGGCCGCCAGTGTCGGAGAAGTCTCCGGGGTGCTGCTTCTCATAAAGCGTGGGAACGATCAGGGACTGAGGCGCTGTCCCGGCGATCTGGCGATAGCCTTCGTAGTCGCCGAAGAAGAAGGTCTTGTCTCGGAAGATGGGTCCGCCAAGACTGCCGCCGAACTGGTTCTGACGGAGTTCGTTCTTGGGCAGCTTATTGCCGAAGTTGAAGGTAGAGGCGTCGAAGATGTCGTTGCGAAAGAACTCGAAGGCAGAGCCATGGAACTGGTTGGACCCGGACTTGGTGATGATATTGATGATGCCTCCGCCAGTGCGGCCGACCTCAGCCGTATACGTGTTGGTCTGGACACTGATCTCAGCGATGGCTTCGAGCGAGGGACGGACAGCGACGGTTCCGATGAGGCGCTCGTTATTGTCCGCGCCGTCGATCATCTCATTGTTGAGCACGTCGGACTGTCCGTTGACGGATAAGGAGGCCGACTGCCGGCGATCGTCAAGCTTGCTGCCGTTGGTGAGGCTGTCCGGAGGACCTTCGTTGACGCCGGGGGCAAGCTGAACAAGCTGGACGAAGTTGCGTCCGTTCAGCGGCAGGTCCTGAGTCTGCTTCGCATCGATGGTGTGGGAGAGAACGGAGCTATCGGTGTGCAGTTCGGAGGCTTGAGCTTCGACCGTGACCGTCTCAGTAGCGGCGCCAATCGTGAGTTGCACATTGACGCGAATACGGTCGCCCGCCGAGAGCGTAATGGATGGAACGGCATAGCTCTTGAAACCGGTCGCGGTGGCACTGATGGAGTAGTTACCCGGATTGAGCAGGTTGGCGACGAAGTCTCCACTGCTGCTGCTCTTTACGACGTGGGTCTCGTGGGTGGCAAGACTTACGATGGTGACCAGGGCGTCGGGAACCACTGCACCAGTCTCGTCCATGACGGTGCCGAGGATGTCGCCTGTGGTCTGTTGCGCCTGTGCTGTAATGACGGCCAGAGAAAATAGCAGCCCTAAGCCCAGGAAGATCCTCCGAAAAATAACAGCCCATCCCTTTATCATTGATATCCCCTTCACTCTCCGCGGCGCTTTGGGAACGCCACATGCCCAGATCTCTGGACCAGCGAATCCTCGTCGCTAGGATGGGCGAGGGCAAGTACGATACCGTAATTTCATTGGGGTTTTTGGAGGTAGAGAGGGGAGAGTTCCGGAGAGGCCGGACTACTGCTGAAAGGAAATAGTTCTGGACAATTGGCTCTATGGGTACGTAGCATACCCCCCACAAGAATAAATGAGTATTAAACGGGTCCAGATAAGAAGGTTGGCATGAAAAGCTTTGCCGAGCCACCGAGTTCCATTGTTCAGGAACCGTTGCTGGACACCGTCACTCCCCAACAGACCAAGCCAGATGCCTCGGTTGTCCGTGAAGAGTTGGAACGAGTTCTTTCGAGTCATCACTTTCAGACAAGCAAGCGCTGTCAGTCCTTCCTGCGCTACGCGGTGGAGGAGACTCTCTCCGGCCGTCAGGAGTTGAAAGAGCGATCGATCGGGATCGAAGTCTTCGAGCGTAATCCAACTTACGATACGAACCTCGACCCTGTTGTGCGAATGACTGCCGGAGAGGTCCGCAAGCGACTGGCGCTCTACTATCAGGGAGCTGCGGAGGACTCTGGGCTGCGTATTGAGTTGCCCGTGGGCTCCTATGTGCCGCGTTTCCACTCGGTTCCTGTAAGTCATCTTCCGCCGGACGCCATAGTCGATCAGGTTCTGAGCGTGGCTCCAGAAGTTGCGGTTCCTGGTGTAGAGAAAGAGATTGAACCTCTTCCTCAAACCGCTCAACATCAACGCAGGCTCAGCACTGTGACTTTGGTCGCTGTTCTTCTGCTTCTTTGCGCCGGTCTGGGAAGATGGGCCGTTATACACCGCGTCGAGCATCCACCACCTACACCGATCGATCAGTTCTGGGAGCCTGTGCTTGCCTCAACCAATCCAGTCCTGATTTCGATAGGGCAGATCCGACCGAAGTATGCCGAGGTTCAACCCAACCATCTTCGGAGTTCGATCGCCGGACCGATGGAGCTCGGGAAAGAGGGATATCCTAGAGAAATCGCCGTCACGGTACTAGGAGATTCCATTGCTATGACGAACATTGCGGCTTTGCTTAAAACGCATGGCAGACAGTTCAAAATCCATGCAGAGTCGATGACTTCGTTCGCTGACCTTCAACAAGGCCCTTCCGTGCTGATTGGAGCCTTCAACAATGACTGGACCATCCTGCTCACGAACCCTCTGCGATTCCATTTCGATGTTGGCGAATCGAAAACTGGGACATGGATTACAGACCGCGAACATCCTGAAGCGAAGATAGGCGACCTCAGTCACCTGACCCAGTTTTCGGATATGAAAGAGGATTACGGCGTCGTAGTCCGCATGCTTGACCCTCGAACGAAGGAGATAGTCGTCATCGCGGCTGGTCTTACACCCTACGGCACTCAGTCCGCAGGTGAATTTGCGACAGATCCCGCTTCCATCGCGGAGCTTGCGCGGCGAGCCCCATCTGACTGGTCTCACAAAAACATGGAGATTCTGATCAAAACTGACCTCATAGACGGGGAAGCAGGTCCTCCACAGATTGTAGCCAGTACTTTCTGGTAGAAAAAATATCTGCGAGGGGCTTGTGTGTTTTGCTGGGGTTTTTGAGAAAAATGGGTGTTTTGACGTGGTGTTTTGGTGGTGTGGATGTGGTGTTTTGCGTGGCTGATGTGGAGTTTTAGCAGTCACATTTTTGGGGTTGAAATATGTGACAGGGTTTTGGGATTTATTTTTGAGGGTTTCCCGTTTTAAGGCCGGGAGCCCTGAATGAGGATGCCCACGAATCGCCGCGCCTTTTCAGGCCAATCGTCTGTGCTGCCCGCGCTGGAGATCCCATAGATGGCGCGCAGCATGTCCATTGGATCGACATCTGGCCGAAGATCTCTGCTGGCGACGGCGCGGCTCGCCAGCGCATTGGCAGCCTCTTCCATGACGCGGGTGGTCTGCTGATATACCTGCGAAGGGCCGCCGGCCATTGCGTTCAACGCTGGGGCAATAATTCTTTTCGCAGCGATGTAGTCGATGAAGACCAGCATCCACGCCCGCAGTGCCTCGACCGGAGGCAGCTCGGCGGAGAACTTTCTCTGGGCCTCGGCCAGCTTCTCGACTTCGCTGATATAGACAGCGGCCAGCAGGTCATCGCGCGTAGGAAAGTGACGGTAGAGCGTTCCCGGGCCGATCCTGGCGCGCCTGGCGATCTCGTCCATGCTGGCCTCCGCGCCCCGGCGCGTGAAAACCTGCTTCGCGACTTCGAGAATCCGCTGACGGTTGCGTTGCGCGTCGGCTCGGGGCTTGCGGGCAGTTTTCTTTACGGCTGACTTTTTCATCGATCTTTCTGAAACCGGAGGGGCTCTCCGGTAATCTCATAAGCATAACGGAGATTGACTCCGTTTTATTCCAGGCCGATGGCCGGTGTCAAAAGATTTGTGATCGGAGAGTGCAGCATGGCAGTGAAATTTGGAGCAAAGTCAACGACGGAAGAGGTCCTCGAAGGGGTCAACCTGAAGGGCAAGCGGATTCTGGTGACGGGGGTATCGGCGGGTATCGGCGTAGAGACGGCCCGCGCGCTGGTGGCGCATGGCGCAGATGTTGTGGGCGCGGCGCGTGATCTGGAGAAGGCGCAGCGGGCGACATCGGAGGTGAGTAAGGCCGCGGCGGAGACGGGCGCGAGTTTCGAGGTGGTCGAGCTCGACCTTGCCAGCCTGAAGAGCGTGCGCGCCGCTGCGGACAAGCTGGTTGCTGATGGCCGTTTGTTCGATGTGGTCATCGCAAATGCCGGTGTCATGGCGACTCCGTTGGGCAAGACAGAGGATGGTTTCGAGACGCAATTCGGGACCAATCACCTGGGCCACTTCGTCTTTGTGAACCGCATCGCGAAGCTGATCAAGGACGGCGGACGCCTGGTCAACCTCTCTTCCTCAGGGCACCGCTTCAGCAATGTGGACCTGAACGATCCCAACTTTGCGACGACGCCGTACGAACCCTTCGTGGCTTATGGGCGCTCGAAGACCGCGAACATCCTCTTCGCAGTTGCTTTCGATCAGCGGCATCGAGAGCGTGGGGTCCGCGCGACGGCTGTACATCCGGGAGGCATACAGACCGAGCTCGCCCGCCACATGGAACAGGCCCACATGGAACAGATGATCAATCAGATCAATGAACAGGCCGCCGCGGCGGGCAAAGGGCCGTTCGAGTTCAAAACAGTTCCCCAGGGAGCCGCCACCTCAGTATGGGCAGCTGTCGTTGCACCCGCCGAAGAGGTAGGAGGACGGTATTGCGAGAACTGCCACGTGAGTGATGTCGTCGCAGATGACGCAAGGCTGGGCCTGCTTGACGAAGGAGTGCGCGGCTACGCGGTCGATCCACAAAACGCTGTTGCGCTCTGGAAGAAGAGCGAAGAGATGATTGGCGAAGCCTTCGCGTAAACGGTGAAGAGAATCGGCCGACCCCTCGCCATGTGTGAGGGGTTTGTCGTTTCTACCTAACTTTGCGGTACGGACAAAGCCGTGGCGCCGGAGTGGAGTTGTGGTTTGCTGGAAGCGTTTGAGGCCGGTGGGCATGGCGGTACTGGCAGTTTACATCCCACTCTTCGCAAAGAGCGCGAAGGATGGGGCACCCGAGATTTGTTGTTTGTTTGTGAGCTAAGGGTGGGGCACCTGGCTGGGGATCTTGTTAAACGCCGCGGGGGAGCTCGCCTTCGAACTCAGCAACAGCAACCCTTGACACGATTCGCTGTCTCATTCGTAACAGAGCAAAGGCTGCCGGGATGAGCGCGAGATAACAGAGTGCGGATAAAAGCATGGTCACATGAATGCCCAGCGCCATACTGAACATCACACCCAACACCGATGCCAGAACGCCGGTTGCGCCATTGATTCCCCAAAACCACGGGGTTGGTTGCCGGTCTACTGCTTCGACCAGTCGCATGCCTGTGGGAAAGGCAAAGCCGAGCAGAAAGCCGAGCGGCATGATGATGGCCACCGAAATTGCTATCCGCACCAGACGGTCCTGACCGGTGGTGTGCTGAAAGATGATGGGTAGAATCTTGCCCATGGCCACCAGGTAGGCGACGACAAGAATGGCCCATGTCTGCAATTTGCCTCGTGAGTCCAGCTTCAGCCTGTCTGATGTCAGGCTGCCCAGGCCGGAGGCCAGAATGAGGCTGAACAGGCACACACTTAAAGAGTAGATGGGATGGCCGAGATAGATGCTGAACCGCTGCAGCAGGGCGATCTCGGCCAGCATGAAGCCCATGCCAATTAGCGAAAAATAAAGGCTACCGGCAACGGCGAGGGGTAATGGACATGCCCTGGCCGCATCTCTGAGAGGCACCAGGATGGTGGCGATGACCGCCAGGATCGAGATAAACAGAATCATGATGAGTACCGCTGACGCCGTCAGATTGCCGAGTACGACGCCAACGCCGAGAGTCTTGCGGAAGAAACGTTGTGCTGCGCGCGGGATACTGAGGAAACGGAGCTGGTTGAAGAAAAACGGCCGGTTATCGGTGGCCACGCTGAGGTCCAGAAAGGTTCCATCCATTACGTGATCCAAGGAGGCGCGATCTTGGCTCTCCGTGATTGCGCGCAGAAGCGGAGACTGCGGTGGCTGGTCAGGCGCCAGTACTACGTCGAAGCCGAGGCTGCGCACTGTCTGATGCAATATACGCAGCTGCTCCGGAGTGAAGGGCTTCTTCGATACCACAAGGGTGGCGATTTTGCCGGCGCTGGCGACGAACATCTGCGGGCGGGCATCCTTGACACCGGAGTCGAGGAGGATGGCTGTCGCCAGCCCGATCATCCTTCCGGTTTCGTCAATATTGCCGGGGCTGTACCAGCGACTCACGGTAAAGATGCCGTCATCGTTGAGTGTTCCGAAGAAGGCGTGCCAACCCTCAAGCGTGTAGAGTCCGTTTTCGCTGAGGCTGAAGGCGCCGGCTCCGGTTGCCGCCCAGGTGTCGATCATGCTCATCTGTACGAGATCGAATTTTTCGTTTGTGCTTGCGAACCAGCTGCGGGCATCGTCGACATGGAGTTTCAGATTCGGCACAGCAGTCACATTGCTGAAGTTCTTATAGAACGGATTCTTTGTAAGGAGATTGATGAAGATGGGATTGAGCTCGACTCCTGTGATGTCGGGAACCCCAAAAAAGTGAGCCGTCATCAGGTCGCGGCCGCCGCCAACTCCAATGACCGCAGATTTGCGGATACCAGGAAGGCGGTAAGCCAGGCTAGTCAGATCGTATTGCAGGAAAGAGATGGAGTCTGGCGTTCCATCATAGTGGGACATGGGGGTGCTTGCCGCGCCATCGATATTCAGTTCCGCCTGCATAATACGCATATTCCCCGAAAGGGCAGGGGAGACGCTCCACATGTCGGGGAAGTGCAGCGTTGGAGAGCTGGCGACGATTCGGGAATAGGAGTTCCATTTCTCGTATACGCCCAGGGCGTAGGTCTCAAAGTTGTTTTTCACCAGAATGGGACGCATGCCGACAGGCGCCATTGAATTGAGTATCGCGAACACCATGAGCGCGATTGTGATGGGAATTGGACGACGCCACCAGGACCTTGATTCCAACCGTTGCCGATCTTCGGAGGGGGCGCTGGCGGCGAATGCTATAGCGGACAGACCGCATACGGCGCCGGATGCGATCACAGCGGTCGGGCCATCCAGAAGATTCAGGAGCAGAATGACTCCCATGCAGCCGAACGAAGCGCCCAAGAGGTCGACTCCGTAGACCTGTCCCGTGGGGAATGGGCTGCGGGTCAACGCCAGACTGACCACAACTCCCGAGAAGGCGTAGGGGATGGCCATGAAGATCAGAAGCAGACTCCACGAAACGACGGTGGTGAGCGAAAGCGAAGTAATGGTGATGAGGCAAAACTGCACCATGACCGATGCAGGCATAGCCACTGCCGTTGCGAGGGCGAAGTTGGTCAGGGTAATGGACAGCGAGCCGGATTCAAATCGCTCGCGGCGCAGATAGACCCAGACCGCGCCGACGGTCATGCCCAGCATGGCTACGCTGATCGCAAAAAAAGCCATGTAGTACCAAGCGATCACTGAAAGGATTCGCGTTTGGATGATCTGAAATGTAAGCAGTGAAAAAGTGAGGAGAAATACTCCGAAGAGGAATGGGCCCTTGCGCATGGAACACGAAGAATTCAGGGGAGCCTCCAGCAAATTCTCTTGAAGTGCGTTTGTACGACGCAGTCTAACAGGAAAGGCTATGCGGAGTTGTCGAGAAAAGAAGCGTCGGGGGTAAAAGCACGAAACCCCAGCATTTGCTGAGGTTGTGATAATTCCCTAGGATGTGCTCGGGTGTCCTAAAACAAGATAATGGCGGAGAATGGGGGATTCGAACCCCCGATAGAGCTTTCGCCCTATAACGGTTTAGCAAACCGCCGCCTTCAGCCACTCGGCCAACTCTCCGTCTGTGTTGCGGTGAGCATCACGTATACGCGATGCCCGGCTTTGGCAATTATAGCAAGACAGCTCGCTGCGCGAGTTAGCTGCTCGCGGATTGCGATTCAGCTAGTTAGCGGAAGGGGTGCGTGATGGCTTCGGCTTCGCGGTGTGCGGGATTGACTATATAAAGACTGAATGGCGCTGGGGCGGGTGGGTTTGGGACGAGCGGGGGCGGGCAGGGGGAAGATGCGGCTGCTGCCGTTGATTGCCGCGACTTACTTTATGGTGGCGGGTGGGCCGTATGGGCTGGAAGACGTGATCGGCATGGCGGGGTATGGGCGGGCGCTACTGCTGCTGCTGGTGATTCCGGTGGTGTGGAGTCTGCCGACGAGTTTGATGGTGGGGGAGCTGGCGGCGGCGATCCCGGAGGAGGGTGGGTACTACCGGTGGGTGCGGCGGGCGATGGGGGAGTTCTGGGGGTTTCAGGAGGCGTGGCTGAGCCTGGCGGCGAGCGTGTTCGATATGGCGATCTACCCGACGATCTTTGTGCTGTATATGGGGAGGGTGGAACCGGCGTGGACGGCGGGGTATCGCGGGACGGCGTGGGCGCTGGGTGTGGTGGTGGTGTGCATGGCGTGGAATCTGCTGGGCGCGCGGGCGGTGGGCGAGGGGTCGGTGGGACTGTTTTGCGTGCTGCTGTCGCCGTTTGTGGTACTGACGGCGGTGGGGTTGTGGAAGGGGCTGATGGGTGGTGGGCATGCGATGGCGGGGATGGGTGGTTCGGGGGTGGGCGGGGGCCTGGCTCGGGCGGATTGGGCCGGGGCGGTGTCGGTGACGCTGTGGAACTATATGGGGTGGGATAACGCGTCGACGGTGGCGCAGGAGGTGGAGGAGCCGCAGAGGAACTATCCGCGGGCGATGCTGTTGGCGACGGGGCTGGTGGCGCTGACGTATGTGCTGCCGCTGGCGGCGGTGGGGCTGGCGGGGATTCCGGCGGCGCGGTTTTCTACGGGGGCGTGGGTGGATGCGGCGAGGGAGCTGGCGGGGCCGTGGTTGGCGGTGTGCGTGGTGCTGGGCGGGATGATCAATGGTGGGGGGATGTTCAATGCGCTGATGATGAGCTATACGCGAGTGCCGTATGCGCTGGCCGAGGAGGGGGTGCTACCGGAGGTGATGGAGCGGAAGAACAGGTGGGGCGTGCCGTGGGTGAGTTTGGCGGTGTGTTCGGTGGGGTGGGCGCTGGCGCTGCGGTTGTCGTTTGAGCGGCTGATCTCGATTGACCTGGTGCTGTATGGGGCGGCGCTGATGCTGGAGTTTGTGGCGCTGGTGGTGCTGCGGGTGAAGGAGCCTGGGTTGGCGAGGCCGTTCAAGGTGCCGGGTGGGGTTTGGGGTGCGGTGGGGATGGGGGTTGGGCCGGCGGTGCTGATCGGGTTTGCGCTTTGGGCGGCGAGGGGGGAACGCGTGGCTGGGCTGCCGGCGCTGGAGTTTGCGGCGATTGTGGCGGCGGCGGGGCCGGTGGTTTATCTGGCGGCGCGGATGGTGCGGAAGGGCCGTTTGGCGCGCTGAGGTTCGGCGCTGAAGGGCTTGTCCTGCCGGACGGGCCCACTTCGCTAGGCCACCCCGGTTCGTGCGGTCACTTCGTGACTTGTGTACCGGTCTCGGCAGGATTAGGGGCTTGGACCCTCCCGTTGGTCGGGATCTGGGCTCGCTATTTTTTGGGGACTGGCTTGGGGATGGGGTTGGTCTTGTTGTCGATGAAGCGCTGCTGGGCTTCGAGGACCTTGTTGCGGGCGAAGGAGGCGTCGCGCCAGCCTTTGACTTCGACGCGCTTGCCTTCGAGGTCCTTGTAGATGGCGAAGAAGTGCGTGATCTCCTTGAGCATGTGGGGGTAGATCTCGGAGAAGTTCCAGACGTCTTTGTAGCGTGGATTGTCCTGTCCGACACAGAGGACCTTCTCGTCGCCGAGCCCCTGGTCGAGCATCTCGAGGACGCCGATGGGGCGGACCTGCATGACGCAGCCGGAGAAGCTGGGGGTGTCGACGAGGACGAGGCAGTCGAGGGGGTCGCCGTCGTCGCCGAGGGTGCTGGGGATGAAGCCGTAGTCGCCGGGGTAGTGGACGGGGGAGTAGAGGTTGCGGTCGAGGCGGAAGACGTGGAGATCTTTGTCGTACTCGTATTTATTGACACCCTCATAGGGAATCTCGATGACTGCGTTGATGACCTCGGGGCAGTTTGGCCCTACGGGGAGTTCCAAGTAGTTCGTCATAAAGGCTGGGATCTCTTCTCTTGTCCAATAAAA
Organism: Edaphobacter lichenicola; assembly: GCF_014201315.1. NCBI lineage: Bacteria > Pseudomonadati > Acidobacteriota > Terriglobia > Terriglobales > Acidobacteriaceae > Tunturiibacter > Tunturiibacter empetritectus. The sequence continues at coordinate 564,780 of NZ_JACHDY010000002.1, forward strand.
ATTTAGGCGGCGGTCGGCGTTGTGTTTCTGTGGCCGAGCTTGGCTGGCGGAGGGTTCGTGACCTCGATTGAGGGCGAAAGCTGCACCTTGTCTATAATCAGACAAGATGAAGGCTCATGTCTATGTCACGCTGAAACGAACGGTGCTGGATGCCCAGGGGCAGACAGTTGCAGATGCATTGCGGCGAATGGAATATCGCGGCGTTGCCGATGTACGGCAGGGGAAGTATTTTCTGCTGACTCTGGAGAATGGATTGGAACAGAGCGCCGCGCAGGCCGAGGTGGAGCGTATTGCGCGTGAGGTGCTGACAAACCCTGTGATTGAAGAGTTTACGTTCCGGCTTGAGGCCTGAGCCCAGGCTTTTTGGGGCGATACTCGACGCTAAACTGACGGGATTTTCTTCGGCGTCATGAACAGCCGCGGCTGATGCGAGTTCGCGCGGCGAGTCATGGGTGCTAGGCTTAAAAGGTTATAGAGGATGGGCCTTTTGAGTGATGCGATTGTGGAAAGTGCGGCAGTGACTTCTATTGAGGCGGGTTCGGGCGGCAGCCGCTTTGTGCGGGCGTGTCTGCGTCGGCCAGTCGACAGAACGCCGGTGTGGTTCTTGCGGCAGGCAGGGCGGTACATGCCGGAGTATATGGCCGTGCGGAAGCACCATTCGCTGCTGGAGATCTGCCGTACGCCGGAGATTGCGGCCGAGGTGACGATTACGGCTGCTGAGCGGCTGGGTGTGGATGCTGCGATCATCTTTGCTGATCTGCTTCTGCCGTTTACGCCGATGGGGCTGGACTTCGAGTTTGTTGCAGGCGAAGGGCCGGTGGTTCATACGCCGGTGCGGACGCTGGAGCATGTGAAGGCGCTGCGGACCGATCGCGTGGAGGAGCTGCAGTACGTTGCGCGGGCGATCGAGCAGGTCGCGACGCACTTTGCTGCTCCGCGTGCCGATGGGGATGAGCTGGGAATCATTGGGTTCTGCGGGGCTCCGTGGACGCTGGCTGGGTACATGATTGAGGGCGGCAAGCAGGGCGGTGGTGACCGCAACTACATCGAGACGAAGAAGATGATGTACTCCGATGGAGCGGCGTGGTCGCTGCTGATGGAGAAGATTGTTACTGTTTTAGTTGCTTATGCGCAGCAGCAGGTGGAGGCGGGCGCGGATGTGATCCAGGTCTTCGATAGCTGGGTGGGAAAGCTGAGCGTTCGGGACTATCGGCAGTACTGCCTGGGATGGACGACGGAGCTGGTCGAGCGCATCAAGACGCTTGGAGTGCCGGTGATCTACTTTGGCGTGGAGACCGCTTCCCTGCTGCCGGCGATGAGTGAGACGGGAGCGGATGTGATTGGGCTGGATTGGCGAACGCCGCTGGATGCGGGATGGAAAGCGGTCGGCGCGGGCTGCGCGGTGCAGGGCAATCTTGATCCGATTGCACTGTTTGCGAAGGAGGATGTTTTGAAGGAGCAGGTGCGAGAGATTCTGACAGCTGCGAATGGACGGCCCGGACACATCTTTAATCTGGGCCATGGCATTGTGCCTGGGACGCCGGTCGAAAATGTGATCCTCGTGGTGGAGTGGGTCAAGGAGCTGAGCGCGCTGGGAGTGACACAACGATGAGTTCTGAGACTGCTAAAAGCGCAGTATTGCTGTTGGCTCATGGGACGCCGGACATGCTGGGCGAGATGGCCGAGTATCTGAGCAAGGTGACCGGTGGGCGAGCAATGCCGCAGGAGGTTGTGAAAGAGCTGCAGCATCGGTATGCGCAGATCGGGCTGCAGGAGGCGCCTGGGCTGGAGCCTCCGCCGCTGACGAAGTGGACGATGGTGCAAGCACATATGCTGGAGCATGTGCTGGGCGCGGGCAAGGTATATGTCGGCATGCGCAACTGGCATCCTTATATTGCAGACACTGTCGCGGAGATGCGGCGGGATGGAGTGACGCGGATCAAGGCCGTGTGTCTGGCTCCGCAGAACTCTCGTACAAGCGTGGGACTTTACCGAAAGGCTGTGCTCTCTGCGGCGACGGGTATTGAGGTTGAGTTTGTCGCTGGATGGGCGGACAGTCCGCTGCTGGCGGAGGCGTTTGCCGAGAAGCTGCGGCCGATGTGGGCGGAGGCCTGCGCTGAGTCGGGGCAGCGAGTGCCTGTGTTGTTTACAGCGCACAGCGTGCCGTGCCGAACGATCATGACTGGTGAAGCTTCGATTGCGGGAGCGAGGCCAGGAACTCCTGTGCAGGATTCGCCGGACCCTTATCCGGTGGAGGCCAAACGCACCGCACAGATGGTGGCGGAGCGGATGTCGGCAGTCGGTTTTCGCGAGAACGATTGGTACTTCGCTTTTCAAAGCCAGGGCATGAGTGGGGGGCCGTGGATTGGACCGACAGTGGAGGACACACTCAAAGCGATCCAAGCCGAAGGGCACGTGGGCGTGGTGATGCAACCGGTGGGGTTTCTGTGTGATCACGTGGAGATTCTGTACGACATCGACATTGCTTTTCGTCAGACGGCCAGCGAGCTGGGGCTGAAGTTGTGGCGGGCGGAGAGCCTGAACGACTCCCCGGTGCTGGTGGAGGCGCTGGTGGACGTGGTCACCGGCAAATATAAGGCGACCGTCGATGAGGTGATGGTTCCGGCGTAGGTATAGGCTGTCTTGAGGGCCGACGGCGGAGGCTCTGTTCTCCGCTCTTTTTATTAGCAGATGTTTTCATTGGAGAGAAGATGAAGCGCGTTGCAATCGTTGGCGGCGGAGTCGCAGGACTGGCGGCGGCGTATGAGCTGGCGCGGCAGGCTCGCAACGGCGCATCGCTGCAGGTGGTGTTGTTCGAAGCCTCGACGCGGCTGGGTGGAATCATCGAGACGGTGCATGAAGGTGAGTTCGTCATTGAGTGCGGGCCCGATGCGTGGGTGACGGAGAAGCCGTGGGCGCGTGAGCTGGCAGAAGAGCTTGGATTGGGCGCTGAAGTGATGCCCTCAAATGACGCAACGCGCAAGACTTATGTGCTGGTCGACAAGAAGCTGCAGGCGATGCCGGATGGTATGCGGATGATGGTGCCGGTCGATCTAGATTCGTTGGGTGCTTCGGAGCTGTTTAGCGCGGGGGCGAAGCTGGCTTATCACGAAGAGCTGGGTCGAGCGGAGGAGTTGCGGGCGGAGGCTCCTGACGAGGACGAAAGCGTTGCGGAGTTTGTTCGGCGGCACTTTGGGCAAGAGGTGCTGACGAAGATCGGTGCGCCTTTGCTGAGCGGTGTGTTTGGCGGCGATGTAACGAAGTTGAGCGTACAGGCGGTGATGGCTCCCTTTGTCGCGATGGAGCGAGAGCACGGCAGTCTGATTGCCGCACTGCAGGCGCGTGATGCGGGGGTGAAGAAACACTCGGTCTTTACTACACTGCGCAGCGGCATGGGAACGCTGGTGGATCGTATGATCGCGACGATTCCTGAAGATTGGATTCGGCTGGCCGCGGAGGTGCGATTTGTGTCGTACGGCGACGAAGGGTGGCTGGTGGGAACAGCTCGCGGCGTGGAACGGTTCGATGCCGTGATGATGGCTGCTCCTATTGATGTTGCTTGCTCTCTGCTGGAGCCGGTGGACGCGGAGATGGCTCCGTTGATGGCGATGGAGGCAAGCTCCGCGGTGGTGGTGGCATTTGGATTTCCTGATGCCGCGAAGTTTCCCGTTCCGCCTGGGTTTGGCTTTCTGGTGCCGCCAGGCTCCGATAGCCTGCTGCTTGCGGCGACCTTTGTCGATCAGAAGTTTGAAGACCGGGTGCCGCAGGGCGGGCGGTTAGTGCGAGCCTTTTTTGGATGCAAAGCTGCCGAACGGCTGATGCGATGCGGTAACGACGAGACTGCCGCAGTGGCGCGGATGGAGCTGGCGAGGATTCTGGGGCCGTTGCCGGAGCCGCAGGTGACTGTGGTTCGACGCTGGCCTCGAAGCCTCCCGCAGTATGCCGTCGGGCATCTGGAACGGATGAAGAGGCTCGATGCACGAGCGAGTGTGCTCGATGGACTATCGCTGCTTGGCAACGGATATCGTGGCGTGGGCGTGCCCGATCTAATTCGGGATGCTCGGGTTGCGGCGAGGAGAATCGTTGGTAAGAGCGAAAGTCTCACTGGGGTTGCGGAGCTGTAAAGATTTGACCCGGCGGGGTGACCGGGATAGTCTTTTTCTACACTGGTGTTGGGAAGACGGTGTGACTCCGTCGCTACCCCGTAACTGTAAGCGCCGAGAGTTTTGACGATTGGTACTAAGCCACTGGGGATTTGTCCTGGGAAGGTAAGTCAAAGCTCGATGAGGCGTAAGTCAGGAGACCTGCCGGTGGCCGACCAGGCTTGATTCAGCTTCGCTGGGAGAGCTGGAGAGCATTCTCGCTGACCGCAACAGAGGTCTGCCCGAGCGCTGCCTAAATTCATTCCCGCTCTGTTCGATCGCTTCGAAAGATGCCGGGCAAGGAGCTAACGATGCAGGAGATGCGCCAGAGTTCCGTGACACTCGTTCTTGGCGGCGTGCGCAGCGGCAAAAGCCGTTATGCGCAGCAGCTCGCAGAGCGGGAGAGCCGCGTGATCTTTGTGGCGACGGCGAAGGCTTCGGACGACGAGATGCAGAGGAAGATCGACCGGCATCGCGAAGAGCGGCCAGCGGAGTGGACTACCGTGGAGGAGCCGCTGGAGTTGGTTCAGGTATTGACGCAGCGTGGATTCAGCTGCGATGTGATGGTGGTGGATTGCCTGACGATCTTTGCGGCGAATCTTCTTGAGGCCGAAGGTGATGATCAGGGTGCTGTGGATCGGCGCGTCGAGGCATTGTGCGAGGCGTTGCGGTCGGCTAGTTGCTCGGTTGTGCTGGTTTCGAACGAGGTGGGTAGCGGAGTGGTTCCCGCGTATCCGTTAGGGCGACGCTATCGTGATCTGCTGGGCGAGATCAATCAGAGGGTGGCGAGAGTCGCCGATGATGTGGTGTTGATGGTAGCTGGACTGCCGCTTGCCCTGAAGGGACACCTCGAGGTGACTCTGTGAGAGGGCTGCTGATTTCGGGTACCGCGAGCGGCGTGGGGAAGACGACGGTTGCGCTTGCGATTATGGCGGGCCTGCGACGGCGCGGGCTTGCAGTGCAGCCGCTCAAATGTGGGCCCGACTTTCTGGACACCGGACACCACACTCGAATATGCGGGCGAAAGGCTCGCAATCTTGACACGTGGATGCTGAGCGAAGAGGCGAACCGCAGCGTTCTGCGAGATACAGCGCGGGGCACGGATGTTCTGGTCGTTGAAGGCATGATGGGGTTGTTCGATGGGAAGAGTGGGAACACCGAAGCGGGCAGCACCGCGGAGATTTCCAAGCTACTGAAGCTGCCGGTGGTGCTGGTTGTCGATGCGGCAAAGACTGCGCGAAGCATCGCGGCGGTGGTGCTCGGCTTTGAGATGTTCGATCCGGAGTTGCAGCTTGCGGGTGTGATTCTGAATCGCGTTGCGACGGAACGGCACTACGAGATGCTGCGGGCGGCGATTGAGACCACCTGCAGAACGAAGATTCTGGGTTGGCTGCCGCGTGATCAGACGATTGCGATCCCTGAGCGACATCTTGGCTTGCAGGGTGCGGCGGAATCTGCGATTGGTGATGATGCTGCGATCGACACACTGGCTGCGCTCGCGGAAAAGTTCTTCGATCTGGATCGTTTGCTTGAGTTGGAGTGTGGTTTGGATCTGAACGAGGATCAGGATTTCGGCGGAAGGCGTTCTCAATCTGAAGAAGGCGTGCGAATCGGCGTACCGTCCGATCACGCTTTCTCGTTCTACTACGAGGACAATCTGGACCTGCTGCGCGAACAGGGAGCCGAGATCGTTTGGTTTAGCCCACTGCACGACAGGTGTCTTCCAACCGGACTGGACGGGCTGTATCTGGGGGGAGGATATCCCGAACTTCATGCAGAAAAGTTGAGCAGCAATCGTGGGATGCTCAAGGATATTCGTGCCTTCGCTGCTTCGGGAAGGCCGGTCTATGCGGAGTGCGGTGGGATGATCTATCTGTCCAGGAGCCTCAGCACCCAGGATGGGGAGACGTACGCGATGGCTGGCGTGCTGCCGCTGTCGATGCAGATGACAGACAAGCTCGTGCAGTTCGGATACGTCACTGTTGAGTTCACGGAAGACTGTCTGTTGGGCGTGAAAGGAACCACAGTTCGTGGGCACAGCTTTCACTATTCGTGTCTTGTTTCACGGGGAGAGGTGGCAACAACTTATCGCGTGCAGTACTCGATGTCCGGCAAAGAGGAGCTCGAGGGGTTTAGGCAGGGCAGTGTGCTGGCCAGCTATGTTCATCTGCACTTGCGGGCGAATCCCACAATCGCGAGAGATCTTGTCGCTGCAATTCGACGAGCGCGCACACTGCAGACGGCGGCGCGGTGAGCGACTCTAACATCATGTCGACCATCGAGCCACCCAGCGAGCTGTGGCTTGCAAAAGCACGAGCGCATCTGGATGTATTGACCAAGCCGCTGGGCAGCCTTGGCCGGCTGGAAGACCTTGCGGCGCAGTTGGTGTCGATTCGACAGCGTGAGTATGCGGAGCCGCTACGAAAGGCTGTTTATATCTTTGCAGCCGATCATGGAATTACTGCTGAAGGCGTCAGCGCGTATCCAAGCGAAGTGACGCGACAGATGGTGCTTAATTTCCTTGCTAATGGCGCGGCTATCAATGTGCTCGCGAAGCTTCATGGCGTCGAGATGAATGTAGTCGATGTGGGTGTTGATGCGGACTTCGATCAGATCGACGATCTGCTGCACCGCAAAGTGCGTAAGGGAACGCGCAATATGATCCAGGAGCCAGCGATGAGCAGCGATGAACTGACGGAAGCTCTTGGTGTTGGACTGGACCTTGCTGACGATTCGAAGGCGAAGGGGCACAGCCTGGTTGCTGTTGGAGAGATGGGCATTGGAAATACCACGGCGGCGAGCGCCATCACGTCTCTCCTTACCCGGAAACCGGTTGAGCTCACTACCGGCAAAGGGACCGGCCTGAACACCGAGGCTTTGCAGCACAAGCGCCGAATCATCGAAGCGGTTTTGCAGAAGTACTTCGGAGAAGCGGCAGGTGACATTTTGCCTGATCCAGTTGATGTGCTCCGTATCGTCGGCGGGTTGGAGATCGCCGCGATGACTGGTTTCATACTCGGAGCAGCGCGACATGGAATCGCGGTAGTCGTTGACGGCTTCATCTCGACGGCTGCGGCTGCGCTTGCCTTTGCGTTAGTGCCGCAGGTGCGCGGCTATCTTTTTGCTGGGCATCAATCCGAAGAACCCGGGCACCAGGCGCTGCTCGACTACCTGGAGTTGAGGCCGATTCTCGCGTTGAATATGCGCCTCGGGGAAGGCACGGGCGCAGTCCTCGCTATGCCGATCCTCGAGTCCGCGATGTGCCTCTACAACCAGATGGCGACGTTCGAATCTGCTGGTGTGAGCGAGGCCAAAGATTGACCGTAGCAGGACAGATTCGCAGGCTTGGTGAAGAGCTCGTGGTCGCCTTTCAATTTCTCACGCGAATCCCCATGCCTGCGATTGCGTTCGAGTCCGATTCCCTCTCGCGCGCCGTCAAATTCTTTCCGCTGGTTGGATTGATCGTCGGTGCAGGAGCTGTGCTACTGCAAAAGCTGCTGATAACGCACTTGACTCGCCAACTTGTCGCGCTGGTCGCGCTGACTTACCTCGTGCTGATTACCGGCTTCCTGCATGAAGACGGCCTTGCGGATACCGCGGACGGGTTCGGTGGTGGCTGGACGAAGGATCGGGTGTTGGCCATCCTGCGAGACAGCAGGATTGGAAGTTACGGTGCAACCGCTCTTGTCCTGTCGTTGCTGGCGCGTTATCTACTGCTGTCTTCGATACCGATGGAGCACTTTGCCGCATACGTCATCTCGGCCCATGTGCTCTGCCGATGGAGTTCCCTTCCGCTCAGTTATTTTCTCCCTCCCGCTCGCGAACAGGAGGGACAAGGTGCGCGCATCGCTCGGCTCACATCGCTCCCTTCGCTGTTGTTCGGTTCACTCGTTGCTGCCGGGATAGTGATCTTCGCTCTTCGAAGTGCCTCCGTGCAGCCTCTTCTTGTCTCTCTCGTTGTGGTGATATTGAGTGGTTGGTTCTACTATCGAAGGATCGATGGCGTGACTGGAGATTGCTTCGGTGCAACCAACCAAATCACCGAAATCGCGGTTTACTTCTGCGGGGTATGGATCGCATGAGCGAGATACTCTTCGTTCGTCATGCAGAGACAGATATGGCAGGAACCTTCTGCGGCCACTCTGACCCTGAGGTTAATGCGCGTGGTCGTGAACAGATCTCCGAGTTGATCGACAGACTTCGCCAGGAGAGTATCGACATCGTTTACACGAGCGATCTGCGCCGTGCCGTGGCGACCGCCAACGCAATCGCCGAGGCGTTCGGAGTCGGATGCCATGCGCGTCCGGCACTGCGCGAGATCAGCTTCGGAACATGGGAGGGGCTTAGCTGGCAGGAGATTGAGCAGCGGGATGCAGTTTATGCTCGTCGATGGATAGCGGAATATCCGATGCTGCCGGCACCTGACGGCGAAGCCTTTAGACACTTTGAACAACGCGTGTTGACGGAAGTGGAGTTCTTGTCTGTGCAGACGGCGAAGAAAAACATCGCGGTCGTAACGCACGCGGGAGTGCTGAGAACCGTGCTGTGCGCGCTGAACAACTGCAGTCAAGACGATGCCTGGAGACAGACCAAAACTTACTGTGCGATCGTTCGGCATACTGTTGCACCATCGCTCCAGACGCAGAGCATCGGAGCGCGCTCATGACTTCGCGTAAGGTTGACGTACATGAGTTGATCGCCTGGGGTTTGGATGAATACTCCTACCGCGACGACGCCGCAGGCTTCGATTCGACGGAGTTGGCTGCACGAATTAGACAAGCAAGCACGAGATTAGCCGAACGTGATCGTTACACGAGTGCCACCGCCCTGCTCGAGCAAGAGACACGAGACATTCAACCTTTGCTCGCGATGGCAACGCAACACGAAGACCTGCACTTGGAGTATCAGGGGCTTGACTGGATGCTGGGCGTGGTTGACCTGCGCCTTCTGCTTGCATTTCAACGCAGATTGATCTTTAGTCTGTCGCAGCAAGCTTCGACCATACCAGTGCAAGGCGATTGGCCCGGATTGATCTCACTCGCGGTAGGCTCACAACGCAGCACCGAGCATGTTCTGGTTCATAACGTCAGCGGTACCGACCGCTTGGATATTGGCCTGCACTCGAGCAATCCTGACCTGCAGCTACGATTTACACAGAAGACGAGCGGGGGCGGAGCTTTGCCACTTTCGCTTTATGGCGGCAGCCCTTTCTTCGAAGTAGCTGAGTTTCGCGGACGGTGGTTTTTGCGCGATGGCTATCATCGCGCCTACCATCTGTTGCAGGCGGGAGTAGATCGCATTCCTGCCGTGGTGATCTATGCCCGGAGCATCGCGGAACTTGGTGCAACCGCCCCATGGTTCTTTGATGAAGAGCAATTGTTCTCTGATCGCCCTCCACAGGTCACGGATTTTCTTGATAGCGACATGATCCTGCGCTACGAGAGAACTGCTCTTCGCAAGGTCATTCGTATTCGCGTGGAAGAGTCGCTGGAGCCATGTGACGAAGTTCAAGAAGGACAAGGGGAAAGACTATGAGCATCGCAACAAAACGAGGAGATGGCGGCCAGACGGGACTGGCCGGCGGAATTCGCATCTCGAAGGCTGACCTACGCGTTGAAGCTTACGGGACGGTCGACGAGCTGAACTCGACTCTGGGCTTCGCCCGAAGCATCTGCACGAATAAAGAGATCCATGACTGGACCGAAACCATTCAACGCACGCTGTTTCGAGTAGGGTCCGCGCTGGCTACTCCGCCGGAGAGCAAGAAGAGCCCGCCATCCGTTCTGGCAGACGACGTTGATATGCTGACCAATCTGGTTCATCAGATTGAGGCGACTGAAGGCATCCTCTCCGACTGGTCTTTGCCCGGTGCGCACACCGAGTCTGCCGCTTACGAAGTTGCTCGCACGGTTTGCCGGCGCGCAGAGCGAAACGCGGTTCGACTTGCGAACAGTGGTGTGGAGTTCAAGCCTGAGATACTCTCGTACCTCAATCGCCTCTCCGACGTGATCTGGCTCTTCGGCAGACTCATTGAAGTAAAGGCAGGAGTTGATGCACGGTTGCGCCGCGGCGACACCGCGGGCCCGAAGTGGTCAAGGGCATGGAAATGACGAAGGCTACGGGCTTCGACGAGAGTGAGCGAAATGCCGTCTACCGGGCTATTCGCGAGCGGAGAGATGTGCGCCGTGGCTTTCTACCGGAGCCGATTCCAAACGAACTGCTCCATCGGCTGCTGGAAGCCGCACACAACGCACCTTCTGTCGGCCTGATGCAGCCGTGGCGATTCATCGTCGTACGCGAACTCGCCGTGCGCCAAAAGGTCCACCAGATCTTTCTCGATGCCAACAAGCAGGCGCTGGCGAGCTACGAAGGAGAAAAGCAACAGAGCTATGCGGGAATGAAGCTCGAAGGCATACTCGAAGCGCCGCAGAATCTGTGCATCGTGTGTGATTCGCAGAGCAGCCAGGGGCACCAGTTGGGGCGGCGAACGATGCCGGAGACCGCAATCTACTCAGCCGTCTGCGCGATTCAAAATCTGTGGCTCGCTGCAAGAGCCGAGGGCATCGGTGTGGGCTGGGTGAGTATCCTCGAACCGACTTTGCTGCGCGAGGCTCTGAAGATTCCCGGCCATATCACCCCGGTGGCTTATCTGTGCCTGGGATACGTCGACGCGTTTGCGACAGACCCGGATTTGGAGCGCGCTGGCTGGGAGACGAGAACGCCTCTGAAGAGTGTGCTCTCGTTGGATGAATACGACAGCCGATGGGACCAAGGACGGCCGGCGTCGTGAGAGCGCGAGCAATCATGGTTCTGGGTACCGGCTCTCATGTCGGCAAGTCGTTGTTGACTGCTGCTCTATGCCGCATCTTCGCGCAACACGGCTATCGCGTTGCTCCATTCAAATCGCAGAATATGTCGTTGAACTCCGCAGCGACTATTGAAGGTCTCGAGATCGGACGGGCGCAGGCGTTGCAGGCGGAGGCCGCCGGAGTTGCCGCGTCGGTCCACATGAATCCAATTTTGATCAAGCCGTCTGACGATCAGTCTTCCCAAGTGGTTGTGCGCGGCAGGATCTGGGGACGTGTCACGGCAGTGGACTATCATCGACGGCGCATAGAAGAGTTGCTGCCAGTGGTACGCGAGAGCTATGACTCGCTGGCCTCTCAGTACGACGTGATCATTCTGGAGGGCGCCGGATCGCCCGCGGAGATCAATCTTAAACAGCATGACATTGCGAATATGCGAATGGCGGAGATGGCCGATGCCAACTGTCTGCTAGTTGGGGATATAGATCGCGGAGGGGTCTTCGCGTCACTGCTGGGGACGCTGGAACTGCTGGAGCCCGACGAGCGGCGGCGAGTTTGTGGTTTCGTCATCAATAAATTCCGAGGAGATGCAAACCTCTTAGAACCCGGCATACAAATGATGGAAGAGCGTGTGAAGAAGCCATGTCTCGGCGTAGTTCCCTATCTGACTTCTCTTGTGCTCCAAGAAGAAGACAGCCTGGGTCTGTCGGTGTCGGCTCAAACTCAGTGGACCGGAGAACAGATTGTAGACCGATCGACTGATCGCGCTTTGCGGATCGCTGTGATTGCTCCGCCCTCTTTTTCGAACTTCACGGACTTCGATTCTTTGCGGGCGGAACCATCTGTCTCTCTTCTGTTCAGTCGCACAGCAGAGGCAATCGCACACGCTGATGTAGTCATCCTGCCTGGCAGTAAACAGACCGTAGATGACCTCCTTTGGATGGAGCGCTCCGGTTTGGATGTCGCCATAAAAAAGTATGCACAGGCAGGTCTTGTTGCAGGTATCTGCGGTGGCATGCAGATGCTCGGCAAGGCAATCAACGATCCGTACGGGATGGAGCGCGAGGGATCGGTTGCGGGTCTTGGCTTGCTGCCGATCAGCACCGTCATGCATACCGAGAAGGTGACCCGAAATGCGAAAGGCGAGGTAGAGGTTGCGGTTCTCTTCGGGCAACCCATTACTGACAGCCGGCTCGCAGGATATGAAATTCACATTGGACGCACAGACTATGAGGCTGGAGCAAAGCACTTCTCGACTCTCTCCTCTGAGAACGGCTCCTCCAGCAGAAGCAGAGATGGCTGCGTCAGCGCTGACACACGCGTCTTCGGCACCTATCTCCACGGAATCTTCGACGATGACAGCTTCCGTCATCAGTTTCTCAGCGCCGCTCGCGGGTTTCACAAGCTCTCCGCACCGACGAACATGAATCCATGGAAACAACTTCGGGAAGACTCCTTGAATAGACTGGCGCGTGAGGTAGAGAGTTCGCTTGATATGAAAGCGATCTTCGACTGGGCGGGTCTGTCTTACGAGATCCCTCTTCCGGAAGACGCATCCCCGCAGCGTCGACGTGCAGGTATGGCGCGATGAGCCGTCGACGTGTTCTCGCAGCAGCATATTTGTTCGACTGGGCAGCCGGCGATCCTGAATGGTTCCCTCATCCCGTTCGATTGATCGGCAAAGGCATAGAAAGGGGAGAGCGAATTCTGCGGAGTCCTGGGCAGACTCCCGCAGCAGAGCTTGCCGCCGGCGGAATGCTGACCTTTGGCATAGTCGTTGCAGCGTATCTAGCTACGGCAAAGACCCTTGCCTTGGCGCATAAAAGGGACCGGCGGCTGGGATTCGTGGTGGAGATGCTGCTCGCATGGACGTGCCTTGCATCTCGCAGTCTGCACAAGGAAGCTTCTGCTGTCGTCGATGCTATGGAGGAAGGCGACAACATTCTGGCGCGACAGAGGCTGGCACGAATCGTCGGTCGCGATACGCAGGCACTCGATCAGCACGAGATCAGCCGCGCTGTCATCGAGACCGTTGCAGAGAGTAGTTCGGATGGCGTCGTCGCACCGCTCTTTTACATGGCTATCGGAGGGGTTCCGCTTGCTATGGCCTACAAGGCGATCAACACTCTCGATTCGATGATCGGCCATGCAGATGATAGATATTTTTACTTTGGAAAGATCGCAGCGCGGCTGGATGATGTCGCCAATTTTCTACCTTCTCGATTGACAGCTCTGGGTATAGCTGCAGCAGCTGTTATAGAAGATGCGAGTCCTGCGGCAGCGCTTGAGACATGGTGGCGTGACGGCATGAAACACAAGAGTCCGAATGCTGGACAACCAGAGAGCGCCATGGCAGGTGCGCTGCATGTTCGGCTGGGAGGGAAAAATTACTACGCTGGTGAACCAATGGCAGCGTTTCTCCTCGGAGCGGATTTTCCGCCGCCCAATGCGCTCAAGGCAAGACAGGCAATCAGGATAGTCGCAGTCGTCTCTGCCGTCGGAGCAGTTGTCGCACTGTTACTGCGCAGAGGACGAAGATGAAGAATCCTCCGCAGGATTTCTTGCCAGTACACGGTGGGCAACTCCGTCTGATCGCTGCGCGATATGGAGTTCCGGTCGAGCAACTTGTTGATTTCAGCGCCAACATCAACCCGGCGGGCCCCCCTGTTTCCGCGCTCGCGGCCCTGAATCGAGCCTTAGCAGACCCCGCCACTCTGGCAGCATATCCTGACCTTGAACTCGCCGAACTCAAGAAGACGCTGGCGGAAACCTCGAAGATCTTGTCAGAAAACATCGCCGTCGCCAATGGCTTCGTACCGCTGCTCGAAGCCACCCTGCGTTCGTTCAGGATTGCGCGTTGTCTTCTGCCTGTGCCCTCGTTCAGCGAGTATCGGCGAACGCTCGCGAACGAAGGCGTCGAGGTCGTTCCATACTGCCTCTCCCAGGAAAATGGCTTCTCGTACGCCCTGGACTCCCTGTTGCAGGCTGTGCTGGAAGAGGGGTGCGACGCAATTCTGCTGGCGAATCCGCAGAATCCTTCCGGAGTGCTTTGCGAAGCGGAGAGGATGCAACGCTTCATAGAGATGGCCGCAGAGCACCGAATCAAGGTGCTGATCGACGAGGCTTTCATGGACTACGTTCCAGCAGAGTCCCTGACACAAGCTGCCGTCGAACAAGAGAATTTAATTGTGTTCCATTCGGTTACAAAATTTTTCGCGATTCCCGGATTACGCGTCGCCTACGCCGTCAGCAGTACTTCTACGATAGAAGATCTGAATCGCAGGCTTGCGCCATGGCCAGTTACAACTTTAGCCTCGAGTGCGGTCTGCGCTGCTTTGCAGGACGACGCCTATGCGGAGGAAACTCGCAGAAAGAACTCCCTGCGACGAACCTGGCTGGAGCAGGAACTCGCTCGCTTGAAGATCATCACCTATCCCTCGAGCACTAATTTCCTTCTGTTACGATTTGCAAAAGAGATGGACGCACCGCTCATTTGGGAGAGGATGCTCGTCGAACACCAGATCGTGCTTCGTTCCTGCACAAACTTTGAAGGACTTGCGGCAGGGCACCTGCGAGCCGCAGTTCGTTCCGAAGCAGACAATGAGAGATTAGTTGATGGACTGAAGCGCGTGCTCGCACGATAGCAAGAGTAATGGCCGGGGCGGAGGGATTCGAAGACTAGAGTCGCAAGCAAACCTCTCGGCGAGCGATCTGGCGATATATCGGTACTCACTTAGTCGTGAGGAGCAGGGCAAATCCGCTCGTAGAGGAGATCAACCCGCAGTCTGCACCATCTTCGCCATTTGTCCGAATGGAAGTCCAGGAGCTAGCCGACTCAGCACATAAAGAACGTTGCTGAGGCTTGGGCGAATCTCTGATTTGCCTGCTTCGATCCCGGCAATAGCCCGGACGATTGGCTATCGCAACAACACCGTGCCGGATGGCAAACAGGGTCAGCGCCGCATACAGGATTTGACTCACGGCGTAGGCGCTGTTCAGTCCGTAATAAAGGGTGGTCGCAGGGCTAGGAACGCGCTTGCCACGGACGTACTGTGACACCACGTCGATTCCAAACTGCAAGAGTCCGCTTAAGAGAAGCCAGCTATAGGCTCCATACAGAGCTCACTGACCCTCGCGTGGAGGCGTTGGTCAACGAACTGATCGGTCGTGTTGCCGACAAATGGACGATGCTGATCCTCGAAGTGCTTACTGAACGAGGAGAGCTACGTTTCACGCGGCTCAGCGAACTGGTGCCGGGAATCAGCTACAAAATGCTCACGCAAACCCTCCGTTTGATGGAACGCGAAGGACTGATCTCACGCACAGTGCACCCGGTCGTTCCTCCGAGAGTCGAGTACAAGCTCACAGAATTGGGTCTCAGCTTAGGCGCAGCCTTTTGCAAAGTGTGGATGTGGGCAGAGCGACACCTTGAAGAGATAGAGCGGGCACGCGCCGCTTTTGATCAAGTATCCGGGAAAATAGCAAACAGATCATAGGTCCTTGGAGACGCGCTTTTCGTCATCTGACGATCAATGACAAGAAGACATATTGCGCCTCACGTACTAGTGAGGCGCGGGGCAAAAGATCTGACGCACCGTCTCTCGAAGCCAGGTGTGTAGCAGATCGCTGTCGAAGCACGGGTGCCAGACCTCGAGTACCGTATCGGCGGGATCTCTTTCGGCGCTTTCACGCGTGGCAAGTCAAGCAGACTAGAACGGGCTCTGGCTATCCGAACGGGCATAGTCAGCACCAGGTCTGTCGTTTCGAGCATACGGATCGCGTCAAGGAGATAGGGTACGTGGACAGCCGCACGACGCTGCAGGCCGAAAGAGCTACTGTTTCGGAGACCAGATGTAGGTTGCGAGCGCTCCTGGTGGCAGAGCAGCGTGGAAGGTTTTTGCGTTCCAGTTCACGTCGAACTTTGCTGTGTCGCTTCGATCGTTCAGGACCAACAATACGATCGATCCGTCCAGATCTTGAAAGGCTACGCTCTCCAGGCCCTCGTTTTTGAAGGATGTCGAGTTGATCCGAGTTGCTCCTGGATGGACGAACTTGCTTGCCTGCGCCAACGCGTAAAAGTCACCGGTGTAGGAGACGCTCATCTGCTTCGTATCGAGCGTCACCAATCCCCGGCACGTCCCGCAGCCGCCGGCGTGTGGGTTGTGGTCTGTATCAAGCACGATACCCCAAAGCGCCACTGCCTTGGCCCAGTTGCGGGTAGAGTCGATTAGTAGATGAGCTGTAACTTCCAGCGGAGCTTTTTTCTGCCACGTGCCGCCGGAGCACTCCGTCATCCAGATACCCTTGTCTGGAAACCGATCGTGAACGACGCTCTGGCCACTCGGCTCGCCTCCATAGCAGTGCAGTGCGGATCCAGCCATGAACGGAGCTGCCGCAGAGTCTGAGAGCACTTCGATCGGATACTCCGGATGGTCCCAGTTGTGATCGTAGGCGAGCAACTGCGTCTGCAGGCCGACGTGACGGAGATCCGGTCCGAGGTAGCGGCCGATGAGGCGCTTCTGCTGGTCCGCCAGCATGAGAGTTCCGGGAAAGTCTTCGGTCTCATGCAGCGGTTCGTTCTGTACGGTTAGGTACTTCACCGGAATATTTGCTTTCTTAAACGATTGGAGCGACCGGACGATGTACTCGGCATACGCTGACATGTCGTCTTCGCGAAGAGAGCCGCCGACCATGGAATCGTGCGTCTTCATCCATGCGGGTGGACTCCACGGCGTCGCCATCACTGTGATGGCTGGATTGAGCTTCAGCGCCTCGCGCATCACAGGGAAGACATAGTCTTTCTCATGCTCTGTGGAGAAGTGCCGCAGTTCGGGGTCCTGTTGGCCTGCAGGCATGTCGTCATAGCTGTAGTGGTTGAGCGAAAGATCGGTCGAGCCGATGGGCAGGCGCAGGAAGCTGAGGCCGATGCCACTGGAGGGGTCGAAGAGCTTCGTCATTACATCGCGGCTCATAGCTGGTGACATTCGATCGTGCAATAGCCATGCGGAGCCTTCCGTCATGGAGGCGCCGAAGCCGTCCATCGTCTGAAAACGTTCGCTGTCGTTTACGGTGATCGTAAGTGGTGATGCGCTGCTCTTGGCCGTGAAGGCGAGAGCGGGCTGTGCTTCAAGAGCGCTTGAGAGATCGGGTGTTGACTGATAGGAGCGCACGGTTTGTGCGGACAGCGGGCAGGCTACGGCAAGCAGAAGCGTAGTGACACGGCGAAGCGAGAGAGCGGGCACAATATTTCCTCGGTGAACAGGATAAAAAAAGCCGGGCGTATCGCGCTTGGCGATAGCCCGGCTGGTGCAAGCTGCGTTAGAAGTAGACCTTAGCGGCGAGCTGGATAACGCGCGGACCACCGGGGCCGGCGGCACCAAAGGCTGCGGTGGGCTGACCCCAGTTGGTGTCCTTTGCGATGGAGAGCGGCGTGAAAGTTCCGTTTCCGTTGTAGGTTGGCAGCGTGAGGTTTGCGTTGTAGTCGCGTGTCAGGATGTTTGGATGGTTGAGGACGTTGAAGAACTCTCCGCGGAGCTGGATTGAACGTCCTTTGCCTGACTCTCCGATGGGAAAGTTTTTGAAGATGGAGGAGTCCCAGGTAACCATGCCGCCTTGACGCAGGCTGCCGGGTGCTCCGAGGTTCGGCTGGCCGATGGTTGGCAGAATGAGATTGCCCTGGTGATCCACGCCTACAAACAGAGGGGGTGTTTTGCTGTACTGCGAGCCGCCGGTGATCTGGTTTGCAGGCGAGAAGAGCGCGTTCCGAACCGGCTGGCCGCTCATTATGTTGGCGAGGCCGGAGAGTTGGTAGCCGTCAGTAATATAGCCGAGCCAGTGAGGTCCATTGAAGCGCTGGGCGAGGCTCGGAAGATCATAGACGTAGTTGATCGCGCCGATGTTGGGACGGTCGTAGCTGGCGACGCCGTAGCTGTATTTACGCGGATTGAAAGGATCGACGAAGCTCTCGTCGGCGCTGGAGGTGGTAAGAGTTTTGGACCAGGTGTAGACGCCACCGAAGGTGAGACCGCGGGCAAAACGCCGCTGCACGGAGACCTGTAGCGAGTTGTAGTTCGAGGTGCCGTCGAACTTGTAGTACTCCATCTGGCCGTAACCTTTATACGGAGAGAGAAAGTTCTGCGTGTAGGCGTAACGTCCACTGAAGGAATATCCGGCTGCGGCGTACTCGGGGGGAAGGTTGGGTTCGACGGCCGGAACGATGCCACCGGGAAACTGGCTTGGATCCTGTGCGGCACGGCTGAAGGTTGTGCCGTAGGGGTTGGTGTTGATGTCACGAGCTGTGACGAGGTGACGACCTTGTGTCCCTACATAAGCCACATCGAGCGTGGTTTCATGGAGGATCTCGCGCTGAATGCCAAGGCTATAGCTGTACACGGTCGGAACTTGACCGGACACGTCTGCGCCATAGATCCCGCTGAGCACACCGGAGTTTGACTGGGCAGCAGTTGGTATCTCCGGGATGGTGCTGAAGGGGACGGTCGGGGTAGTGACGAGAGCAGGGTTGCCGAAGACGGTGTTGAAGATCAGGTTGCCCTGTTCGCGATCGTGCGAGATGCCGAAGCCCCCACGCAGAACACCCTTGTTATCGCCGAAGATGTCGTAAGAGGCTCCAAGACGAGGCTCGAACATGATGCCGCGGCTGTTCCATCCGCCCTTCGGCAGCGTTCCATTGGCAGCGTAGGTTATGCCATTGAGTCGGTTGCCAGAGTTGGGAATGATGTTGCCACCGGTGTCGATCGAGACTGCCTGGGATGGATCGTAGGCTGATGGGGTAAAGAGCGCGATCTGATTCTTAGCATCGTACTGCGGTGGGATGTAGACGAAGCGGACTCCATAGTCGAGCGTGAGGCGAGGCGAGACCTGCCAGGTGTCCTGTGCGTAAAACTCCACCTGGTTATAGCGGAAGTAACCAGTGGGGCGTGAGCTGGATTGGTCGAAGCTGGAGAACGAGCCAAGCAGGGCACTAGCAAAGGGAGATCCGCTGTTGGAGGCACTGGAGTTGAGGCAACCCAGCGAGCCTGTGCAGTTGTTACTGAAACTGAACTGGCCGTTGGAGTTGCCGTAGCTGATCTGGTCTTTGCGAGCACGCTGGTAGAAGGCGCCGAACTTTACCGTATGGCTGTGCAGGCTCCATGTCAGATTGTCATTGGCTGTGATCGTCGTCGTTGCCTGATGCCACGGCGTCGAACCGAAGTAAGTGAATGGATAGTTCTGACCGTTGCCGCTGAAACCAAAGTCTGGAATCGAAGTTCCTCCGGAGACCGGAAACAGCAGAGGGAGGTTGATGTCGTTCGCGCCAACCGTGATGTTGCCGTTCACACCCGTGATGCTGGACCGATAGACGCTCGGCCCCACGGTGAGTTCGTTGAGCAAAGTAGGCTTCAAGGTGCTGGTAAGATCCACCGACAGGTTCCAGCCTGGTTGCTTATCGGTGCAACCACCGGCGATCTGCAGCGACCCGAGGCACTGGATTCCGAAGGAGCCCATCGGTCCGGTCTGCGTATCCTGATTGTTGATGTAGCGAGCGAATATACGCTCGGAGGGAGAGATCTGGTAGTCTACGCGGCCGATGTACTCGGTACGGGGATGCGTTGAGGAGAGAGGATCCTGCCGGTTGTAGGTGTTGTTATTGAGAACGTTTGGCGTCGGATAGAGAGCCAGGATCTTCTGCACCTGGGCGAAACTAGCCTGCTGCGATGGCGTTAGAGCCGCCTGTGTGATCTTGTTTCCTGCAAACTGCGTTCCAGTGGCCGGGTTGAAGATCTGGATCGGGTTGCCGCTACTGTCGACGCTCTGCGAAAAGTCGCCCTGGCGTTCAAGCTGACTCGGGGTACGATACTGGTCAAGGCTTCCCGGGACGAGCTGACGGTAGAACTCGTTCGAGAAGAAGAAGAAGAGCTTGTCCTTCAGGATCGGTCCGCCGATCTGATAGCCGAAGGTGTTGTAGCGGTAAAGCTGTTTCGGCGTACCGTTGTGATCGCTGACCCAGTCGTTGGCGTTCAAGCCTTCGTTACGGTGGAAGTAGTGGGCGTTGCCGTGAAAGTCGTTGGTTCCACCGCGCGAGGTGACTACAAACGATCCGCCGCCTGCCTTGCCGAACTCAGCCTGGTAGTTTGAGGTGAGAACCTTTACTTCGGCGATGGCGTCCGTGTTGATGGTCACCTGGGTGCCGCCGTTGTCACCGGTATCGACGTTCGAAGCGCCATCCACCGTGAAGTCATGCTGATTCTGCCGGGTTCCATTGACGCTGTATGAGGTGAGACCGCCTGTCCCTGAGGCGCCGAAGGATCCAACCCCAGAGACGCCCGGAACGACGCGAATGATGTCGAGGACGTTGCGGCCGTTGAGGGCAATGTCGTTAAGCTGCTTTCCGGTAATGAGGTCTGATCTCTCGCCAGAATTTGCCTGGATTTGAAGTTGGCCAGTGTCTGCGGTCACTGTGACGCTGGTAGCTTCGGCGCCGACCCGCAAGACAAACGCACCGGCATTCAGCTTGTCGGCTGAGCTGAGGATGATGCCGTCTTTTTCAAGCGTCTCAAACCCCTTGGCCGTAACCGTCAGATGGTAAGTGGCTCCTGGCAGGTTGGAGAGGGAGAACGTTCCGTTCTCGCTGGAGGTAACCGTGCGTGTAACTCCCAGGTTGCGTGCGGTTGCAGTCACCTTGGCGCCAGGGATGATGGCTCCCGATGTATCCTGAACGGAGCCGAGAATCGTGCCCGATGTGACCTGTGCGATTGCCGGCAGGCAGAAGGCCAGCAGGCCCAATACCATGGCAAATACAATCTTATAGAGCGATTGAACGGCCTTACCTGCAGCCGACTGGATTGGGTTGCTACCCGAACCATCATTAACGAATCTAACAAAACTGTACGATCTTTTGAGTTGAGTCACTTTGGCTTCCTTTAAGACAACAATGAACGTTGCGAACCCTACGCAGGTGGCGGAGCGATGATCCTGAAGAGAGCGTGATGCTTATCTGAGGGTTTTCTGATGGGCGGTAACCATTTTTAAATGAGCAATTTGAAGGAAAGCGGAATCAGGGTGGAAGAACGCCGGGCAGATTTTAGGGTGGGGGAATGGACTGTTCAGGTAGAGCTCAACTCACTGACAAGGGATGAACTAGTACGCCACATCGAGCCCAAAGTGATGAAAGTGCTGCTTACACTTTCTGCTCAGCAGGGCAGGGTCGTCTCCAAAGAGGAACTGATCTCCACAGTCTGGCCCGACACCTTTGTCGGTGACGACGTCCTCACTCGATGTATCTCCATTCTGCGGCGAATCACAGAGGATGATCCTCATACTCCCCACTTCATCCAAACGATCCCAAAAGTTGGCTACAGACTGGTAGCTCCCGTCTCTGAGCTGGCCGTGGAAGTTCACGACGACGCACCCACGATCCAAGGTTCCCCCATCCCGACTACCGAACCTGCCCCGGTTCACCCCTCCCAAGCTTCCAGTCAGCAGCGGCGCCGGATTGTTGGGTGGACCGTCGCGGCGGGGCTGATCTTTGGCTCCCTTTTTGCAATGTGGTCCTACCAAAAAAGTAGAACTAGACTGACCGGGGCTTCCGTCTCCTTTCGGACAATCCAATTAACCTCTTACGCCGGGGAACAGATCCAACCCGCGTTCTCGCCAGACGGAAAGCAAATTGCATTCGTTTGGATCTCCGAGGACACCGCTTCTCGACGGATTTATATCAAGACCATTGGTACGGAAGAGGTAAAGCAACTCACCTCCGATACAGACGAGCAGTTCAGTCCGACCTGGTCACCGGACGGGAGGCAGATTGCTTATCTCGCGAGATCGACCGAGGGCCTCAGTCTCTCGGTTGCAAACGTCAAGTCGCTGGCGCTTCCCCGTAAACTATTAATCCCGCAACAGCCCAGCCACTGGGAGCAAGGTGCGCTTTCGTGGGCTCCCTCGGGCAAGTCGCTGATCTATCCGGACCATTCCGGTACCGCTCCAGACTCCTCTATTTTTCTGCTCGATCTGCAAACCTTCAACACCAGGTCCATCACGACGCCGCCCGCAGGTTGGGAGGGAGATCTGAATCCGGCGTATTCGCCCGACGGCAGATGGATTGCTTTTACGCGGGCAAGCGAAACCGCCGTCCGGGACATATATTTCATGTCCACGGCGACTGGCGAGTTGCACCAGCTGACGCACGATCACATGAACATCGACAGTCTCACCTGGACTGCGGATAGCTCCTCCATCATTTTCTCTTCCAACCGCGGGGGTAAGTACGGGCTTTGGAAGATCGGGCTGAAAGATAAGACACCGGAGCGTCTGCCCGTGGGCACCGAGGATGCCTATCAACCGGCGGTTGGACCGAAGCCAGGAGATCTTGCCTACACCCAGGGCTCCGCCATCTGGAGCATCCTGCGTCTCCAGCAAACTTCCGGCAAAGAGAGTTCGGTTCAGTCAGACGCCGTTCTGACCTCGACCCAGCAGGACTCAGCTCCATCTCTTTCGCCTGACGGAAGCTTCTTCGCCTTCCAGTCCAGACGCTCGGGGAACCAAGAGATATGGATCGCTTCGCGAGCGGGCGACCAACTTCGTCAACTGACTTTCATGGCCGGTCCGCTCACCGGCAGCCCTTCCTGGTCGAATCACGGCAACAAGATTCTCTTCGACTCGCGCCCTGGAGGCCACTCGCACATCTTCTGCGTCGCCGCTGCGGGCGGACGTCCAAAGCAGCTCACCTTTGGTGATGCGAACGATATTACTCCGCGATGGTCGCACGACGATCAGTCCATTTACTTCCGCTCCAACCGCGGCGACCGATGGCAGCTCTGGCGTGTTTCGGCAGTAGGAGGGGATCCGCAACCTGTGACCACTGGAGACGGAATCGTCCCGCAGGAGTCGCCTGATGGCAAATGGCTTTATTACACGCGCGGCAACGAGGATGGCATTTGGCGGGTGCCACCGTCGGGTGGAGCGGAGACACAAATTCTGGCGCAGCCATCTGCAGCTTATTGGGGATACTGGCAGGTTACGTCCAGGGGAATCTTCTATCTGGACCGCGGTTCCTCATCCAGCGCAATTCGCATCTTCAACCCCGATACAAAGGTGACATCCTTGTACACAATGCTCAGAGAAGTGCCTCCGGTATATTCTGGCCTCGCTGTCGCACAAGCAGGAAAGGTCGTCCTAATAACCGATCAGCACGATGCCGGAAGACACATCACCCTTATCCAGGCTCAGTGATTGGGTTCTTGTTTCTTTGTGTGTCCTTACCAAGGAGGGTTCGAAGATCTTCCTCTCATCGTCCATCCCTCTACGACGATCATCTCGTCAGCCCTCCGCCTGGTTCTGGTCGACCAGGCGATCGAATGCGAGACCGCTCGCAGCCTCTCCACGACCAGTTTGCTTCTGCGCGCACAACCACGTGTACACCTGGCCCTGCGTCCAGCGCGCGCGTGCGTAGTACTGGGTGAGGCGGGCGCCAGCTCGCGGGACCTCTTCCTCGTGCAGAAAATACGTCTGAGCCGGGATGAGGTCAAGACCAGCGCGCAAAAGCGACGTGAGCGGCTGCACTTTCTGCGCCGGGTTGAAATCGCCCACCAGAATGCGCGGCATGGCTGCACGCTGCAACTGGATCTGCCGGTTGTTGTTGGGCACATGAACTGGGATAAAGGGAATCCAGTTTTCCGGCACCGAGTTCATGGCCTGGTATCGAACGGCGGCAGCCAGCGCCGGCGGCGTTCCGCTTCCGGGAATCAGCGACTGCAGGTAGTTGAAAGTTTGCTTTGCAACCTCGCTTCCGGGGCGGCTGATGCCGCTTGCCAGCGGCACCGTCTTTTCTACCCCCCACGCCATGTTGGCGACCTCATCACGAACCAGGAACACCTCTTCCTGCGGTGGGCCGTATTGTGCCGAGGCCAGGGTTGGCAGCATGAGAAGCGTCGTGTCGGCCGAGCTGCTGTCTGCGGGAGCGTTGAGGATGTTGATGGTGAACATGCTCCAGCGACCCCATGCCTCATCCACACCCTGATCGGCTGCCTGAATCCAGAGGCGCTCGCCGAAGACGTTTGTTACAGCCATGCCGCGGACCTGGGCCAGCGAACCTGAGGGCAACGTGCACGGTACCACGAACCAGTCATTCGAGTCCACGAGAGCGAGCTCAATGAAGAGCAGCTTTGCCAGATCCGTCGTGCTGGCGTCGATGTCGCCGAAGTTGGTCGCGTGATCTTCGAATGTCCACCAGCGCGTGTTGGGCATTCCTGAAAAGGAGACAGGGATTGGAATGGTGGTGAACGGCTTGTCGGGTAGAAAGCCGGTCGTCTCAGAGCCGGGAACACTGCCCAACATCTTGATGCTTGCATCCAGATCGAGGCTGTACCAATCAAGTTGGCCTGATGAGTAGTCGTTGGCGACGTAGACTTTCTCGGTTCCGTCAGGCAGGGGAGCCGATGCCGCAAATTGATAATCGAGGTGATCGGGCACCCACGCATCGTCTGTGGACGACGCCGGCGCGGTGAGAAATCTGCCGGCCCACGCGATGAATCGCTGTGCTCGATGTCGAGAGCGCCCTGGTCCCCGAATGCGATGCCGGCGACGCCATCGTAGGCGTGATGCACAGGATCGGTTAACAGGTATTCGAGCAGCGCGCCGCCGTCCATGGCACGGCCAGCCAGTGCCTGATAGGTCTCCCAGACCTCGGGATGAGAGCAGACTTCGACCTCTTTGCTCTGCGTGGGATCCGGCTTTGCGATCGGATAGGCCGTTGTGAAGACGGTGCGATAATCCGCCACATCGGCAATGAGCGCGAACCACTGGCGGGCCATAACGAGACGGAGGTCCAGTGCAAGGGATTGCAGTTGGCGGTGGAACTGCACAGGGCGACGTTCGACCTTGGCCTCCAGCGGAATTGAAGAATCAAAAAGCTGGGGAGTGCCATCCGCAGCGCGATAGGTACCAGGCCTCGAGTATTGCCGGCACGTGTTCAGAGGCCCAGTGAATATCGAGTGGGCGGCCATTTTCAAGCACGAGCACCACCGGCTTGCCAACACCAACAGCGGCTTTCTAACATCTGCTCCTGGATTCCTGGCAGATTGAGGCTAGCTCGAGAAGCCGCTTCACCGCTCATATTCGCCGTTTCACCCATCACGGCCACGACGAGGTCAGCGTCGGCGGCCGCTGCCTTGGCCTTGGCAATCCATTCGGCGGTTTCTTGAGGAGTAGGTGGAGGTGAAGGCTTCGTACCTGTAAACTGCTCCAACATACCGGTATAGACCTTCGACGGCTGAGGCCCGGCGACAAGCGTGATTTGCGCATCGGCACCACCAGCCTATTCCTGATACCGGCAAGCACAGTAACCGGATGACTCTTGGACCCCTTTCCGAATAGACCCTCCACCGTCCATCCGCCCTCGATGTCATGGGAAGCATCTGCGAGAGGGCCAATAACGGCAACCTTTTTCAGATCCTTCGACAGGGGAAGAGTTCGGTTCTCATTGCGAAGCAGCACCATGGAACGCCCTGCCAGTTTGCGCTCGAGCGCGATACCTTCGGGTCGGTTCAGGACCGTATCGACACTAGCTTCGTCGACGTAGGGATGGTCGAAGAGTCCTAGATCAAACTTCGCCTCCAGAATCGGCAACACCATCTGGTCGATGTAGGCTTCACTTACTTTGCCCTCTTTCACTACCTTTGCAAGATTGTGTGAGTAGGTGAGACTCGCCATATCCATGTTTAGGCCCGCGGTGATCGCCTTGTAGGCCGCATCTTCGCCATCGCTCGCGTAACCATGGGTAACGAGGTTTCCGACTGCAAATGCATCCGAAAGCACAATGCCTTGGAACCCCCAATCCTTCCGGAGAACATCGGTCAGGAGCCAATGATTGCCACTCGCCGGCACGTCGTTCAGGTCCATATAGCACTCATAATTCCGCCAGCCCCAGCCTGAACCGCTGCATGAAAAGGAACCAGGTAAACATTGCGAAGCAACTCCTCCGGCACATAGGAAGAGTCATAGTCACGGCCGCCGTCGGCTGCACCGTAACCGGCAAAATGCTTTACGGTCACCAGTACGCTGTCCTGTCCAAGCTTCGAGCCTTGGAATCCGCGGACCTGTGCTTGAGCCATTGCGGAACCAAGAACTGGATCCTCTCCGGCACCTTCCACGATGCGACCCCACCGAGCGTCACGCGCAATATCGACCATCGGCGTAAAAGTCCAATCAATCCCGGCAGCGCGTGCATCCTGTGCCGCCAGATGTTGTGCCTGCTCCTCGACCGATGGATCCCACGAAGATGCCATCGCCAGCGGTACTGGAAAGACGGTTCTATATCCATGAATCACGTCAAAACCAAAGATGATTGGCATATGAAGACGCGACTTTTCGACGGCGATATGCTGAAGGCGATTGATCTCCATGACGTCCATCTGCCAAAGAATCGAGCCTCCCCGCCTTTGGCAATCAGATCATCTGGTTTCTCTTTAGCGATGCCAGGCGCCACCAAACCGGACGACTCATTGAGTTAACGGACCTTCTCGTCGAGAGTCATTTGCTTCAGGAGAGACTCGGCCTTCTGCTTGGCCTCAGCACTGAAGGGACTTGTCTGTGCCCCGGCGGAAATGACACCAGAGAATGCGACAAAAAAAAGAGCGATTGCAGAATACCTCTTCAACATCATGATTTCCGTCCTCCGTTTTTGAAAATAAATCGGCTTCTCTGCTGCGATTATGTCGGGCATTATGCTGCTGCCCGCTTTATGCCGTAGCGGCGGGTCAGCCACGCACGAACAGGCTCATCGAAATACTTAAGAACTAGCCATGCCAAAGCGATCACGAATGGCAGAAGCAGGAAGATATAAGTCAATAGCACGGACTTGGCTGGATGTCTCGTATGGGCGAAGTTCGCAATGATATATACGAATGGGATATGCGTGATGTAGAGAGGATAAGAGAGCCTGCCGCTGAACTTGCACAACCTCATCATGCCCGCACCAGCATCAGAGTGCGCGCCACAGATAATGATGAGCGGGAATAAGAACAGCACGCACGCAGCATCGTAGAGACCATTGAAGGAAAGCCCGCCTGCGTTGGGGAACTTCGGCGCCTGAAAGATGACCACAAGAAGAATCGAAAGAACCAGGAGTCCAATTTTGGGACGGCGGATGCGACCCTGAATACGGTACAGCCAAAGGCCCATCACAAAAGAGACGGTCAACCGAAGGGGTGCCATCCAGATATCCGGGTATCCCCAGCCCCCATCCAGTGAGCCTTTCATATTCCCGACCCATAGGAGCAGCAGCCCGGAAACTCCGAAGATGATTCCAAGCGTGAGCGCACGCAGACGGCGAAGAATCAGAGCGTACGCGATATTTCCGAGATACTCCTGCATGAGGGACCACGCTGGCCCATTGAGTGCCTGGCTTTCGTTCTGTCGGCCCCCAACTGGCGGAGAAGGCAACAAGAGAAGTGAGGTCACATAGGCCAGCAGTAACATCGGCGTTGAGGTGTGGTTTATCCCCTTCCCGAAGGGATCGAGAAGATAGCCGAGAAGGCCAAAGGTTGCGCCGACCAGCACCAGCGGATGAAGCCGAATGAGCCGGATGCGAAAGAATTGGAGGGTAGACATTCGAGTCCATCGGTCATCGTAGGCATAGGCGACGACAAAACCGGAGAGCCCGAAGAAGAAATCGACTGCCAGGTAGGCGTGGTGCATCAGGCTCAGAGGAGTGTCCCAGCCGAATGAGTAGTTGAAGACGTGAAAGATAACGATCAAGATGGCCGCACTCCCTCTCAATCCATCCAGCACTTCAAAGTGTTCTTTCCCGGTGCTGGTCCGGTCAGCTTGAACTGCGCTGCCCGTCTGCCCCAGAGTTGATACGTTGTTCATTTGCGAGGTCTCCCTTATCTTTCGAGCTTCAACTTGGCTGATAGTGACC
This sequence comes from Edaphobacter lichenicola, assembly GCF_014201315.1. Classification (NCBI taxonomy): domain Bacteria; kingdom Pseudomonadati; phylum Acidobacteriota; class Terriglobia; order Terriglobales; family Acidobacteriaceae; genus Tunturiibacter; species Tunturiibacter empetritectus. The sequence continues at coordinate 592,643 of NZ_JACHDY010000002.1, forward strand.
GTTAGCGCAGGTTATCTGTTCGGCCTTGGCACCGAGAAATTGGTTTCGTCCTGACTTGGCCCGTAGGTGGCCACGCCAGTGACAGAGCAGTGCACGCGAGCATCAAAGGTGCGGAATCGATACATTGCGGTTCTCATAGGTTCATCGCCGAGTGAATTCAACGAGCGATCGATCTCAATGGATCCGAAGGTTTGCCTTCAAAGGGGTGCTCTCTGAAGATGGTCCAACCAGGATGCCATATTCGCCACTAGTCATCTTCCACGTGTTCTCCGATTCGTCGAAGATCTGCAGTTGCCGTGGATCGATGGCTACGGTGACATCCTGTGACTCGCCAGGCGCAAGAGTGACGCGCTTCCAACCGACCAGGCGTTTGAACGATTCATCAGCTTCTTTGGGAAGTGTGGCGTAGACTTCCGCGATCTCAGTCCCTGTCCTTTTGCCCGTGTTTTTGACTGTGAAGCGGACTGTTTTCGCGGATGAATCGACGCTTAGGCCGGAATACGCGTAGGACGTGTACGAAAGGCCAAAACCGAACGGAAACAAAGGTTGCTTATGCTGGGCTTCGTACCACTTGTAGCCGACCTCTGAACCTTCGTCGTAGTGGACGGCATAGCTGGAGACGCGCGTTTCGGAGTTCACAGCAAAATGTCCTTGTCCTTCGTCATTCGGAGGAAGGGACACGACTAAAGGGCGAGGAAGATCCGCCTCTCCCTTTGGGAAGGTCATCGCCAGCTTGCCAGACGGATTGACGTCCCCGAGAAGGATGTTTGCTAACGCCTTGTGTCCGGCGCTGCCTGCATACCAAACCTCAACAACCCCGGCCACCTTGTCGAGCCAAGGCATCGTAACAGCAGTCCCCGTTTCAAGAACAACGATAGTATGCGGATTGGCGGCCGCTATCTGCTCAATCAGCGCATCTTGGTTGTCCGGAAGCGAAAGATTCGGCAGGTCCATACCTTCGGACTCCCACTGATATGCGAAGACAATCGCCACATCCGCGGTCTTTGCGAAAGATGCCGCTGACTGCAGATCCGTTCCCGGATTAAATTCAATCGTTGTGTTCGGCAACTTCGCTCGCAGCGCCTGTAAGGGGGAAGTCGGAAACCAGATATGGTCCTGCCAATGCGTTCCGCCTTTACCAGGGGGCATAATGGCATTGCCGCCCGGCGGGTCAACTTGTGCAGAACCACCACCGGAGATCATTCCTACGTCCGCGTGGCCGCCGATCATTGCAATGCTGTGGACCTTGGACGGAATGATTGGGAGCACGGCCTGGTTGTTCTTTAGGAGAACTATGCTCTTTTCTTCGATACGCTGCGCAACCTCAAGCCCTTTTTCTACGTTTACCACACTCTTATGCGGAGGATCATCGACGATTCCAGCTAAAAACTCTGCGTACAAGACCCTGCGAGCATGGTCATCGATCTCGGACAGAGGTACTCTCCCTGCGTCTACCGCCTCCTTTAACTTCAGCCCGAAATAGTCGGCCATAGGCTGCTCTTGATCGAGTCCGGCAGAGGACGCCTTCTCCGTACTGTGCGTGCCACCCCAATCCGAGATCACGAAGCCTTTGAATCCCCAATCCTTCTTGAGAACATCCTGCAGCGTGTAGGAATTTTCACAACCGAAGTCTCCATTGATTCGGTTATAAGAGCACATCACGGCACCCGGATTGGCGATAGAGATCGCAATGTGAAAGGCCAACAGATCGGACTCCTGCATCACGCGTTTCGAGATGACAGCATTCACAACGAACCGTCCAGTCTCCTGGTCGTTGACTGAGTAGTGCTTGATATCGCCGATGACGTGTTGACCCTGCTCGCACTTCATCATATTTCCAACGAGAGTGCCGGCCAGAAGCGGATCTTCGCCTGCGTACTCGAAGGTCCGCCCGTTTCGGGGTTCGCGGGTGAGATTCACGCCGCCTCCGAGAGTCACATCGAAACCTTGAGCCCGAAGTTCGCCGCCGATCACTTCGCCGAATTGGCAGGCGGACTCTGGATCCCAGCTCGAAGCTGCACCGAGATTGGAAGGCATCGCCGTCGAGTATCTTCCATTCGCGCCACTGGCTCTCACGCCGTAGCCGGCATCCGAGATGATCAGGGGAGGAATACCCAGGCGCTCGACACCTTGAGTGTAACCAGCGCCGCCATTGGTGAGAGGGGTTAGAGGCATCCGCCACTGCGACTCGCCTGACATACCGTTGCCATGCACCAGAGCCAACTTTTCATCAAGAGTAAGTTGTTTCAGAACCAGCTCTGAGCGCTCCCCTGGAGACAGGTGTGAATCCATCCAAGGCCGGTTCGTTTCCTGAGCCGGCGCGATGCCGACTCCGATGACGACCCCCAGGAAGGCTGTCGTAACAATCAAAAGGGGAAGTTGCGAGTTGCATCTCTGCATCGTGTCTCCAGGTCGCCCCGGCGACGCTGCGCTGGCGAGAATCAAAGCCAGAAGAAATCGCGGCAGTGCGAGAAGGGCTACGTTTGCAGAATCTAATACGAATAAGGTGGTGTAAAAGCTCCAACGGGTAGGAGCATGGCGCTTTCCAATAACTGTCTATTTTGCTTGAAGTTACTACCGAAGCGGACGACCGTCTTTGGGCATGTATCATACGGCTAAATCAGTGAGACACGCCTCGAGGGATCGGCCGCAGCCGACCATGGAGCCATAGCGCTGTCGATGAAGAGGATAGTGACCTACCGCCAGGTCTCGACAGCGAGAACGGTGGGAGGGCCTGCGTGGCCTTCGATGACATTCGTTTCTATCACCGCTTCCAGGTTGAGTTGGTCCCAGTTCTTAGGCGCCTGCTTCAACATCTCATCGAGGTACGCAGGCTTAAAGACGACCTCGCTGGCAGCTTCGGTGCCTTCCCCTAGAATCCCCGCAATGATAATGACTGGCTGGCCCGTCACCCTGTCATGAATCCTGGCGATGATGGCATAGTCCTTTGCCAACTTTGTGTAAGGCACCTGCCATTGGAGGGTCCAAAACCTCTTCTCGGGACTCTTGCGGTCCACGAGCCTTCGCACCTGCGAATCGTACTCGAATCCGAAAGGTAGATTTTGGGTAATCCGCATGGTCCAAACGTTATCGAAGGCACCAATGAGCACGACGGGACCTTCGCGTAGCTGGGTATAGCCGATTTCTGAATCGGAAACAACGCGAAAATCGCCGCCCTTTGGGACAAGGGGAACGATAGATCGCGCCAACGTGATCACGTCCGAGACATCGAGCCGGCCATAGAGTGGCATTCCGTTTGGCGTTGTTCGCTCTCGATCGACCGCATCTATCGGTTGCCCTAGGCAGTATGTGACCTTGCCTGAAGCCGCTGTCACCGGTTCCCAAAAGCGTTCGAGGTTCGACGGCTTCCGAGGGATTTGTATACGGCCCATTCCGAATCCTGCGAAAAGGGCCAACAACAATAATGTTGCGATAGATATCCATCGATGCCTGGCCAGCACTGGAGGAGGTAGGGCTGCCTCGGCAGATTTAGACTCGGTTATGGGAGAGTCCTGAGGCGTCGCCCCGTTTCTCTGCGAGACCAACGATCCGGATTCGAGGTTCACGGAGACCGTTGGATCCCGGAACAAGGGAACGTATGAGCCTACCGAAAGTTCGACTATCAGCTCTCCGAAATGATCCGTATTGTAGTAGTACTGGATCAACCTCTTCCGGACTTCGGCCGCTGTCGTACGGACTACTGGATCAAGGTTTACATCGTAGTTTGGCTCACGTCCAAAGGCCTCCACACCTATCGTCCGTTCCTTTAATTCGCCCGCATTGCCAAGCAGCGTTTGCTCGACCGTGTACGCCAGAAACACGGGATAGCGCTTGCTGTTTGCGAATAGCGGGTGTGCAAGGAGCCGTTTCAGCTGATCGCGGACAGCACTGGTATCTGGCACGAGACTGTGCCCAGCCTCTTTTTCGGATTGTGGCAACAATGGCATCGTGAGTTCTGCTGATTCTCTTCCTGCTTTTCGGGTTTGGCGACGGCGCTGCGTCCACCTCGACGCGTTGCTGCGCAAAAGCAGGGACGCAGAACCCACCGGCGACGGCATAGAGCCGGGGACCAACATCAACCCCTCATTATTCCATATTGACAACTAGGATTTGGGGTATCATACATTCCTTTTTGATCACGTGGCTACCTAGGGTAAGTCCTTCAAAAGGAGTTATCTATCCAGCAACGAATTGGTTGCTACCCGTTAGCTCTTATGACGTTGTGCCGTAGTGAATAGAGTCATCCTTTCTGATTCCGCGGAACGAAAGTGGTCACGAGATTCCCCATGTCAGCCAACAGCTCATACAGAATCGGCATCATTTTCTCGCTTTGTGTCGTTTTGAGAATGCTTTTTCCTTGTAATAACGCTCTCTCGTTTGTTGTTTGGGCGCAGGCGCCAACCTCAAATTGGAACGGCGTGCTGCGCACGGACGGGTTCCTGCCCGCAAACGAGGGAACGGTGCTGCTCGACTCGGGTACGAATCACTATTCCGCAGCTGTAAATACAGAAGGGGCTTTTTCGTTCCAAAACCTAAATGCCGGCCTCTACTCAGTGACTGTTCGTGCCGCTGGGAACTTCTACCGCAGCGCGACCCAAGTCTCTATCCCATCAGCGGCTGTAGATGTAACGCTCAAGCTGGGCCGCGACGGCTCAGTGGAAATGGTCAACACGGAGATTGGAAGAGTAGTTGACACCGATCAACTCACGAATAAGGGAGTGAGTGAAATCCCGCTCAATAAAAGGGACTTTAGCCAAATTCTGCTACTAGCTGCTGGAACGTCTAGTGATACCAACGGAGCCTCAAATTTTACCCAGCAGTTCGCGATCAACGGCCAGCGAGGTGTGGAGGCAACTTTCTCGCTGGATGGGGCGGACATCAGTGACCCCGAAGTGGGTGGCGGGACGTTCACTAATTTCAACGTAGACGCGATCCTTGACCTGAAATCGTCGTCGGGCGTCATGCCGGCTGAAATAGGTCGTGGCGCATCTGGCTATACAGACATCCTGACTCGATCCGGAACAAGCGACCTGCACGGATCGTTTTTCGAGTTTCTGCGAAACTCCGCGCTCGACGCTCGCAACTATTTCGATCATCCTTCCCCGGTAAGCCCGGGACGCATTCCACCTTTCAGAAGAAATGAGTTTGGATTTACAAATGGAGGTCCTGTTCCAATTTCCCGTTGGCTCGGCAACGGTAAGCAGTTCTTCTATTTCATCGAGTACCAAGGCTTCCGCCAAGTCCTAGGAACGACCCAGGTTCTTTCTGTTCCAACCGCAGAACAGCGATCAGGCATGGATACAACGGCATTCCCAGGGGACACGCTCTTTGTTCCGGTGAACTCCTCGATCAGCCAGATACTGGCGCGATATCCGCTGCCTAATTATCCAGCTGGAACATTTGGCGCGAACACATACGCAACTTCATCCAAAGTGAATACGGACGCGGATCAGTTTTCCGGCAGGCTTGATTTTCAGAGCGGCGCCAAGGACCACTGGATGGCGCGATTCTCTCTCGACAATCTCAGCGGCCCAACGACGAATCCAGATCAAACGGTTATAGATCCGAGCTTCGGGGTGGAATATGTCGATCACCAGCGTAATGGCGTGTTGACATGGATACACACTGCATCGCCGAGTCTCATGTTCGAATCATCACTCAGTGCTATTCGAACGACACCCTCTTTCCCAACCTCCAATACAACTGACCCAGCCGTCAAATTCAACGACGCTCTCTTCGAGCCGTTCAATGCCCCAGGCGGTTCCGTTTCCAGAGACTACGGAAACTTATTCCAGGCTCGAGAGAATGTAACGTTCTCGCGCCACTCCCATACGGTCAAGCTTGGTGCGGAGATTCGACTGAACCGTGACTCCGGCTATTTCGGAACCAGCCCAAACGGGGAATATGACTTTGGCGGAGGAACAGCGTACTCCGCAGGTAAAATCACATCGGCAAGCGGTTCTCACACTATCAATATTGGAGACCCTCTGCCTGATACCCTGTCAGCGTTCCTTACCGGAAGCGTGTTCGCGTATACACGAGCTGTTGCACCTACTTATTTCTCGAACGGCCAAAATATTGGTGCCACTGCGATAAACCGGACGGCAATCGCAGCTTACGCGCAAGATACCTGGAAAACCACAAGCCGCCTCACGATCGGCTATGGACTGCGCTTCGAGCTCTACACGCCGATATCGGATCGGGCTCACCGTACTTCCGGATTCTACCCATCTCCTGGCGGAGGCCAGGTTTTCTTGATTAATCCTGAACCCAGGTACCGGACGCGAATGAACAATTGGGCGCCACGTCTGCAAGCTGACTATCGCTTGCGCCCGACCCTGGTACTCCATGCCGGCGCGGCTTTGACCACGATTCCCCCCAATATCTGGCAAGACAACATGATAACGGGGAATCTGCCGTTCGTGTTCTACCCTCGTGTGACGGCCGGACCGACAGCCTTTATCCCCTATGGATTTCAGTTCACTCCTGCGCAGTTACCCCGCGTCTATACGCCGGACGGTACCGACATCTTTGCCAATCGACGGCCCAACGATGTCCCCGCCAACACAGAAGTTGATATCGATCGTCTCGAGCAAGGAATTGCAGATGCTTCCGAAGGAGAGACAACTCCGCTCAACGTAGGAGCGATCAGCAGGAACTTTGGGAACGCGGGTCTCGGCACGTGGTCCCTTGGCCTGGAACAGTCCCTAGGACAAGTGACGCTCTCTGCCGCTTATGTCGGCACAACCGCTTATAAGCTTCCGCGCGTCGCATTTCCCAACGCCTATCCTGGCGCTACAGCAGCGTTTGCTCCATATACGAAATTCAATGCTGCCGGCCAGGCTGTAGGCGGGTTCGGAACCGAAGGCGAGATGACGGCGACTTCGCACTCCTCGTACAACGCTCTACAGGTCTCCGGACAGGGTCAAACTCCGCATGGTGGACCTGCCTTCCAAGCGAACTACACCTGGTCGAAGTCGATCGACGATGCCAGTAGCGTTGGCGGGACCTCAGCCACCAGTACCGTGGGAGCAACATCGCAGGCAGCGCCTCAGAATCCTTTCGATACTCACCCGGAACGCGGTCCGTCAGTATTCGATACGACGAATTCATTCTCACTGAGTCTCACGCAGTCTCTTCCGGTTTATGCGATCCACCCGTTGAATCACGTGAGCGGTAAACTTACTCGCGGCTGGCAGTTGATCAGTATTTCATCGCTGTCTGGCGGTACACCTTTTACCGTTTATACGGGAGTTCAGCAAACGGGTGCAGGCTCGGCCAATGCGGACAGGCCCGATCAGATCGCAAAGCCATCGTTATCCACTGCGAGGCCCAAGAGAGAGGACTACTTCGGGCGT